>DAOULP010000214.1:0-35660 GCA_034420175.1 Dehalococcoidia bacterium | reverse complement strand
ATCTCAGGAACGGCTGCTGAGCCGTTTCCGCCAGCAGATGCAGCGGGATGGCATCCTGCGCGAAGTGAAGAGACGGCGCCACTTCGTGTCGAAGTCCGAGGCGCGAAGGCTGGCACGCGCCAAGGCGATGCGACGGGCGCGAAAGCGCGCCCTCAAGTTGCGACCGCGAAACGGCCGTCGCCCCGGCTAGAGAGACGCAGCCCCTCCCACGGGACGGCTCGTGTCCAAGCACCAGGCGCGCCCGGCAAGGAGGCTGGCACCATGGCAGTAGGCACCATCAAGCGTGTGATTCGCGACAGGGGTTTCGGCTTCATCCAAGTCGAGGGCTCCAGCGGTGACATCTTCTTTCACAGCAGCGCAGTGGAGCAGCCCACATTCGACGAACTGGAGGAGGGTCTGCAGGTCGAGTTCGAGACCGAGCCGGACCCGCGGCAGCCGAGCCGGAGCCGGGCCGTTCACGTCCGCCGCGTGGGCTAAAGGCGCGCCGAGGAGCAACCCATTGACCACTCTGTTTGTGGGCAACCTGTCGCCGGAGGTCACAGACAGCGATCTGCGCAAGGTCTTCTCAGTCTACGGAGACATTGGCTCTGTCCGCGTCGCCCGCAACCGCGCGGGGCGACCCCGTGGCTACGCTCTGGTCGAACTTGACGACGAGGCCGCCACTGCCGCCGTCGAAGGGCTGAAGGGCGCTGAGCTCAGGGGATACAGAATGGACGTGGTCGTGGACGAATCGCCGCCGGCTGGGCGCCGCCGCGAGCGGCGAGGGAAAGGTGGCTTCCGGCGCAGGCGCTGAGGGCGCCGGCGTGAGACTGCCGACCACAGCCACAACGCCGGCCGCGGGCGGGATCCGAGAAAGACCAATGTGCTGTATCCGGCGAGATGCCTCGCCCATCGCCGCCTTGCTTAGGGACATGCTTCGAAGGACTTGTCGCGGAACCATCTAGGAGGGGTCACGAAACTCGCACATCGACGTCCAGGCTCATCGATCGCTTTCATGGACGGACCCACTGGCGAGGTGCTGCTGCGCGTTGGCCTGGACGAAAACGGCTACCCCTATGTCTACTTCCACCTCTACGACTGCGCGGGGTATCTGACAGCCGAGTCGCAGGGCACCGAGTCGTTCCCTGACGGGCTCCGGGTCCACGCGGCGGACGGCGAGCTGCTCCTGGATGTCCCCGCCGAGCCGAACGCTCACATTCAGTACTGCCTCTACAACCAGGACGGCGTTCTTCTCACCCGTTCCAACGGTGTCAGCACCAAGATCAAGGCGCTCCTTCGCATGGACGGCGGGCGGCCGCAGGCGCCAGGGGCACGCCGCTAGGGGGCGATCCACGCGGTGTGCTCGGCCCCAAGGCCGCGCAAACGTCCATGGCTTCCCTCCCGTCCCGGAGTAGCTCACGAAGTGGAGCGAGACTGCCCCAAGATCGACTCGCTGATGTACACTCCGTGTAGCTGGTTGGACGACCGGCGCGAGGTTGAAGTGCGCGGGAGTCACTGCTAGAGGATCGTAGAATGGCGGATTCGCTTTCCACCCGTGTTAAACGTCTCGCAGTGGAGTTGGGGGCGACGAAGGTGGGTATCGCGGCCACCGAGGCCCTTGCGGGACCGCCCACGGCTGACCCCACTCGCATCGTTCCCGGGGCACGCTCAGTGGTCAGCTTCCTGGTCGTGGAGCCGGAAGGGGCGGTCCTCAAGTTCCTGGCCAAGGAGGACGCTCAGGAGTACAGGAATCACTTCCATGAGAACATCCAGACGCTGGGACGCATCGGCTTGGGCGTGGCCGGTCTTCTGCGCTGGGAGGGCTTCCGGGCCGAATCCCTCTCACCGAATGCCGTCTACGAGCCCGGCTCCAATGTGGTGAAGGGTCTCATCCCTCCCTTCTCTCATCGCTACGCCGCCTTCGCCGCCGGCCTGGGCGCCATCGGTTGGAACGGGAACCTGATGACGCCGGCGTTCGGCTGCCGTGTCTACCTTTCATCACTCATTACGGACGCCGACCTGGAGGCGGACCGTCCCCTGGAGGAGAATCCCTGCGACCACTGCAACATCTGCCTCAAGGCCTGTCCCGGCGTCTTCCTGAGCTGGGACGAGTCGGTATCATTCACACTGGGCGGCCGCACGATCACGCATGCCAAGCGGGGGATGCACGCCCGCTGCGCCATCAGTTGTGGCGCCTTCACGGGCCTCAGCGTCGATCGCAAGTGGTCCTCGTTTGTGCCCAGTCACTACGCCATACCTGAGGACGACGGCGACCTATTGCGGCTGCTGACTCACCTGGCGTCCGAGCAGCGACAGCGGGCCGCTGAGAGGCCCGAGCTGCCGAACTTCCTTCGCCTTTCCATGGAAGTGGCCGGCTACGATCGGCCGGGCATTCTGGCTCGCAGCCGCCAGGACACGAACGTGGCGTGCGGCAACTGCGCTATCGTCTGCTTCGAGACACTGGAGAAGCGGGCGAAGGCTCTCAAGCTCCTCCTGCACTCGGGCGTCGTCGTTCAGGGTGAGGACGGCGGAGAGCGGGTCGTGTCGGCGGAGGAGGCGCGTCGCTACCAGATTGAGTACAGGTAGGAGGGCGCCCAGGCCCGGCGGGCCGGTGCCCGGCTTGTTTCTGGGATGATGCGGGCGATCAGAACGCTCGAATGGCCGAAGAGCGGCGGTAGGAAGGAGGTCCGGGGGCAATGGCATCAATCACGGGTTTGTTCAAGTCAATCCTGGGCATTTGTGAGACCCGTCCTCTCGACGCGGGGTCTTGGACAGCGGAAGGGAACCAGGTGACTATCAGACTCAGCGGGGCGGGGCCACTCGCTCCGGCGGGCGGAGCGGTGCGCCTGGAGGGCAAGCATCTTCCGTCTCGCGTGCTTGTCGTCCACACGGATGCCGATGAGTACCTGGCATTTGAGAACCGCTGCACCCACACCGGGCGGAGGAGGCTCGATCCCGTCGAAGGAAGGGCAGAGGTCCGTTGCTGCAGCATTGGCCATTCCACCTTCGACCACGAGGGGAAGAGGGTGAGCGGCCCGGCGACGGAGGCCATCAACAAGTATCGCGTCGAGAAGCGGGGCGAAGAGCTGATCGTCATCCTCGATGGTGGCGCCGGCTCAACACAGGAATAGCACGCCGGCCGCTGGCTACCGCGTGTTGCCTGCCGCGCACTCCCGGTTGGACTAGCGCTCGAGGAAGTCGCGGATCGCCTTCGTGACCTGCTCCGGCTGCTCCAGCTCGGTAAAGTGGCCGGCCTCCGTCACCCACTTGAGTTCGGCGTCGGGGAAGGCGTCGGTTGCCCCCTCGAAGTAGGAGGGCGGCTGAGCCGGGTCGCTGTCTCCTTGCAGCAGCAGCACCGGGAAGTCCATCGCGGCGAAGAGTGCGGCGCGTTCCTGGCGAAGCTCCTCGCCGAAATCGCCGAAGTCACGGAAGTAGCGTGGCACCGCCTCGGCGACTCCCGGCCGGCCAAACTCCTCAATGATGCGGAGCATGTCCTCTTCCGGGATGGGCTGGACCGTCCGTGGTTCGTAGACGTTGCGGACGAACGCCTCGGTGTTGCCCATGATCTCGGCAGCGAGCTCCTGGTTGCGGAAGACGACGAACTGGGGGTGGTTGGCCGGGTCGGTTACCAGAACCGGGGCCTCCATCCGCACGTAGCGCAGAATACGGTCGGGGTGCCTGCCGGCGATGTAGTCGCCGATACCGGTTCCCCAGTCGTGCGTTACCAGGTTGAAGCTGTCGAGGCCAATGGCATCGAGCAGGGCAAGCACTTCCTCTGCCACTTGGCCGGCTGAGTAGTCGCCGTCCGACTTGTCAGACTGGCCGTAGCCCTTCAGATCGATGGCGATGACGCGGTGGTCGTCCGACAGCGCCTCGAGCTGGTAGTGCCAGGAGTACCACGACTCTGGAAGGCCGTGGAGGAAGACCACCGGCTCGCCCTCGCCCGCCTCCACGTAGTGCCAGGTGAGGCCCTCCGCCTCCTGGAAGCGATGCGTGGGCTGCCACTCGCCCTCTGCCGTTGGGGCGACGGTTCCACCCCCCGAGGGTGTGGCGTCCCCACCACACGCGACCGCAAGGCTGCCCAGCATTGCTAGGACCACCAGCCACGCGAGCCGTCGGCTGTGCCACGTCGTGGGCGTCATGAGGCTCCCCTTGGAGCAGCGGATGGGCGCTTGTCAGCGATCCAGCCAGGGCGGTGGCTGGGTCAGGTGACCGACAGCGAGTGTCGTCGGGGCTCGATGGACCCCGAACGTCACGCCGCCTGCGGGTTCTCCTCCCAGATGGCCAGGGCGTTGTTCTCTGTGTCCAGGAAGATCGCGAAGTAACCCATCGTGGGCACGGCGGTCTTCGGCATGACGACGGTGCCGCCCAGGGACTGAATCTTCTTCACGTACTCGTCCACGGACTCGACGTTGATGTAGACCGTGATGCCGGCTCCGGGCGCCTGGCGCTGCATCATGCCGCCGTTGGGTCCCGGTTCGCCGACGGTGATCAGGTTGTAGCCACCCTCGGCCGACTCGATCTTCCAGCCGAAGAGCTCTTGGTAGAAGCGCTTCGCACGCTCTCCGTCCTCGGTCGGGATCTCGAAGTGAACGATGTTGTGGACCATGGTTTCCCTCCCATTGGCTTCCTGTAGTTCCTACATCGAGCTACCAGCGTATCATCGCTGGGGACGGCGCGGAAGACCGGCCGGGATGGGTCAGTAGTTCATGGTTGGCCGGTGAATTGGCGGCAGATCTCATGGCACCGCCGACTGAAGTCGGCGGCATGGTTGGCGAATCTGGAAGCCGCGGACTTCCAGTCCGCGGGAGTCGCTCCAAACCAACACCCACTGATAGCGCACCAGTTGCTGTCATGGGCCCTTGCCTCCAGCGAGGCACGGGAGACAGTGGTGAACCAGGCCAGGAGCGCTATAATAGGCTTCGGAACCCGCGACTTCGACGCATCGAGGAGGCGGCGCGACGACCAGCGAACCAGACTCCTACACGTATCCGCTCTACGCTCGCTACCCTGAACTGCGGGACACGCTTCCGCGCCTGGCTCTGGGGAAGGAGCCCAGCCCGGTGGCGCCCCTGACCCGTCTGTCTGGCCAGCTCGGAGGGCCGCCGATCTGGGTGAAGAACGATGGCCTATACGGCACCATCTACGGCGGCAACAAGGCGCGCAAGCTGGAGCTGATCCTGGCCGATGCCCTGCGACGGCACCGGCGGACGGTCCTCACCTTCGGCGCCATCGCCACCAACCACGGCCTGGCGACCACTCTGTACGCGCGAGCGAATGGGCTTCGCACCGTCCTTCTGCTCATCGACCAGCCGGTGAACGACCATGTGCGGGAGCAAGTGTGGCGGCTGTATCAGGCCGGAGCCACGCTCTACCGCACCCGAACCGTGCCCAGGGCCGCTGTCACAGCGCCGTTCGTGATGCTGCGGCACGCGGACTGGCCGCATGCCCGACTGCCATACTTCCTGCCGACGGGTGGCTCCTCGCCGTTGGGGGCCGTCGGGTTCGTCAACGCGGCGCTGGAGCTGGCCGACCAGATAGGAGCGGGCGAACTGCCGGAGCCGTCCCACATCTTCGTCGCCCTGGGGTCGAGTGGGACGGCGTCGGGGCTCCTTCTGGGTCTGCGACTGGCCGGGCTGCGCAGTCGACTGCTGCCCGTGGTGGTCAACGACACGATCCCACTGGGAGGGAAGATCGTGACGGGACTGGCCAACCGCTCGGCGCGATTGCTGCGCCGACGCGGGGCCTCGCTCCCGGACGGTGACATCCCGCCCGAGGAGGTGACGATCCTTTCGGACTGGCTGGGCGCCGGCTACGGTCATGCGACGGAGAAGGCGGGCCGGGCCGAGGAGCTGGTGAGGGAGACGGAGGGTCTGGAACTGGAAGGCGTCTACACGGCGAAGACAATGGCGGCGCTGGTCGACCAGGTGAAGGCCGGGGCGCTCGGCGAGGGGCCCGTGCTGTACTGGCACACGTACAACGCACTGCCACTCCCCTTCGGCCAGCCGACCGCCGACGATCTCCGCCAGGTGCCACGGGCCTTTCGCGATCTGATGCCCGCCTGACCGTCCTGGCGGCGATCGGGAGGATGCGGGCCTGCACGTACCGAGGAGGCATGTCATGGCGCAGAACATGATGACTCAAGAGACGGATGTGGTGGTGGTCGGCTCCGGCCCAGGGGGGGCCACGGTTGCGCGCCAGCTCGCCCGGGCGGGCCAACGGGTGACTCTGCTGGAGATGGGCAGGGACTACCGTCGACAGCCGTACTACGGCAGCCACCTGGGGGCCCTGGTCTACAGCGATGAGCATGGCCTGATGTTCACGGAGGAAGGACTTAACATAATTCGCCCCATCATGACCGGCGGTGCGACCAACATGTACTGCGGTTGCGCGGCCACGCCCCCGCCCTGGCTCAAGGAGCGGTACGGCGTAGACCTCGATGCGTACGCGCAGGAGACCATCGAGGAGCTGCGCATCGAGCCCTTGCCGGACGAGGCGCTGGGAAAGGCGTCTCGGAGGGTGATGGAGGCGGCCCAGGGTCTGGGTTACGACTGGCAGCCGCTGCCCAAGTTCATGGACCCGTCGAGGAGCCGCGGATTCGATTGCGGCGCGAAGTGCATGCTGGGGTGCCGCTGCGGCGCCAAGTGGACGGCCAATGAGTACATCGAGGACGCCGTGTCGGCTGGCTGCAGGTTGATGACCCGCGCCCGTGTCGACGAGATCATCGTCGAGGACGGGCAGGCGGGAGGAGTGCGCGGCGTGCTCCCCGGACGCCGGCCGTTTGAGGTGCGAGCCAAGGTTGTGGTGGTCTCCGCGGGCGGAATCGGGACGCCTCTCGTCCTTCAGAAGTCCGGTTTCGGCGACGCCGGGCGCGGGATGGCCATGGACCCGACCGTGATGGTCTACGGCGTTTCGAAGGAGCCGGGGACCGCGTTCGAGCCCCCGATGACCGTGGGGTGGCACGATGTTGAGCACGGGTACATGCTCAGCACGCTCATCGATCCCTGGGTGCTCTATCCCATCATGGCGACTCTCAAGGGGCCGCGCCATCTGCTGAGCTGGCGCAGCTATCGCCGGACGGTCGGGCTCATGATCAAGGTGACGGACGAGCTCTCCGGCATCGTCTCCATCGAAGGTCGGGTCAGCAAGCCCCTTACGGCCCGCGACCGGGAGCGACTGCACCACGCGACTGTCGTCTGCCGCCGGATCCTGGTGAAGGCCGGCTGTGACCCCGACTCCATCTACGTGTCAAGGCTACGGGGTACGCACCCGAGCGCCACCGCTCGTCTGGGCGAGCTGGTGGACGCGGACCTCCAGACTGCCGTCAGGAACCTGTACGTCTGTGACGCCAGCGTCTTCCCCGAGGCTCTCGGCCTCCCGACCGTCCTCACCATCATCTCCTTCGCCAAGCGCCTTAGCGATCACCTCCTGCGAGGCGTGCGGGAGCGAGACCCAGGGCTGGCTGCCGCGCCAGCTTCGACGGTGCTGGGGTAGGGCGAGGGCACTGGCTTGGAGAGACCTTCCCTGGTCGACATCTGTGTTGTCGGCGGCCTGAACATGGACCTGGTAGTCCAGGCATCGTGCCTGCCCCGGCCGGGCGAGACGGTGCCGGGGCGGCGATTCGACCGCTTCCTGGGGGGCAAGGGGGCGAACCAGGCGGTGGCAGCGGCCCGGCTCGGCGCCTCGGTCCGCATGGTGGGCCAGGTTGGCCTCGATCCCTTCGGCGACGAGCTAGTAGCCGGTCTCCAGGAAGAGGGCGTGGACACGGCGGGTGTCGGTCGAGCCTCCGTTCAGTCCGGAGTGGCCCTCATCGTGGTTGACGACAGCGGCCAGAACTGCATCGTCTGGGTGCCAGGCGCCAATGCCGCCTGGGACGAGTCGGCCGTGGCGAATGCCGAGAGCTGGGCGGCCCGCTGCCGTCTCCTGGTCCTGCCGCTGGAGGTGCCACGCGAGGTGGTCGAGCGGGCCGTTCGGGCGGCGAAGAGAGCTGGCGCCCGTGTCATCCTCAACCCGGCGCCCCATCGCCACGGCGATGAGGCCTACTTTGGGCACGTGGACGTCCTGGTGCCGAACCAGGTGGAGGCCGGGCTCTTCGCTGGGACGGACCCGCACGAAGAACAGGACTGGGCGGCCGTGGGCAAGCGGCTGCGCTCGCTGGGAGCCCCCGCCGTTGTCATCACGCTGGGCTCTGAGGGAGCGCTCCTGGTGGACGACGAAGGATCACACCACGTTCCGGCCTTCCGCGTGGAGGTGGCCGACACCACAGCCGCCGGCGATGCCTTTGTGGCCGCCCTGGCGGTGGCGCTGCTGCGGGGATCGCCCCTGCTAGAGGCGGTTCGCTTGGCCAACGCCGCCGGCGCCCTCGCTGTGACCCGAATGGGTGCACAGCCGTCGTTGCCGCGCGCCGCCGAGGTGGAGGCGTTTCTCGCCTCGGGCGGGAAGTCCGGCTAGACACGAGCGGGGCCGCGGCAGGCCTGCGGGCGCTGGTTTGCCCGTGGACGGACCGGCCTGTATCTTTGGAGTGCGGATGCTGCATCGCTTGGAGCCTGAAGGAGAACGACCGTGAGGGACGTTGCTGTTGTCGGAGCGGGGATGACCCGGTTCGGGAAGTACCTGGACCGCAGCCTGAAAGACATCACCAGAGAGGCCGTAGAGGCTGCTCTGGGCTCGGCCGGCATGGACAAGTCGGTGCCGGAGGTGGCGATCGTGGGCAACGCCGCCGCCGGGCTCTCCACAGGCCAGGAGTGCATCCGGGCGCAGGTCGTCCTGCGGGAGATGGGGATCGAGGAGATCCCTATGGTCAATACGGAGAACGCCTGCGCCAGTTCCTCGACGGCTTTTCATCTGGCGTGGCTCTACGTCGCCTCAGGCATGTACGACGTCGCACTGGCTGTGGGAATGGAGAAGATCTACCAGCAGGACAAGGCGAAGATGTTCGCCTCGTTCAGCGCCGGCGTGGATGTGGAGATCGTGCAGCAGATCATTGCGAACCTCCAGGCCGACCTGAAGAAGAAGGAGAAGGAGGGCGCTCCCGCGGGCGAGGGCGGCGGCGCTGGGAAGTCGCGCAGCATGTTCATGGACATCTACGCCGCCGGAGCCCGCGCCCACATGGAGAGGTACGGAACTACCAAGGAGCAGTACGCCAAGGTGGCGGTGAAGAACCACTTCTTCGGCAGCCTCAACCCACATGCGCAGTACCGAGAGCGCTACACGCTGGAGGAGATCCTGAACTCGCCGCCGGTGGCGGAGCCGCTGACTCGCCTCATGTGCGCGCCGACCGGCGACGGTGCCTCGGCCGCCCTTCTCGTAAGTGCGGAGAAGGCGCGCCAATACACGACGAAGCCCGTCTGGGTGCGGGGCTCAGCGCTCGGTTCGGGCAAGGACATGAAGCCTGGGATGCCGGGCATCACCGCCCGCGTCGCTCGGAAGGCCTTCGACATGGCGGGCATGGGGCCCGAGGATATGAACGTCATCGAGCTCCACGATGCCACCGCCCCGGCCGAGATCTTCATCTACGAGGACCTTGGCCTCTGCCCGGAGGGCGAAGGCGGCCGCCTCATCGACGAGGGTGTGACCGAGCTCGGCGGCAGGGTGCCTGTGAACCCCAGCGGCGGCCTGCTCTCGAAGGGTCACCCGGTGGGCGCGACGGGCGTGGCCCAGATCTACGAGATATTCCTCCACCTCCGCGGCGAGGCCGGCGAACGGCAGGTCCAGGGGGCCAAGGTGGGCCTCTGCGAGAACGGCGGCGGTATGGTGCGCGGCGAGGCCGCCGCAACCTGCGTCCACATCCTCAGCGTGTAGGGGGTAGCGAGGGCATTCCCTGGCCGGTGGAGGCCTGAAGGCCTCCGCTACGGGCGGCCCTCGGCGGACGCTCCGCCCCCACTGACCTCTGATGCCCTCGTTGTGAGCGCAGCGAAGAATCGGGCTCGCGAGGACTATCTGTCCTGCCCCGCGGTCCAGCGCTCGCTATCATCCTTGGCGGAGGCAAGCCGAAGCCCTGCGCTGAGGAACTGGCGATTGGCCTGGTGGGCCCGCCGCCTCCTCCGCTCGCCTGTATCGTTCGCCACTACTTGACTTCGGTCTGAGTCCGGGGCGCCAGCTCGCGGATGATCTTGGCGGGGACGCCACCCACCATGGTGTTGGGGGGCACTTCCTTGGTGACGACGGAGTTGCTCGCCACAACGCTGCCAGCTCCGACGTTGACAGCGATAATGGTCGACCTGCGGCCGATCCAGGCGCCGTCGCCGATCGCCACCGGCCGGCTCTTCAGGCGGCCGAAGCGCTGCTCACTTTCGCCGATCTCGTGGCCATCGGTGGTGATGAAGCATTCGGCGCCGATGATGACCCTGTCGCCGATGGTTACGGTCTCGTTGAGCTGGAAGTGGGCGCCCCCGATCAAGCATTTGTCGCCGATGGAGAGTCGACCGTAAGGTCTCCCCATACCTTGTATGCGCACACCTTTGCCAATGGACGTCCCGCGGCCAATCTTGAAGCCAATGAGCCTGTAGGCCGCGGTTCGAATACGGCCGAACGACCCCTTGGGCAGTGGCCACAGGAGGGCGTGAGCGAAGAGAATGGCCCAGTGGATCTCGGACAGCTCGAGGGCGAGTTGCGCCCGGTAGCTGCGAAGGCGGGATAGCGGTGACTTCTTCTCGCCGCTGTACTTCAGAACCTCGTCCAGCAGCTTGGATGGTTCCGACACAGCCCTCCTCCTCCCTCCTCACTTGGTCGAGGACGTCTGCATACGGTCCAGTCCCTCTCGCACGATCAGCCGAGCCGCCTGCGCTGACCACGCCATCGGCCATGCCACCGACGGGCCTTGGCCGCGCCCCGGCTGGGCCTCACGGCCCCGGTGCCATAGCCGCCCCCAGGAACGGAGCCGGTCGCCCTAATCTACAACGTTCAAACGTTCTCGTCCACGATGGGCGTGGGTCACGCGCTGTGACGGCAGTGCCACGAGTACGGGCATGATTCTCGTTGTCCGTCAGGTGCGTGGCGAGCGCCTAGCCGTGCCTCACGCCGCCGCCCCCGAAGCTAGGCCCCGCATATGCGCTGCCACGGACGCCCGGCCCTTTCCTACCGATGCTAGGAGGGTACCTTCTGGCGTCCTACCGAGGGCTGCAGTCCGGTTCCTTGCCATAAGCCAAGACTCCCCATCCGCAGGACGAAGGGGCGGCCACTTGGGCCGCCCCTTGTTGTCCTACGTCGCCCGACCGGCGTACGCGTGCTGGTTCCCCTGGTGCGGGCGCCTCGACGACTGTTCTGTGATCCGCCCGTTAGCCACTAGCCCTTCTGAACGGCGGCCGCCCGGTCGATACACTCTATGAACTCTCCTCGGCCGCGTGCGCTGCGGCATTCGTCGCACAGGTGTAAGAGTATGCAGCCAACCCGCGTATTCGCAGTCGTGCCTTCGGTGCCGGCAGAGCTGGCCCCCCTCACGGAGCTTGCGTTCAATCTCCGCTGGTCCTGGGACAACTCCACCATCGACCTCTTCCGGCGCTTGGATTCGGACCTCTGGGAGCAGACCGACCACAACCCGATCGCCATGCTCGGCCAGCTCTCACAGGAGGTGCTGGACGCTGTCGCTAGCGATGAGAGCTTCCTTGCCCACCTTGACCACGTCTACCGCCGGCACTCCAAGTACATGGAGCGCAACCACGGATCCAACGGCTCGAGTGCCGACGGGCCTTGTGTTGCCTACTTCTCGGCCGAATTCGGGCTCACCGACTGCCTGCGCATCTACGCCGGTGGCCTTGGCATGCTCGCCGGCGACATCCTCAAGTCGGCCAGCGACCTTGGGCTTGGCCTGGTGGGGATGGGCATCCTCTACCAGGAGGGGTATGTCAGGCAGTACCTCAACCCGGAGGGGTGGCAGCAGGAGTTGTATCACGAGAACGATTTCTACAGCTTGCCGGTCCGGATTCAACGCAACGCGGACGGATCGCCTCTGCTGGTGAGTTTGCCCCTGGCCGGTGCTGAGCTGGTGGCACAGATCTGGCGCGTAGACGTAGGGCGTACTCCTCTCTACCTGCTCGACACCAACGTGCCCCAGAACTCGCTTGCGCAGCGGGGCATCTGCGGCCGTCTCTACACCGCCGATCGACGGACGCGCCTTCAGCAGGAGGCGCTGCTGGCGATCGGCGGCATTCGCGCTCTGGAGGCGCTCGGCGTGGCTCCGGCCGTCGTCCACATGAACGAGGGTCATTCCTCGCTTCTGGTGCTGGAACGGATCGGGAAGCTCATGCGTGAGGCCGGCGTCGATTTCGAGACCGCGCGGGAGGCGGTGGTGGCCGGCACGGTCTTCACCACCCATACTTGTGTCTCGGCAGCTATCGAGGAATACCCGGCAGATCTGGTGGAGGAGGTGCTGGGGGACTGGTATCGAGAGCTGGGTCTTAGCACGGAGCGAATGATGGCCCTGGGGCGCTACTCGGCCTCCAGTCGAGACGAGCCATTCTCTCCACCCCTCCTCGCGCTAAGGTTCTCCTCGTATCGCAACGGTGTCTCCCAGCTACACGGCGAGGTGGCGCGTGGGCTGTGGCAACGGGTCTGGCCGTCCGTCCCCGCGGAGCTGGTCCCGATCACGGCGATCACGAATGGTGTGCACCTGCGGTCATGGGCCTCTCACGACATAGTGGAGCTGTTTAACCGCTACCTGGGGCCTGCCTGGGCGGAGCGCGATGCGGACGCCGGCGTTTGGCATGGTGTTCAGAGCATCCCCGCTGAGGAGCTGTGGCGGACCCACGAGCGACGGCGGGAACGGTTGGTGGCGTTCGCCAGGCGTGCGCTACGGTCACAGATGGAAGCGCGAGGCGCTTCCCCTACCGATGCCGCCCCCGCCGGCGAGGTCCTTGACCCACGTGCCCTGACCATCGGATTCGGCCGCCGCTTCGCCACCTACAAACGGGGCGCGCTCATCTTCGAGGACCCGGAGCGTCTGGAGGCTATCCTGGCGGACCGGGACAAGCCCGTGCAGATCATCATGGCCGGCAAGGCGCATCCCGACGACGACGATGGCAAGGCGGTCATCCGCACCGTCGTTCAGCATGCGCGCAGCGAGCGATTCCGCCGGCGCGTGGTCTTCCTAGAGGACTACGATATGGTCGTCGCCCGCTACCTCGTTCAAGGTGTCGATGTCTGGCTGAACACCCCGCGGCGCCCAATGGAGGCCAGCGGGACGAGCGGCATGAAGGCCACGGTGAACGGCGCCCTCAACCTGAGCGTCATCGATGGCTGGTGGGCTGAGGCATACGAACCTGGACTGGGCTGGGCGATCGGCAGGGGTGAGGAGTACGACGATGTCGAGCTCCAAGACCAGCTCGAGGCCAGCGCTCTCTACGACGTTCTCGAGCACGAGATCGTCCCTCTCTTCTACGATCGTGGCCCGGACGGCCTTCCCAGGCGATGGATCTCCCGTGTGAAGAACGCCATGGAGGCCTTCTGTCCGCGATTCAACACGACACGGCTGGTCCAGGACTACCTGCGGGAGTTCTACCTCCCGGCTGCCGAACGCTGGACAGAGCTGACCAGCAATGATTCGGCCGCCGCCGCCGAACTGGTGGAGTGGAGGCGGAGGGTGGCCTCTGCCTGGAGCGGCGTGAAGGTCCAGGGCCACCAGATCCCGGATGAGACGCTCTCGGGGAAGCCCGCCAGCGCGGAGATCCGTGTGCGGCTGGGCAAGGTGCGGCCCGAGGACGTAGACGTGACGCTCCTTCTCGGCCGTCTCACGGCCGTGGGGGAGATCGTGGCCCCAGAGACCATACCGGCGGTTTGGTGCGCGCGCGACGGCTCCACTGTTCATCGCTACGAGGCCACGATCCCGCCCGGCGACAGCGGAAGCTACGGCTTCGTCGTGCGGGTGATGCCCCGTCACCCGCTCCTGGCGGCCCCCTGCGACCTGGGGCTCGTCGCCTGGGGGTAGGCCCCACCCCTACCTGCGCAGTCCCTCTTCCGATTGACGTCTCGATAGTCCTGGCACTACCGTACCGCTGAGTGCCGTGTGAGATGGTGCTCGGCGCTGGCGCGCCGCGGCCGCTGTGCGTCGCCAGGCAGAGGCGAGGGGAGGCGATGATGGCAAGCACCAAGGCCATGCGTACGGAGCGGGATTCGATGGGAGCCATGCGGGTGCCCCGGGGCGCCTACTACGGCGCATCGACCATGCGGGCGGTGCAGAACTTCCCGATAAGCGGGCTGAGATTCCAGCGGCGTTTCGTCGCTGCCCTGGGGCTCATCAAGCGGTGCGCCGCCAAGGTCAACGCTGAGCTGGGCCTGATCGAGCCGCGACTCGAAGGCGCCATCGCGCAGGCGGCGGGTGAGGTGCTGGAAGGCCGGCTGGACGACCAGTTCGTCGCCGATGTCTTTCAGACGGGCTCGGGGACATCGACTAACATGAACGCCAACGAGGTGATCGCCAATCGGGCTGCCGAGCTCCTGGGAGGACGCCGCGGCTCAAAGCTCGTTCACCCCAACGACCACGTCAACCTTGGTCAGTCCTCCAACGATGTCATCCCCACGGCCACCCACCTGGCGGCGGCGCTGGCAATCCGTGACGAGCTGATCCCGGCTCTGCGGACGCTCCGTTCCTCGCTGGCGGCCAAGGCCAAGGAGTTCATGCCTGTCGTCAAGACGGGGCGCACGCATCTTCAGGACGCTACGCCTATCCGCCTGGGACAGGAGTTCCAGGGCTACGCCGGGCAGGTCGAGCGAGGCTTGCGCCGCCAGGAGAGGGCAGTCGAGGAGCTGCAGGAGGTGGCGCTGGGCGGCACCGCCGTCGGCACGGGGCTCAACGCCCATCCCGAGTTCGCGGCACGGGTCTGCCAGCGTATCTCGGCGGCGACGGGCCTGGCGGTCCGCGAGACGGACAACCACTTCCAGGCTCAGAGCAACCTGGACTCCGTGGTAGCCTGCAGTGGTGCCCTGCGCGCGGTCGCCATCGCACTGTTCAAGATCGCCAACGATATTAGCTGGCTGGGGTCCGGGCCGCGCGCCGGCCTTGGCGAGCTCGCCCTGCCCGAGGTGCAGCCGGGGAGTTCCATCATGCCGGGCAAGGTGAATCCGGTCATCCCGGAAGCCCTGATCCAGGTCTGTGCCCAGGTCATCGGCAACGACGCGACGATTGCCTTCGCTGGGCACCGCGGCTTCTTCGAGCTGAACACGATGATGCCGGTGGCCGCCTACAACCTGCTCCAGGCCATCGAACTGCTGGCGTCCGCCTCGCGCAACTTCGCCGAACGCTGCGTGGACGGACTGAAGGCTACAGAGCGAGGGCCGGAGTCCGTCGAGAGGGGGCTGGCGCTGGCCACCGGGCTTGCGCCCCTCATCGGATACGATGCGGCGGCGGAGGTGGCGAAGGAGGCGGCGCGCAGCGGCCGTACCATCCGCGAGGTCGCCCGGGAGCGCAGCGGCCTGTCGGAGGAAGACCTCGCGCGCGCTCTCGACCCTACGCGCATGACCGGCCCAGGGTCCACGGGGCACGGGCGCTAGGGAATCGGGCCCCGCGATATCGCGCCGCGCTAGGTGTCGCCGCCCGGCCTGTCGGGCAGACGGTAGCCGATGCTGAAGACGGTGTAGCCGGCGAAGGCCAGGACAGCAGCGACGGGCCCGACCAAACGGATCCCCAGCGGGTCGTCGTGCGTGCTCCCGAAGAGATCCAGTAGCCCCGCGAACAGCGGTGAGGCGATCGCCAACGCCATCTTCTCGAGGGTTGCCCGCGTGCCGAAGAACATCGCCTCGCGCCGGGTGCCGCTTCGCCCTTCGTCGTAGTCAGTGATGTCGGAGAGCAGGGCGTCGGGCAGGATGAACACGGCGCCCAGCGGCAGGCCGATGACACTGACGATGACCACCGTCTGGAGCAGCCTGGGGACCCCGGGGATGAGCCCCGCCACCGACAGCAGGGGCAGCGTGCAGGCGAAGGCCAGGAGCCCCCACCCATAGACACGCCGTTTGCCGAACCGGTTGGCCAGCCACACCGATGCCGGCGCAAAGACCAGCGCCACTCCCATCACCGTCCCCGTCAGCACCGACACGAACGCCTCTGTCTTCTCCAGAACGGCGGTGACGAAGAAGGGGATCGTCTGGGTCAGCATGAGTACGGCGGCGTTGAAGCCCATGAGGCTGGGCATGAAGGCCAGGAAGTATCGGTTGGTGAAGGTAGTGCGCAGGGCTGCCGCCAGGCTCGGTCGTGTTTCGGGCGGGACGTATCGCAGACGCCCCATGACACCCAGCAGCCCAACGTAGCGGGCGGCCATCCCCAGTCCGGCCATAGCGATAGCCATGACTTGGAAGTCGAGGAGGCGGATGAGGGGCCCCGTAGCGACCAAGGCGATGGCGGCACCCACCATCCCGAACCCAAGCTGCCAGGCGGAAACCGCCACCCGGTCCTCTGAGCGCCGGGCCAGCTCCGGCAGGATGGCCGTGTAGGGGCTGCCCACGATGGTGACGAAGAAGAAGTAGAACTGGATCATGAACAGCAGCCAGATGCCGTTGACGGCGCTCTCTCCATCGACGGGGGGCAGCCAGAGCAGGACGAAGGTGATTGCCATGAAGGGCGCGCCGGCCACGATGAAAGGGATTCGCCTCCCCCAGCGCGAGCGGGTCATGTCTGTCCAGTAGCCCACGAGGGGATCCGTGATCCCATCGACGATGCGGCCCAGGCCGAGGATGGCTCCCACCGCCGTCAGGGGTAGAAACGAGGTGCGGTCGGCGTCGATGGGCGGTGCGTAGAAGTAGACCAGCCAGGCGGAGATGGTCTGCAGGAGGAGCTGCGAGCCCATCGATCCAGCCGCGTAGAGGAGCTGGCTGGCGAGGGGCGGGCGCGCGTTGTCGTCTGGCGGGTTCATCGGCGCCTAGTGAAGCACAGTAGGGGGCCGGCGGGAAGGCCCAGGGACGGAGGGGACGCGTGGCTGTTGCCGCTGGCCGGCGGCCTCAGCCTTCGAGGATGGGCGGCACGGGGTGCGCACCGGCGCTGGGTGCATCACATGATCGGTAAGGTAGTGTATACTAGCAGGTAGTAGCCTACGGAGGAGGAGGGTGACTGGCTATGTGGTTCATGGATGCCATGCATGGCGGCTGGGGTGATGGCTGGGGCTGGATGGCCTTCGGGGCGGTGTGGATGATCCTGTTCTGGGGTGGCATCCTCGCTTTGGCGGTGTGGGCGATCTCGCGCTTGACTGGTGATAGGGAGCGACGATGGGACCGGCCGGGGCTTGCTGGCCCGTCGCCGCTCGATATAGCGAAGGAGCGGTACGCTCGCGGCGACATCACCCGTGAGCAGTTCGAGCAGCTCCGGAATGACCTGAGGTAGGCCATGTCAGAGAACGGCGCCCTGGAGGCAACCCGCCGCGAGCAGGAGATCTACGACCGTCACTCCTCTCGGTATGACATCACGCAGTGGCCCATGGAGGTCTTGGCTCTCGGGCGGCTGCGGAAGCGGCTCTGGGACCAGGCGCAGGGTGAGCGCATCCTGGAGGTGGGTGTCGGTACCGGCCGCAACGTCCCGCACTACCCCGCGCAGTCGAGGGTGGTGGCCGTGGACCTGAGCGCGGGCATGTTGCGCCGGGCCGTCAAGAGGGCCGAACGCATGGGCCGTGAGGTGGACTTCGTCCTCGCCGACGCTGAGCGCCTGCCGTTCCGCGACGAGGCCTTCCATACTGTGACCGCCACCTGCGTCTTCTGCTCCGTGCCGGATCCCATTCGGGGTCTGGCGGAGATGCGCCGTGTCTCCCGCCCCGACGGCAGGGCGCTCCTGTTGGAGCACGTCCGTGCCAGGAACCGGATCCTTGGCAAGGTGATGGACTGGCTCAACCCCGTCTCGGTGCGATTCTCCGGGGTCAACATCAACCGCGACACGGTGGGCAACGTGGGACGGGCGGGCCTTGCGGTTGAGGACGAAAACTCCTTCATGATGAGCATCGTCAGGCTGCTGCGCGCCAGGCCGGGACAATACCTGGAGGACGAGCGCGCCTAGCGGCGCATACAGCGGCGGACGACCTCCATTAGCTCCCGGATCATGGGCTCGCCGTGCTCCTCGTGGATGGCGTCCACTACGCAGCCTTCGACGTGGTCCTGCAGCAGGATGAGGGAGACCTCGTCGGCGGCGTGGGAGAGGGCTGTGAGCTGCTGGATAATGTCAGGGCAGTAGCGGTCCTCCTCAATCATCTTCTGGATGCCTCGGGCCTGACCTTCAATCTTGCGCATCCTTTGAAGGAGGCTGTCCCGGTCCTTGCTGTAGCGGTGCTGGTGCGGTCCCGCGTGCGCGTGTCGCGTAGCCCTTGCCATCGACGATGTACCTCCCGCCTCTGCTCTGTTGGCCTGCGCTCTGATACTACCACCCAGTACACTCTCGCCACAAGTCGCCTCGAAGTGAAAGCTCGCAGCGCCGGTTGTCTCGAGATTGCCCGCCGTCTGGCAGGCTGACGAGCGTCCGTGCCCTGTTGCGTCCTGTGCCGAGGCGGGTAGAATGCCCTAGAGGCAGTGCAGGCAGACAGGAGGAGCCTATGGTTGCGAACCCTGTTACAGAACGGCTGGAGCGACAGGCTCTAGTGATTCGCCGCCACATTATCGAGCTGGCGACGGAGCACGTGTGCCACGTCGGCGGAGCGCTCTCGGTCACCGAGCTGATGACAGCTCTCTATTTCCACATCCTGAAGATCGACCCGGCGGACCCCGGGCTCCGGGACCGCGACTACCTGATCCTGAGCAAGGGTCACGTCGTGCTTGCGCTGTACTCGGCACTGGCGGAGCGCGGCTTCTTCCCCGTGGAGACGCTGCGAACCTACGAGGAGAAGGGCAGCATCCTGGCCGGGCATCCGACGCTCAAGGTGCCCGGCGTCGAGGTGGCAACAGGCTCCCTCGGCCACGGGCTGCCTATCGGTGTGGGGCTGGCCGTCGCCTGCCGGGTCGAGGGCGGCTCGAACCGCGTCTTTGTCGTGATGGGCGATGGCGAGATGCAGGAAGGCACGGTGTGGGAGGCGGCCCTCGCCGCACCCCGGTTCGAGCTGGACAACCTGGTCGCCATCATCGACCACAACCGTTTCCAGGCGATGAACGCGGTTGACGACGTCATCCCCGTGGCGCCGCTGGCCGACAAATGGAAGAGCTTCCGCTGGAACACCGTCGAGATCGACGGTCACGACATGGCCCAGGTGGTGGCGGCCCTGGAGCGGCGGCCTGAGCCGGGCCGGCCGACGGCTATCGTGGCCCATACGGTGAAGGGCAAGGGCGTACCGTGCTTGGAGGGCACGCCGCGCGCCCACTATACACGTCTGACCTCTGAGGAGGCGGCGGAGGCTCTCCAAGGTCCGGAGGTGGTGCCGTGACTCTACAGGAGGCTGTGAAATCGTTCCCTGAGCTCCTCCTGGAACTGGGGGATGCCAATCCTGGCCTCTTCGTTGTTAGCCAGGACATGGGCCCCGTGGGGCCGTTCGGCCAGAAGTACCCGGAGCGGGCCCTCGACGTGGGCATCACGGAGCAGAACCTGATCGGGGTGGCCGCCGGGCTGGCGACGCGCGGAAAACTCGTATTCGTCTACGGCATGGCGCCGTTCGTCACCATGCGCGGCTTCGAGCAGGTGAGAACTGACCTGGCCTACAACCGGAAGAATGTCAAGCTCGTTGTCTACTTCACTGGCCTGGTCGGCGGCCCCTGGGGGAGTACCCACCACGCCATTGAGGATCTGGCGCTCATGAGGGCCATCCCGGGCATGACCGTTCTGGCGCCCGCCGATCCTCACGAGACCGAGCGTTGCCTCCGCGGCGCCGCCGAGCTAGTGGGGCCCGTTTACGTGCGCATGGGCGCTTTCGTGCCTGTCCATCAGGAAGAGTATGCTTTTGAGATCGGGCGCGCCGTTCCGCTTCGTGAGGGTTCCGACGCCACCATCATCGCCACAGGCACGATGGTGTATCAGGCACTGGAGGCGCACGACAAGCTGAAGGCGCGAGGCGTGCAGGCTGGAGTGCTCGACATGCACACCATCAAGCCGCTCGATGTCGACGCCGTCCGCGAGGCGGCCCAGAAGACCAGTCGCATCGTCACGGCCGAGGAGCACGGGATCATCGGCGGGCTCGGCAGCGCTGTGGCGGAGGTGCTGGCCGAGGCTGGTGTGGGCAAGCTGGCGCGGGTGGGCGTGAGAGACACGTTCTGCACGGATATTGCCAGCTACCCGGAGCTGTGTGAGATTCACGGGCTCACAGCCGCGGGCATCGAGGAGGCAGTGCTCTCGCTGGTGGATGGAGGCAAGCGCTAGCAGGCCGGAGCTGAGCCCGCTGCCCTCCGGCCTCGGGCTTGAGGCGACAGCACCGGACCCCGGGCCATCTGGGCCCGGGGTCCGGTCTCTTCGGCTGCTCGGCGGGTGGATCGTCTAGCGGACGGCGGTGAGGGCCCGTCCAATGACGATGTGCTGGATCTCGTTCGTGCCCTCGAAGATCTGGAAGATCTTGGCGTCGCGCACCCACTTCTCTACTGGGAACTCGCGCATGTAGCCGTAGCCGCCCAGGACCTGGAGGGCCTCGACAGTCACCCGCATAGCGACATCCGAGGGGTAGCACTTGGCCATGCTGCCCTCGGCCCGAAGGAAGGGGACGTTGTTGGCCGCCATCCAGGCGGCGCGCCAGATGAGCATGCGGGCGGCGTCAAGCTCGATCGCCATGTCCGCCAGCTTGAAGGCGATGGCCTGCTTGCTGGCAATGGGCCTCCCGAACTGAACGCGCTCCTTGGCGTAGTCGACCGCGTACTCGAAGGCGGCGCGGCCCACACCGAGGGCGAAGGCGCCGATCACGGGGCGGGTGCGCTCCAGGGCGCCCAGGGCTCCCATTGCCCCGCGCGGCGGCACGCCCTCCTTGGCCTCGCCGGGCGGATCGCCCAGGCGGTGGTCCGCAGGGACCCGGCAGTCGTCCAGTACGACGTCGGAGGTGTGGGAGGCGCGCACGCCCATCTTCTTCCACACCGTGCCCTCGACCAGGCCGGGCGTGCCCTTCTCGATGGCGAAGGCGCACAGGCCACCCCAGCCCTTGCTCTTGTCCTCCGTCGCGTAGATGACGTGCAGATCGGCGATGCCGCCGTTGGTGATGAAGCGCTTGGTGCCGTTGAGAATGTAGTCGTCGCCGTCGCGTACGGCGGTCGTGGAGATGTTGGCGACGTCGGAGCCGGCCTCAGGCTCAGTCAGGCCGTAGGCGCCGAGCCTAAGCTCTGTTTCCGTGCTCGTGCACATGGCCAGGAACTTGGCCTTCTGCTCGTCGGTGCCCATGCCGGCGATGGCGGCGGCAGCGAGGCCGCTGGAGACGATGGCCAGCGCGATGCCGCCACACCCCCATGACAGCTCCTCCACGATGAGGACGCTGCCGATACCCGCACCTCCCCCGAAGCCACCCAAGCCCAGCTCATGCGCCTTCTTGACCACGTCGGTGGGGTACTCCCCCTCGTGCTCGTCGTAGTACTGGGCGACCGGCCGGATCTCTTTTTGGGCGAATTCGTGGGTCACGTCTCTGATCATCCGTTCCTCTTCAGAGAGGGCGAAATCAACCACGGCAATCTCCTTCGCGTGTGCTCGCTCACTTGTCGGCCAATCATTCTAGGGCTTGGCGCCTCCTCGGCCAAGAGCCAAACGGCCGATGCGGGGCGGCCGAATGCCCCCTTGCGCCGCGCCACACGCCGGGCAGCCCTGTGTCGAAGTCAAACGCCCCAGCTCAGGTGGGCGAGGCGCTCCTGAGCCGGGCGTGCGCCATTTGGCCCTAATTCGCGCCTTGCGGCATCCGATAATGCAACTGACAGGAATCTTCTGGACCGCGGTTATCTGCGTCTTGGGCCGCTGGCAGCGGTAGGAGCGCACGGAAACCCCGTCTCATGCGCGTCACCACAAAGGTCTGGCTCATCATCAGCACTGTCGTGTTCGTTGTCGTTCTCGCCGGCACCCTTGTCTCCATCAACCGCCAGGTCGAACAGCGAATGACCGAGACGCGGCGGTTCAATGCGGAGGTGGCCTACGAGGGCATACGTCTCTTCGTCGATGAGTTCGGTGCCCCCGCTGTGCTGGGTACATCCTCGCTGTTCACGGTCGACGACCTCATGGCTTTCACGGACGTTGCCGGTGTCGACCTCGTCGAGATCTATGCCGCGAATGGTCGCCGCGTCTTCAGCACGAGCACCGCGCCGTCCCAGGCGGACCCGGAGGCGATAGCGGAAGCCCTCCGAGGCTCCACAACGTCCTCCTACTGGGTCTCCGACCCTGGGTCAGAGGGCGGAGACCGGGTGCAGGAACTTGGATTGCTGCGCATCCTAAGGGGCGGCGAGTTCGCGGATGAGCTATGGGGACCGCTCCGGGATCGAGACGGTGAGACCCTGGGGGTCACCAGGGCACTCCTCGGCATGCCGGGGCTCCACAAGGATGCGGTGGCCATCGTGCTGACGAACGCCCTCTTGGGGTGCACGCTCGTTGTCGCGCTGTGGGTCGCGCTCTGGCTCACACTGCAGGTGCTGGTTCGGCGGCCACTCACCGCGTTGACTTCCACAACTCGCCGAATTCGTGAGGGAGAGGTGAGCGTGCGGGCCCCAGTGCTCGGCAGGGACGAACTGGGCGATCTGGGCAACTCCTTCAACGCCATGGCCGACGAGCTAGAAAAGCAAGCCACCAGAGACTCGATTACGGGACTCCTGAACCACCGATACGGGCGACTGTCGCTGGATGAAGCGTTCCGGCGCGCGCGGACGGAGGACGGTGCGCTGTCGGTCGTCATCGGCGACATCGACGGCTTCAAGCTGTTCAACGACACGTACGGGCACGCTCTGGGCGACGAGGTGCTCAGGCTGGTGGCTGACGTGCTGCGCCGGGTCAGCGGCGACTCCGGCATCCCCAGTCGGTATGGCGGCGACGAGTTCCTGGTCGTCCTGCCCGGTGCCGATAGCGCGGCGGCGAGTGACTTCGCCGGGCGGCTGTCGGCCGCTGTCGGCGAGACTGAGTTCCGGGCTGGCGAGGGCTCGCGTGTGCCCATCAGCCTTTCCCTGGGCGTGGCTTCGTTCCCGGAGAACGCCCAGTCCAAGGATCACCTTCTGGCCATGGCCGACGCTGCCATGTACGAGGCGAAGCGCTCGGGCGGAACGGACCGCGGGATGCTGCGCGTCGTGGCGGTGGGCGACGCGCTGTCGGACAGCGTCTTCGGTGCCCTGGACGGCCTCGTGCGGGCCATCCAGTACCGCGACCGCTACACGAAGACTCACAGCGACATGGTCGCGGAGTATAGTGCCAAGCTGGCGCTGCGGGCCGGCCTCTCTGATGAGGCGGTGCGGGCCCTCCGCATCGCGGGTGCCCTGCACGACGTCGGCAAGCTTGTCGTGCCCGATGACATTCTCAAGAAGCCGGGGCCCCTCACCATCGAGGAGTACGACGTCATCAAGCGCCACCCCTCAGTGGGCGAGACGTTGATCAGGGAGACGCCGTTCTTCGAGGACGTCATCCAGGCCGTGGGCTGCCACCACGAGAGCTACGACGGTAGCGGCTACCCCCGAGGTCTTCGGGGCGAGGAGATCCCTCTGCTGGGGCGCGTCCTGGCCGTGGCCGACGCCTACTCGGCTATGTGCCTCGACCGCCCGTACCGCAAGGCCCTCACCGAGGACCAGATTGTCGCCGAGTTCAGGGCCGGTGCTGGCAGTCGCTTCGACCCCCGCCTGATCGACATCTTCCTCGACATGCTGCAGACGGAGGACCGCGCTCGGGCCGCCTGAGGCTTGGCCTCGCCGCTTCCCTTCGACGCGTCGACTCCCGATCTCCCAGTCCTTTGGTGCTACAATCCAGACCGACATCCGTCGCGTCGATCCGGCTAAGCCCCCGGCTTTCCCTGGAGGAGCAAAGATGCACAGGCTATGGACCTTTGTCGGTGTGGCCGTCCTTGCCCTGGCGCTCAGCGCCTGCGATGGGGGAGGAGATGAGGCCGGCGAAGTGGCAGACGAGACGGGACCGACAGCGGCAGCGGAAACCGTGACCATCGACTTCTGGCACTCGGAGCAGGCGGCCAGCGAGGCCTCTCTTCAGGCCCTAATCGACCGCTTCAACGCTTCCCAGGACGAGGTGAAGGTCAGGCTCCTGTTCCAGGGCGGCCCCACAGAGCTCGCGGTCAAGCTCGTGACCTCCCTGCGTTCGGGGGCGGTGCCCGCTTTGGTGGAGGTAGACGAAGGAGGCTCGCAGATCGTGGTGGACAGCGGGGCCACTACTCCCGTGCAGGACTTCGTCGACAGCGAGGGCTACGACCTGTCGGACTTCGACAAGAAGGCCATCGACTACTACACCTGGGATGGCAAGCTTTACGCCATGCCCCTGGGCATCAACGTACCCATGCTCTTCTACAACAAGATCCCCTTTCGAGAAGTCGGTCTGGACCCCGAGAAGGCGCCTCTGACCATCGATGACGTGCGCGCCTACTCCGAGAAACTCCTGAAGGTGGATGGCGCCGGGAATGTGGTGCGCAGCGGCATCGCACTGGACACGCAGGGTTGGTACACACACGTCATTATGGCGGAGCATGGTGACCTCTTCGTCAACAACGAGAATGGCCGTGAGGCACGCCCTACGGAGGCTGTCTTCAACAACGACACCGGCCGAGCCTTTTTCCGCTGGTGGGACGAGATGGTCGAAAAGGGTCTGGCCTTCAACGTGGGCCGGAACCCCGGCGGCGCTGACGCCCTCATGGCGGTGGCCGCGGGACGAGCGGTCATGGCTGTCAGCGTCTCTTCGGCCCTGCGCTCGGTGTTGAGCGTGATAGAGGCTGGCTTGGAGGGCGTAGAACTGGGGGTGGGGCCGTTCCCAGGGGTGGCGGGCGGCAGCGGCAAGCCGGGCTTCTTTGGCCGCGGCCTCTGGATCATGAACCGGCGGCCGGAGGCCGAGCAGCGGGCGGCCTGGAAGCTGGCGCGCTGGCTGGCAGAGCCCGAGCAGCAGGCAGAGCTGTTTGCCGGTACCGGCTACCTGCCGGTGCGCCTGTCCGCGTACGACCTGGCGGCTTCGCGGCAGGTCCTCGAGAAGTACCCCTACTACCAGGTGCCCATCGACCTGTTCCTGGGGGTGCCGTCGACGCCGGAGAAGCTGGGGCCGCGTATCGGACCCTCTGCCAAGGTGGGGGACATCCTGGCCCAGGCCCTGGAGGAGATGGTGGTAGGTGGGAAGGACCCGGACCAGGCCCTGGATGAGGCGGCCGAGCGCGTCACTCAGGAGCTCCAGGACTACAACAGCCGCCTCGGGGAGTAGAGAGCGCGCCCTCTCTGCGGTTCGGCGTGCGAGAGGCCCGCGCCGCGGCCGAGGGCCTTCGCGGCCGCTACACTTGTCATAAGCGGCATAGCATCGCCAAGGACTATGCCCTTTGGGAAAAATAGAAGGCGAAAGGTCTTGACAAGAGCGCCGGGGCAGGCTGTACACTCCGGACGGTACAATCCGGTGAGGTGATGTGATGAGGGATCGTGCTCTGAGGATTGTTCTGGTTGGGGCCATCGTGTTCGTCTTGGGCGGTCTGGTGCCGCCCGGCGCGGCGGCCCAGCCACAGCCCACGCTCAAGCTGAATCCTTCGAGCGGCCCGTGTGACGCAACGATCGAGGTGGAGGGCGCCGGTTTCCTCGGTCAGCCCGCCCTGCGATTCTATCTCCTGCAGCCGGGGACGTCTGACACCAGCGCGGACTTCCTGAATTCCACATACGTGAACCAGGATGGAGCGTTTAAGCAGTCGCTGTTCCTCGACAAGAGGAGCTGTGACGCTGCGGCATTGGACGCCCAGTCTGAGCGGCCCGCCGGCCGTCTCACATTCGCCGTCACCGCCGCCTTCACAGTGGAGGAGCCGCCTCTGGAGCCGGGGGAGCGCATCCCCGGCGTCATCGCTGTGGCTGAGTACGAATACACGACGACAATAACGCTGCGGCCGCAACCCATGCTGGTGCTCTCGCCCTCGAGCGGGCCTTGCGACGGCACGGTGGAGGTAACAGGCACCAACTTTCGTTACCAGCCTGGCTTGAAGCTGTACGTCGTCAAGCCGGGGACGGAGAGCATCAGCATGGGCATGCTGGGTTCCGGGGTGCGGATCCGGGATGGCAGCTTCAGCCAGGCGGTGGGGTTGCACAACGGAGGCTGCGAGGCTGCCGCCCTGGACAGCCAGGCAGGGCAGCCCACGGGCCATCTCGTCATTGCGGGCAGCTTCACCTTCGAGGCGGATGCGGAGCCGGGTGAACGCATCCGCAACATCGTCGCCGTGGCCGAATACACCTACAGCACGACAGTGGCGCAACCACAGCCGACAATGGTCCTGTCGCCCTCCAGCGGCCCCTGTGATGCCACCTTGGAGGTCACTGGGCACGACTTTACACCCAACGCGGCCATCGTTCTCTACGTGGGCGCACCGAAGAGTGATGGACGGCTAGGTACGCTCGCGACCCTGGCCACGGGCCCCGCCGGAGAGTTCAGCGTGACTGCCGGCCTCGGAGTGTTGGGATGCAGGGCTGCGGGCCTAGATGCCCACTATTCGGGATACCTGTCGATTGGAGCCGACTTTCCCGACCCGGCGGCCAATGGGGAGAACATCCTGACGCGGACTGAGTACACCTATACGACCACGACGCTGTCGCCTGCGCCGCAGGTTCTGCCATCGACGGGCACCGGGGTCGAGGCGGGGTCCGGCTCGGCTCCGTGGCTTCTGTTGGCAGGGATACTGTCAGGAATAGGACTGCTGCTGGTTGCAGCTTCGCTCCATCGCGGCAGGAGGTCGCGGACTTAGGAGAGGAGGCACGACGCGTCTGCTGTTGTTGGGCGTCGTCTCTGAGGACCGCCAGGTGATCGAACGCTCGCCGCTATGCCGGCCTCCGGGCTGGATGGCCCCGGGCCACGCCATCAAGACGCTGAAGACGGGCGATGGACAGCTCTACCTCCAAGTCGCTTGAGGGCTGGCCACAAGTGCGGGGGCGGGGCATAATCGCCAGAAGGCAAGTCGAAGGGGCGCGAAAGCCGTCCATTTCCCGCGAGGGGCCCTCATGAGCGACGCCGTTGTCCCCATCACCAGCGACCCGAAGTACAGGGACATCATCGCCCGCTGGGAGGCGTTGTGGTCGCTGGAGGACGTGGGCCGGCCCCTGTGGATGATTCCTACGCCGCCTGTGCTATCCGTCGGCGCGACGGGCCGGGTGTCGTGGCGATCGCTGCTCCAGGACCGCGAGGTGCAGCTCAACGCGCAGATCGGCCTTCTGGGGTACCGTGAATCGCTTGACCTCGATGACGACTTCGTGCCTCACATTCAGGCCAGTCAGGGGGTCACGGTCTTCGCCTCCGCTTTCGGTTGCGAGGTCGAGTTCTTTGACCATACGCTCTCCTGGGCCCACCCTGTCATCCGTCCCGAAGACCCTGCCGAGAAGGTGTATGACCTGCCTGTTCCCGCTATCACGGACGGCCAGTTGGGTACGATCCTGGAGTGGGGAGACTACTTCGTCGAGAAGACGGGGCGGCGCTACGCGCTGGCGATCACTGACCTTCAGGGTCCCCTCGACACGGCGTACCTGGTGTGGGAACCGAGCGCCATCATGCTCGGCATGTACACCAACCCTAAAGAGGTACACCACCTGATGCGCCTGGTGACGGATCTGATCATCGAGTTCGTGCGCGAGCAGCGCCGCCGGGTGCCGGAGTTCATGCCCTGCCACTTCCCGCCCTGCTGGCTCCCCGACGGCCGTGGCATCGCCGTCAGCGACGACTGCCTCGCGGTGCTCAGCCCGCCTCTGTACGAGGAGTTCGCCCTGCCGTACCTCAATGAGCTCTCTGATGAGTTCGGGGGCGTCTTCGTGCACTCCTGTGGCAACTTCATGCACCAGCTCGACAACCTCGAAAGGGTGCACGACCTGCGCGGGCTCAACTTCGAGGCCTCGGAGATGCCCTTCGATGCCGTGTGGGAGAGGTTCGGGGGCCGGACAGCAATAGTAGTCCACCGCGGCCTCAACAAGGCCATCCCCTTCGACTCAGAGGCCGACTACGTGCGCCACGTGCTGGGGATCCGGACGCACAACCGTGGCCTGTGCGTGCTGACGTACCCGCCAGCGGCACGCAGGGCCGATGCGCACACCGGAGTCTCCGCCGAGGCGCCAGCGCGGGAGGGCCCCTCACTTCCCCAGTTCGCCGAAGAGATGAGGGAGCTCCTGGACCCGCGGCGCTAACGCGCTCTGCCATCCCGCGTGGGGTGCGGCTCCAAGGGTGCCAGCCCGTTGCCGATCCCCGTCCCGGGCAAGACGAACGGGTGGCAACCGGTCTTTTCCCTGTGGTGGCTGCCCTGTGTCCTCAGAATAGAGCGGGCAGATGAATCGCCCGCGAACCCGAGACTGAGAGGTGAGCTACCTTAGTAGTTGGTGAGCTCAACGAGGCCGTCAGGGGGCTCCTCCCGCACCAGACCGACTTCACGGCAGTAGTACTTGAGCTCAGTGACGTCGCTCAGCGGATCGAAGTCCTTGGTCTTGATGCAGGGAGAGAACGTCCCAGCGGGCGTCGTCACCTCCTGGTCCACCGCAATCACCTTGGATCGGTCCTCGGCGACGCCGGGCGCCCTCTCCTGCTCGAACTCGTCGCCCACCTCCGGGTCTGCCGGCATGAAGACTCCAGGCTGGTTGTCACCCTCGCCGGCCAGCCACTGGCCCCCGTGCCCGACGACCTCGCCGTCTTCGTAGTCATCGACGCGCTCGCCGAAGTAGTAGACCGTGCCGTCCTTGCGCTGGGCGTAGTAGTCGAGAGTCGACTCGACGAGATCGCCGTCCTCGAACTCCTTCACTTCGACTACGGTCACCTCGACGCCCGCCACGATATCGGTCTCAGGCAAAACGGTGGATTCGATACGGATCTGGATCATCTCGCCCGTGTCCGGATCGACCTCCTCACCCTCATACGCTTGGGGTGCCAGGGAGCTCAGAGGGAAGAAGGGGTTGTCCACCTCGGCCCAGTATTCGGCCGCGTTCAGGGAGGGTGTCGGCTGCGCCGAGCCGTCTCCACCCCCGCAGGCCGCGAGCAACGCTATGCTGGCGATCACTACGCCGAGTGCCGCCGTGTGTGGCTTCATCTCTGTGCTCTCCTTTCTGGCGACATGCTCCCAGTCGTTGTTAGGTACGCGCATGAACGGAAGATGAAGTTGCCGACGCCGAGACGGCATCAAGCATGGCCGACGGGAAGGACAACCGCAAAGGTGCTGCCTTGACCAGGCGCGCTCTGGACCGAGATGGAGCCTCCATGAGCCTCTGCTATCCATCTGCAGATGCTGAGCCCGCGCCCTGCTCCGCCTTCTGCACGGCTGCGGGCCTGGTCCACCCGGTGGACCCGGAGGACAGGGGTGAGCACTCCCCGCTGCCGCAGCAGACGGCAGACCTCGTTGCCGTCCCGCGCGCGTAGCATCACGTCCAGAACGATGGCGTCGAATTCCGCCACCGTCGGTCAGTCCAGCGCTTCCTCGCCATCACAGGCGACATCCACGGCGTAGCCGTGTTCAGACAGCCCCCTGCGGATCAAGTCCGCTATCTTGCCTTCGTCCTCAACCACCAGAACACGCATGGCTCTCCCTGAAGAGAGGGTACGTCTCAGAACTCAGTATAGCGAACCACAGATGAAGGGGGCATGAACTGTCGAGGCGTCCCAAGGGGCCTGCTGCACCCGGGCGGTCGTGGGGAACGGGAGCAGGGGCGTCCTGACGCCTTCGTTGCGCCTATCGAGGGGTGCGGCGATAATGGGGCCGGATCGATTTGGCCTCGCGAGTAGCCATGGAGGAGCAAAGTGGACCTTTCGGTCATCAAGCAGCGGTTGGTGAGCGGCGACGCTCAGGGGACGGCCGACGGCACCCGAGAGGCCCTGGCCGAGAAGACCCCGGCAGAGGTCATCCTCAGGGAAGCCCTCATGCCCGGCATGGATGAGGTGGGTGACCTCTTCTCGCGCAACGAGTACTTTGTGCCCGAGCTCCTCCTGTCTGCCCGGGCCATGTATGCCGCCCTGGATGTCCTGCGCCCTCTGCTCGTGGCGAGCGACTACGAGCCGGCGGGGAAGGTGGTCATGGGCACCGTCCAGGGCGACCTGCACGACATCGGCAAGAAGCTGGTGTCCATGATGCTGGAGGGCAGCGGCTTCGAGGTGGTCGACGCGGGGACCAACGTTTCTCCCGAGCGCTTTGTCGAGGCCGTCAAGGAAAGCGGTGCCACGCTCGTGGGCCTGTCGGCCCTCCTCACCACGACTCTCCCCGCGATGGAGGCGACCGTACGTGCCATCCGTCAGGCGGAACTTGCGGGCGAGGTACGGGTCATGGTGGGCGGCGCACCCGTCACCGACTCGTTCGCGCAGCAGATTGGTGCCGACGGCTACGCTGCCGACGCGTCGGCGGCTACTGCCCTGGCCCGGCGGCTTGTCGGCATGCCCGCCGGCAAGGCGGGCGGCGCCTAGGAGCGGCGCCGACAAAGGCGGCCCCCTCCATGGAAGCGGAGGCCCTCTCCTCCCGGGAGCGCGTCCTCACAGCCCTCAGCCACGAAGAGCCGGATCGCATCCCCATTGACTTGGGGAGCACCAGGGTGAGCGGCATCTGCCTGGATGCGTACGCTGACCTCTTGCGAGTGCTGGGCATGAGTCGGCGCGAGATCCGCGTGGTGGACAGAGGTCAGGGGCTTGCCGGAGTGGACGAGGACGTGCTGGAGGCCCTGGGCGTCGACTTCCGGCCCATCTGGACAAAGCCGCCCTCAGGGGGAGAGCCGCCCATTGCTTTGGAAGGGGAGTACGAGGTCTTCGTCAACGAGTGGGGCTGCCGTGTGAGCCGCCCCCGTTCCGGTGGCATGTACTTCGACCTCGCCGAGCCGGCGATCAAGGAGCCGAGCCTGGAGGCGCTGGAAGGGTACTCCTGGCCGGATGTCGACGACCCGGCGAGGTACGAGGGGCTACGCGAGGAGGCGCAGCGTCTGCGAAGCGAGACGCCGTACGCCCTGGTCGGCCACTGCGACTTCGGCCAGGACGTGCTGGGAACGCTGCTCAACGTTCGCGGCTACACGGAGGCCATGCTTGACTTGGCCGCTCACCCCGACTTCGCCGAGGCTTTCATGGACGGGGTGACGCGGCTGGCTCTGCGCGCCTGGGGGCACTTCCTGAACGAAGTGGGCGAGCTGATCGATGTCGCGGCGGTGTACGATGACCTGGGCATGCAGGATCGACCCCTGGTCTCGCCCGCGATGTACCGGCGGATGATCAAGCCGCATCACGCCCGCATCGTGGCGGCCGTGCGGGAGCGCACCCAGGCCAAGGTCTTCTTCCACACGGATGGCGCCGTGGCCCCATTCATACCGGATCTCATTGAGATGGGCGTGGACATCCTCAACCCGGTGCAGGTGTCGGCGGCCGGGATGGAGGATACGGCGGCCCTCAAGCGGCGGTACGGCAACAACCTGGTCTTCTGGGGTGGTGCCTGCGACTCACAGGCGGTGCTGCCGGCTGGCGGCCCGGAGGAGGTGCGGCGGGAGGCGCGCCGTCGCATCGCCGACCTGGCGCCCGGGGGCGGCTTCGTATTCGCCACCGTCCACAATATCCAGAACGACGTGTCAGGCGAGAATGCCCTGGCCCTCTTCCAGACCGCACGTGAGGCCGGCCGCTACCCGGTAGCCGCGCCCGACTCCTAGTGATGTCAGGTGCTCGTCGCCGGCAGACCGTGCGCGTGTCCTTTCAGGGCTTCGACTCCGAGGCCGAGGTCGAGCGCGGGACGACCGTGCTGGAGGCGGTGCGGACGGCCGGCCTCGCCCTGGAGGCGGAGTGCGGTGGGCAGGCCACCTGCGGTACCTGTCGCGTCCGGTTCCTGGAGAACGCTCCCCCTGCCGGTGACGACGACCGGCTGATCCTGGGCGGGGACGCCGTCGACGAAGGCTGGCGGCTGGCCTGCCAGACGGTCCTCACCAACGACTGCCGCATAGCCCTGCCGGACCTCGTCGCGGAAGGCGATCTGCGCATCCTCACCGAAGCCTACGGCGTCGCCGAAGGACCTGCCGCACCGCCGACTCGACGTGCCGCCGGCTACGGCGCCGCGGTTGATGTGGGGACCACGACGGTGGTCTGCTACCTGCTGGACCTCGGCCACTCCCGACAGGTGGACGTGGTCTCGTTCGCCAACCCGCAGCGTCGGCTCGGCCCGGACGTCGTCTCTCGAATCGTGTACGCCCATCAGAGCGGCGAGAACCTGCTGGAGGCGCGCGATTGCCTGGTGGAGGCGCTGGACGAGGCGCTGGCTACTCTCTGCGCCAGGCACCGTGTACCCCGTCGAGCCCTCTCACGCATCACGGCCGTTGGCAACCCGACCATGATTCACCTCCTGCGAGGCGTTGACCCCTGGCCGCTGGGCGTCGTGCCCTACCAGCCCGTCTTCACCGACGCTCCCGCGATCCCCGCGTCCGAGGTGGGCTTCCGGCGGCTGGCCCGCGCGGAGCTCGTCTCGCTGCCGGCGGTGGCCGGACACCTGGGCGCCGACGCCGTGGGCGGGCTGCTGGCCCTGGACCTGGGGAGGCGCCGGGGGATCTTCCTCTTCATAGACATGGGGACCAACGGCGAGATTGTGCTGGTCTCCGATGGCGCTGCTGTCGGCGCTTCTTGTGCCGCCGGGCCCGCTTTCGAGGGGGTGCACATCTCTTCGGGCATGGCCGCTCTGCCGGGCGCCATAGAGCGGATAAGCGAGGAGGATGGGAGCGTCGTTCTGGAGACCATCAACGGCGGCGAGCCACGGGGCATCTGCGGCTCGGGACTGGTGGATGCCGTCGCGCTCATGCTACGCCATGGCATCCTCATGACCAGCGGGCGGCTGCGGGGGCCTGCTGACCTGCCCGCCGACCTGTTTCCGGACATCCGGCGGCGTCTCCACGAGGACGGCGACGGCCGCCGCTTCGTGTTCCACGAGGGTGGTGCCGGCGCGGTCGTGGCTCTGACGCAGCGCGACGTGCGTGAGGTGCAACTGGCCAAGGCGCCGATCCGCGTCGGCGTCGAGGTGCTGCTGGAGGAAGCTGGCGCCGAGCCGCAGCAGGTAGATGCCGTCTTCGTTGCCGGCGCCTTCGGCAGCTCGATCCGCGCCGCCAGCCTGGTGGCGCTGGGCGTGCTACCCCCGGCCATGGCGGGCCGCATCCACCCCGTCGGCAACGTGGCCGGGATGGGGGCCAAGATCGCCCTGGCCTCGGAGGAGCGCCTGGAGGAGGCCCGCGACCTGGCCCGCCGTATCCGGCACGTGGAGCTGATGCTGAGGGAGGACTTCCATGCCCGCTTCGCCGACCACATCCCTTTCCCGGAGCCTTCGCCATCATGAGTAGCGGGATGGGTTCGACGCGTCCGTCGCTCAGCCGCGAGCGCTTCCGCCGGCCCGTCGTCTACGACGGCTCGAAGGGCGTCTACCTGTCGGCCCGGCTCCCGGCCGTGGGGCGCTCGGCGAGCGACGCCAGCGAGTGGCTGAACCTGCTGTCGCCCGACGCGGTCCGCGAGATGCACCGCGCCTACGTCGACGCCGGGTCGCAGATGATCCAGACTAACACCTTCAACGGCAACCGGCTGCGGCTGGAGGCGTACGGCCTGGGGGACCGCGTGCACGAGGTGAACCTGGCGGCCGCTCGTCTGGCGCGTGAGGCCGCCGCCGACGGCGTGCTCGTGGCTGGCTCCATCGGACCGAGCGGCAAGCTGCTCGCGATGGGCGAGGTGGACGAGGCGGCGCTCACCGACGCCTTCGCCGAGCAAGCCGCGGGCCTGGCCGAGGGTGGAGTGGACCTCTTCCACGTCGAGACGATGGCCGACCTGGCCGAGGCGCGAGCTGCCGTCGAGGGCGTGCGCCGTGTGTCCGACCGCCCGCTCCTCCTCACGATGTCGTTCGATACGGGCAAGCCGGAGGCCCTGCGCACGATGATGGGCGTCAGTCCGGCGCAACTGGTCGAAGCGACGAAGGGGATGGCCCTGCTGGGCCTGGGCGCCAACTGCGGTCGTGGCCTGGAGGGCTACCAGGAGCTGCTTGCGGCGCTGGCCGAGGCCGGTCCCGAGGGTGTGCTCGTCGCCAAGCTGAACGCCGGCATCCCACGCATGGAGGGCACCGACGTGGTCTACGATGGCACGCCGGAGCGTATGGCCGAGTACGCTCTCTGGTGCGCCGAGAGCGGCGTCGGCGTCATCGGAGGCTGCTGTGGCAGCACACCGTGCCACATCGAGGCGATTGCCCGGGCGCTGGAGCGGTCAGCGTAGGCCAGCTAGACGTCCCTTCAGTCTGGAGATCAACCGGGGCACCGTGATGTGCTCACGGCCGCAATGGACGGTTGTGACTTCAGCGCTGGCATTGAGGTTGGGACTGCCCGCCTCATGGAGCTCCGTGCCGCGCCATTCCAGGTCCCAGCCACACATCCGACCGAGCTCGGTGAGGTGGACGCGGCCAACGGTCGACAGCCTCTGTCCGTGACTGCTAGACTGTCGTCTACTCTGCTGGGATCCCTGAGGACCTTGGCAGTCAAGGGATTGGGCACCGGGAGGAGGCCATGAGTCAGCCTAGACGCGCTCTTTCACTCACAGGCCGCGGGGCGGCCGCGGCCATCGCGCTGTTGGCGGTCGTGTTGGCGGCCGGCTGCGGCGGGGACGAGGGGAACGGTGGTGTGGGCGGTGCGACGCCAAGGCCTGAAGTCGGCGCTGGAGAGCTGTTTGAGGCTACCATAGGCCCTGATGGCGGGCGCATCGAGATTCCCGACACCGATGATCTGCTGCCCGGGGTGACGCTTGTGGTGCCGCCCGGAGCCGTGTCGGACGAGACGCAGTTCTCCGTCCAGGCGGAGCTGGCGGACGAGTCCGAGACGCCGGTGGATCTGGCTTCGAGTGAGCCGTCGTTCTACCTCGCTCTTGTGGAGTACGCGTTGGACAACGCCGGCTCCGGTGCGCACCCGGTGTACGGTCCGATGCTGGCCCTCTCCTCCGCTGAATTCGCCGGTCCTGGCCTCTTGCTGGGGCCGGATGGTGCAGAGTTCACGGCGCCGGTTGAGGTGGTGATGCCCATCTCGCTGCTGGGTCTCGAGGATCCCAGCTCGGCTCTGCCTGTGCTGCGCGGGCCCGACGGTGCCTGGGAGATCGCGGACGACTTCAGCATCGATCCCGCTGCCGGGACGGCCACGGTGCGGGTCTCCCACTTCACGCCCCTTAAATGGCTCGGCAACGCGGCTTCCAATCTAGTTACGCTTGTCGTATCGGCTTGGGATACCAAGGAGTTCGAGCGAACGGTGACGGAGGCGCGAAACAGCCTTCCCCGGGACACTTTCGAACGCTTCGTGACGGGCACGGTCTGCGCAGATAGGGCGCCGAGCTTCGACGGGCAGAGAATCCCCGATCTCTTCACCCTGGGCGACTACCTCGGATTCGAAGGGACGAGGGTGGAAAGCGGGCAGGAGGACGCGCTGGCTAGCTGGATCAGGGATCAATTCGACCCCAACAATAGGAACAGCCACCATGTCTCTCTCGACGACGTATTCGGGAAGGCGATGGAACTCAACGACGGCGACGTGTTCCAGGCTCTGGTTACGGCTCACAACGTACTTCGGGACGGCCGCAAGAGCATCAGCATTCAAGGGCCGCTTCAGGACTACCGGGGGGACGGAGGCGACGAGACGGGCGCCCGCTATCACCTGTTTGGCGTAGCCCTCTACACCTTCGCCTCGGAATACTGGCGTGAGCAGGGGGTGGG
>DAOULP010000213.1:0-53098 GCA_034420175.1 Dehalococcoidia bacterium | reverse complement strand
GGAAGAAGATGGCCCAGACGACGCCTTCAGGGATGGTCGGCAGCAGCATCTAGATCTTTCGCATTATCTCGCGGGCCACGTGCGTCTTGGCGTCGGGCACCCACAGCTCGCGGGGAGCCAGGTCAGGCCCAATGCCCACGGGCGGGACGATACGCACCGCCACCGCCTCGGCGTTGAAGAGCTCCTTCCAGGCCTCCGCGACGTAGGCGTTCTTGACGTCCATCAGCTTAGACCACACTACCTCACCACCTCAGCAGGTTGATGCGGCTCATGTCGACGGTTTGGCGGTGGCGGTAGATGGCTACGACCAGCGCCAGGGCCACCGCCGCCTCGGCGGCCGCCACCGTGATGATGAAGATCACGAAGACCTGGCCGTCGATGGGTCGCGGCGCCACGACGAAGCGGGAGAAGGCGACCAGCGTCAGGTTGACGGCGTTCAGCATGAGCTCGATGCCCATGAGGATGCCGATCGCGTTGCGCTTGGCCAGCGCCAGGTAGAGGCCGACGGCGAAGAGCAGGGCTCCCACGACCAGGTAGTGCTCCAGGTCAACCGTCACGTCAATCCTCCCGCAGGATGACGATGGCGCCGATCATGGCGGCGACCAGCAACGCCGAGGCCACCTCGAAGGGGAGGACAAAGGGGTCGAGCAGCGCCTCCCCTATGGTGGCCGCCGTCTCGGAGAACGGCCCTCGCTCCGATATCACCCAGTCCGTCCGGACGGCTATGATACTCACAGCAGTCGCCATCAGGCCCGCCAGCACGAGGGCCGGCGCCCAGAACGTGCCGTCGGCGTTGTCGCGGGCGGCCCGCGGCGTGAGCATGATGGCGAAAAGTATGAGGACGGCGACGGCGCCGGCATAGATGAGCACCTGCGCCACCGCCACGAAGTCGGCGGACAGCGTCACATAGAGCCCCGCCACGCCCACGAAACTCAGCACCAGGAAGAGCACGGCGTGCAGCAGGTTGCGGACAGCCGCCACCATCAGCGCCGAGCCGACGGTGGTGACGGTGAGGACCCAGAAGGCGATTACCACTCCGGGTTCGTCCATGCACGCTCCCTTGTCGTCAGATGACGACGGTGGTCCGCCGTCGCTCCCTTCCCCGTGTGGGCGCCCGTCGCTAGGCCGTCTCGCCCGCCGTCGTCCCGGCGGCAGCCACGGAGATGTCGGGCACCAGCCGGGCCCGCGACGGCAGCCGGCCGAACCGGGGTGCCATCAGCCGAGCCCAGCCGATTATCAGCACCGCTGCCAGGCCCAGGTTTACGATGGAGAACACCGGCAGCACCAATCCGGCGCTCAGGTCGTACTCCACCCAGAGGAGCACCTCCAGGGCCCCGAGCATGATGTTTACCAGTGCCAGAGGCAGGAGGAACTTCCAGGCGAAGGCCATTAGCTGATCGATGCGCAGACGAGGTAACGTGCCGCGCATCCAGATGAGCACGAAGTAGACGGCGTATACCTTGCCAATGAATATGATCCAGCCCGGGATCCAGCGGTCGAGGCCGAAGAGCCACCAACCGCCGAGGTAGAGCGTCGAGGCGATGGCCGCCACCGCCATGGCGTTCACCAGCTCGACGGCGTAGAAGAGCCCGAACTGCATGCCCGAGTACTCGGTGTGAAAGCCGGCGACAATCTCCGACTCGGCCTCGCCGATATCGGTCGGGGTGCGATTGATCTCGGCGGTAGCGCAAATGAAGTAGACGGCAAAGCCGAGGGGCTGGACGAGGAAGATCCAGATGCGCATGTCCTGCTGCCAGGCGACGATGCCGGACAGGCTCATCGTCCCGGCGAAGAGCACCGCGCCGAGCAGGGCCAGCACCATAGGCACCTCATAGCTGAGGAGCATGGCGATGACGCGCATGGCTCCCAGGAGCGAGTACTTGTTGTTGGAGGACCAGCCTGCCATGAAGAGGACGAGGGTCGCCACCGAGGTGACGGCGATGATGAACAACACGCCCACGTTGAGATCGACGAACGTCATGCCCTCGCCGAAAGGGAAGACGGCCCAGGCCAGTATGGCCGGCACGAAGACCAGGATCGGCGCCACCAGAAACACGAGAGGGTCGCCCGCCCGGGGAAGCAGGGCTTCCTTCTGCATCAGCTTCAGCATGTCGGCTATCGGCTGCAGGAGGCCCCAGGGGCCGGCCCGGTTCGGGCCAAGCCGGGACTGGATGCGGCCCACGACCCGGCGCTCGATCCAGCTATTCCATACCGCTGTCACCGCGACGAAGAGGAAGACGCCCGTCCCGCCGATCACGGCGCTGACCACCCAGGCCAGCCAGTCAGGGCCGATATCGTTCAGCCAGCTCAGGAGCCGCTCCATAGCGTTGGACAGGTCCCGGAAGTCGTACCAGGGGGCAAGGGGGCGCGGAAACGTCACTAGCGGTCCACCTCCCCCAGGTTGATGTCAGTGCTGCCAAGGGTTACGACGAGGTCGGCGACCGTCTGCCCCACGACCATCTCCTTCAATGGCGTCAGGTTCAGCAGACAAGGTGAGCGGACTTTGAAGCGATACGGCGTCGGGCCGCCGTCGCTCACCAAGTAGAAGCCCAACTCACCCTTGGGCGACTCGATGCGGGCGTAGGCCTCGCCGACAGGAGGGGTGATCGCCAGCGGGATGTCGGTCTTCACGGGGCCTGAAGGCAGTTGCTCCAGGGCCTGTCGAATGATGCGCACACTCTGGCGCATCTCCTCCATGCGGACCAGGAAGCGGTCGTAGTTGTCGCCCTGGTAACCGACGGCGATGTCGAACTCCATGCGGTCGTACACGCAGTAGGGGTCGGCCTTCCGTATGTCCCAGGCGACGCCGGTGCTCCGCAGGATGGGGCCGCTCACTGAGCTCGCTATGGCCAGCTCCGGCGACAGGATCCCCACGTCGCGGGCTCGAGCCTGAAGGATCTCGTTCTCCAGCAGGAGCCCCTCGTACTCGGCGATGCGGTCGGGCAGCTCCTCCACGAGGGCCGTCGCCCGGGGCATGAACTCCTCGGGGATGTCGAAGGACACGCCGCCGATGCGTATGTAGTTGGTGGTCAGCCGGGCGCCGCAGGTCATCTCGAAGAGGTCCAGGATCTTCTCTCGGTCGCGGAACATGTACATGACGGGGGTCTGCCAGGCTCCGCAGTCGTTCAGGAAGATGCCGATGGCCATGTCGTGGTTGGCGATGCGCTGGAGCTCGGAGAAGATGACCCGCAGGTACTGGGCCCGCTCCGGCACCTCGATCCCGGCGAGTTTCTCGGCTGCCAGGCAGTACGCCAGGTTGCCGGTCATTGCCGACACGTAGTCCATGCGGTCGGTGAAGGGGATGTTCTGTGTGTACGTGCGCTCCTCGGCCAGCTTCTCTATGCCGCGGTGGAGGTAGCCCATCACCATCTCCACGTCCACCACGCGCTCGCCGTCGAGGACGACGCGCATGCGGAAGACGCCGTGGGTACTCGGGTGCTGGGGCCCGAAGTTGACGGTCAGGGGCTCAGTGCGCAGCTCCGGCACGGTTACTCCTTGGGGAAGTGGGCCAGCCCCGGCTTCTGGCCGCCGGGTAGCGATAGGAAGTCCTTTCGCAGCGGGTGGCCGGCGAATCCCTCCCAGAGGAAGAGGCGCTTCAGGAACGGGTGGCCGTCGAACCGGATACCCATGAGGTCGAAGATCTCGCGCTCTTGGAGGTGGGCCCCGAACCAGACCGGCACCACTGATGGCGCGGCGGGCGCCTCATGGTCCAGAAGGCGGGTCTTCAGGATGACCATCCGGTTGTGGTGCAGGGAACTCAGATGGTAGATGAGCTCGAAGTGGTCCAGCCGGTCGACCGCTGTTATCGCTGTGGGATAGCGGCAGTCGAGATCGGGGTCGTCACGGAGGAACGTCGCGACGGCCACCAGGTGTGGTGCGTCTACGGTTACCCAGTCGGCGGCTTCCTCCAACTCGGCGTCGGGGACCGCTGCCCGGATCCGCTCCGCTGTCTCAGAGCCGGGGATAAGCTTGGTCACTTTCTCTTGTTCGTCCAGGGAGGGCGCCGCCGGTCTTCGCGGCTAGCGCCATTCCAGGGCTCCCTTCCGCCAGGCGTACACGTAGCCCACGACCAAGATGAGGATGAATAGGAGAGCCTCCACAAACCCGAACAGCTTCACCTGTCGGAAGGCCACCGCCCAGGGATACAGGAACACTGCCTCGATGTCAAAGATGACGAAGATCAGAGCGAAGTAGTAGTAGCGGAAATTGAACTGGACCCACGTGTTCCCCACCGTCTCCATGCCGCACTCGTAGGTGGCGCTCTTGACGGGGTCCGGCGCCCGTGGTCGAATGCGCACCAGGCCCATGAGGGCCGACGTCACGAGGGCGACGATAGGGAAGGCGAAGGCGAACAGGAGTAGAATCCCGGCACGGCCGTACTCCTCGAGCAAGGTCTGCCCTCGCTTGTGAAATCCGTCTCGCAGAATCGCCGCAGTATAGCATAGGCCCCAGGGACGAGCAAGGAAGTGGGCTCGCGCGCAACGGCCGCGACACCACATCGCCCGGCGGGTGCCCGTCTACGAATGTTTAGCAGATCACGAAGGCAGAGACGCGTGATGTCAGCCGAGCCTGTCTGGGCCGCTGCCGTCGAGGAGCCGAAGAGGGCTGGATAGCCGGTGCTCTCTGCTCCAGGCGGCGTGTCGATGGCTCGTGGCGAGAAGGAGAACCCTGCAGGGGTACGCAGCGTCGTTCCGCTTGATTGGGAGGCGTCCGGCTGCCTGATTCTAGCGCGAAACGTGACAATTAGCCTCCAGTTAGCCTTCTCCGCGTCTGGCGACAAGGGACTGCGCGGCTTATAATCAGCCCGACTGAACCGGCTGTCTCTTGAAGCGGGGGTGGGGAAAGGAGTCACCATGGCACGCAAGGCAGCACCCGTAGGCGAAGCCACGGGCGGGGGATACAGCTTTACCATTCGAGCCCAGTACGCCAACCGGCCCGGAATGCTCGGCAAGATCGCGTCCGCCATCGGCGAGGCCGGCGGGGATATCAGCGGCGTAGACATCGTGCAGATAAGCGGCGGGCGCATGTGCCGTGACATCACCGTTGCTGGCCGAGACGACGTCCACGGCCGCGACATTGTGAAAAGAGTCAAGGCAGTGCAAGGAGTCGTGGTCCGTAGCGTCTCCGATCCGCTCTTCCTCATGCACCTGGGCGGCAAGATCGATGTCCACCTCCGGGTGCCCCTGAAGACCCGCAGCGACCTCTCGATGGCCTACACACCGGGCGTGGGCCGCATCTCCATGGCCGTGCACGATGACCCCAGCTCTGTGTGGACTCTGACCATCAAGCGAAACACGGTGGCGGTCGTGACGGACGGCACGGCAGTGCTGGGCCTCGGTGACATCGGGCCGGAGGCAGCCCTCCCCGTCATGGAGGGCAAGGCCATGCTCTTCAAGGAGTTCGGTGGTGTGGACGCCTGGCCCATCTGCCTCGCTACCAAGGACCCGGACGAGATCGTGCGAACGGTCAAGCTCATCGCCCCCGTCTTCGGCGGCATCAACCTGGAGGACATATCCGCACCCCGTTGCTTCGAGATCGAGGAGCGACTCAAGGAAGAGCTGGACATCCCCGTCTTCCACGATGACCAGCACGGTACGGCGGTGGTGGTGCTGGCTGGCCTCCTCAACGCCCTCAAGATCGTCGGCAAGGAAATGGAGGACATCCGCATGGTGCTCTCCGGGGTCGGAGCGAGTGGCATTGCCTGCACCAAGATGCTCCTCTCCGTGGGTGTCAAGGACATTGTCGGGGCCGATCGGAACGGCATCATCTACAAGGGCCGTAAGGAGGGGATGAACACGGCCAAGGAGTGGTTCGCCGAAGCCACCAACCCCCGCGGCCTCAAGGGCACCATCCACGATGCAATGGAGGGCGCCGACCTCTTCCTGGGCCTCTCGGCACCCGGCATCATTGCCGCCGAGGACGTGAAGAAGATGAATCGGGATCCCATCGTCTTTGCGATGGCCAACCCGGACCCGGAGGTCCGCCCCGAGGATGCCTTGCCGTATGTGCGGGTCATGGCAACGGGGCGGTCGGACTACCCGAACCAGATCAACAACGTCCTCTGCTTCCCCGGCCTGTTCCGGGGCGCGCTGGATGCCCGCGCCCGCGAGATCAACGAAGAGATGAAGATAGCGGCGGCCCATGCTATCGCCTCCGCCGTCTCCAAGAACGAGCTGCACGAGGAGTACATCGTTCCCAGCGTCTTCAACAAAGGGATGCAGCGGACCCTGGCGCGGGAGGTGGCCCACGCCGCCTATCGCAGTGGCGCCGCTACGCGGCCGCGCCGGAGCTACGCCACCCGCCTCTAGACGAAGCGCCGGCCACATTCGGCGGCCCCCTGGCTCAGGCTACGGGGGCCGCTTGTTGTTGTCTGGACCTTGGCCTTTGATGTCGGCGGCCGAGCTTGTCCAGGACACGGAGGAGGGCCTGCCGGATCTGGGCTGCGTTTGGGGGGAGATCACAGTGCTCGAGGAGAAAGGCGCCCTACGGGGCCGCCCGACGTCGAGAGGCGAACAGGTCCGGCTGGGCTCTCGACGTCAGGTGTGGCAGCGAGATGCCCCCGGAGGTCCTCGGTGATGGGCATGTGAAGCAGCGGCGCAGCGTGCTCCGCCCCTACGCGTCGTCCGGTACCAAGCAGGAAACGAAGGTGAAGACATAGAGCGCCACGCCCTCTGCCGTGGTGAGCAGCGTCAGCTCGTGGCTGTCCAGCTCGCGGTTGTTGACGAGGCGGTACATGCGGGGGCGGTCCACTGTGACCACGGCCTCGCTGCCTTCCTGACGCACATCCTCCCCGGCGTCCTCCGCCGGGAGCGCCGCCCCATCCTGTAGCACGCGAATCGTCGCCGTTCCACCGGCCAGCGGCGGGTGCGTGACGATGTTCACTTCCTTGCTGGTGTAACGCATCGATAGGCGGCTCTCGCTGCTTGCGCCCACAGGCCGCGCCAGGTACTCGCCGGCCAACAGCCAGTCGCCCCCCAGGTAGAAGAAGCCGTCGACGTGCTTGCCGGGGTCTCGATATGTGGCCGGCCGGTCGGGGGTGATGCCGGCGGTGTTGCCCGGCCGGCCGCGCTCGTAGCCGAGGTACAGCTCGGGCGTGACGCGGTAGCAGACGGCGCCGGGGGTGTCGGCGTCACGGAGGGGCTGCATGACCTCAGGCAGCGACAGGTCGGGCGAGACCTCACGCAGGAGGGCCTGGAGGGCCTCCTCGACCTGGTCGTAGGCGCCCTCGCCGTGATGGTACGACCGCACGTTGCCCTTGGCATCGACCATGTACTTGGCGGGCCAGTAGCGGTTCGAGTAGGCCTGCCAGATCTTGAAGTCGTTGTCGAGGACGACCGGGAACTCGATGCCCAGATCCTGGACGGCCTGCCGCACGTGGTCCTCCGACTTGGCGAAGGAGAACTCCGGCGCGTGCACGCCGATGATGGCCAGCCCGTTCGGCGAGTAGCGCCGGTGCCACTCCTTGAGGTAGGGGAGCGTGCGCAGGCAGTTGATGCAGGTGTAGTCCCAGAACTCGATGAGGACGGGCCGGCCCTTGAGCGAGACCATCGTCAGGGGCTCGCTGTTGAGCCAGGTGCCGCCCTCGAGTTCGGGCGCGGGTATCGGGCCGGGTTCGGTGGTCATGACGCGACGCCGCTCTGCGCCATTATCTCATACCTCATTACGTGGAGGAGGATGAGGTCGATCAGTAGAACCAGGAGCCACCCTTCGGGCTCCCTGGTTCGCAGCACATTTCCGTGCAACAGCTGGTCCCGCCCCTTCTTGAGGCGCTGGTACAGGTTGATGTCCTTGCCGAGCTGTTTGTACCTCATTCTAGAGTTGAGGGACTTGAGATCATTCGCGAGATCGGCACAAGATGAGTCATTCTCGAATCGCCGGAGAAGCTTGTCCAGCGAACTTGGACCTGGGCTTCCTGATCTCAACTTGCGAACGAGCATCTCCAATAGCGCATAGCCCACTATGGTGGCAAGCGTCGAAATCGGAGTGAGTACCAGGGTTCCATCATGTCGGGGGAAGGTCGGAGACGGCCAGGGATCGAGTGTCCAGTGATTCACTTGCTCGGCGAGTGTGACGATGTCGTTGGTGTCGGGCTTGAAAGCGGCGAGGTACCGTGTGTCCATTGTCTCCAGCACCTCCCGCTGCCATTCGTCTGGGTATCGCGCCGTGTAGCCAGGGGGCATGGTGCTGAAGCTGCCCCGGCCGGGCGTGAGGCTGGGGATCATCTCAAGCGCCTCGGCAATCAGTCTGTCAATCGTGGCCGTGGGAGGGAGGTCGGTCACCTGGCCTTGCTCCCCGACCCTCGCCGCCCCGGTGTGCTGCTTCCCACCCTCGTTTCCAGCCGGTCCAGCCGGTCCCGGAGCTCGCGGTTCTCCCGCTGGAGCTTGTCGAGGTCATCGCGCAGGCCGCGCCCCTCCTCGCTGCGCTGCCGGCCCTCGCGCAAGTCGCGGGCAGCCTCCCGCGCCCGCCGCACGATGCGGCCGTCGAGATCGCGAGCGGCGATCGCCTCCAGGTGGGGCACTGCCTTGGCGTCGCCCAGCTCCTGTAGCGAGAGAACGGCCTGGAGGCGTACCCTCAGCGACGAGTCGTTCAGCAGCTCGACCAGCCGGTCGAAGGCCTGCCGACCGGGGGGTGAGGCCGGGCCCAGCCGCTCGCCGAGCTTGCCCAGGGCCAGCGCGGCCCCCTCGCGGGCCCGCGGCGGCCGGCCGTACGCCGTCCAGTCGACGCAGATGGGCACGGCCCGCTCGTCCCTCAGTTCGGCCAGCCCCTCGAAGGTCATGTAGCGGATGACCTCATTGTGGGACTCCTTGGCAAGCGCCTTCTTCAGGGCGTCGAAGGCGCGAAGTGAGCGCGTCTTGCCCAGGGACGTCGAGGCCTCCGCCTCGACGTAGTAGCTGGCGTCGCGCCTGAGGACGGGCAGGAGGGCGTCGGCGGCGGCCTCGTCGCGGAACTCGCCCAGGCCCTTCACGACGCCGCGGCGGGCTTTCGGGTGACGGACCTTGAGGCCGTCCACCAGCGCATCGAGGGCGGCCTTCGACCGCACCTTGCCCAGCGCCTTCGCCGCCTCCGACTGCACGCCCCAGAACCGGTCGCGCAGCACGGCCCGCCTGAGGGCGGCGACCGCCTCCAGCGTGCCCGTCTTCGCCAGCGCCTTCGCCGCCTCGATGCGGCCCATGACGTCGGGGTCGTGCTGGAGCTGGTGGAGGAGCAGTTCCTTGGGGCGCGGGAAGTCGAGCGTCTTCAGCGTCCAGCCGGACGGCCCGTCTGGGTTGCCGGGGTCCAGGCGCACCATCAGGGGCTTGGCGGCCAGCGGGAAGTGGAACGACTGCTCCCGCTCGCTGACGTCGATGCGGAAGGTCTGGACGCTGTCGCCGGTGGTGAAGGCCACGTCCATGGGCAGGCGGAAGACGGGCGTGCCGTCGCCCTGAGTCTGCTTGACGCCCACCCGCGCCGAGCTGTGCTCCTCGTCCCAGGCGTACTCGGCCTTGAGGTCGGGGTGGCCGGCGCCGTAGATCCACTGGTCGAAGAACCAGTCCACGTTTCGGCCCGTCGCCTCCTCGATGGCACGCTGGAGGTCGGTCGTGACGACGTTGGCGCGCTGGTGCTTGGCCGTGTAGTGGCGGATCGCCTTCCAGAAGAGCTCGTCGCCGAGGACGAAGCGCAGCATGTGGAGCACCAGGCCGCCCTTCTCGTAGAGGTGGCGGTCGAAGAGGTCGATGGGCTCGTTGTAGACGTTGGCGACGATGGGTCGGCGGTAGCGCTCGCGGTCCTCCTCGAAGTAGGACTCCGCCTCCTGGGCGAGGCCGTAGAGGAACTCGTCGTGGCCCAGGTCGTGCTCCTTGAAGAGCAGCTCGAAGTAGGTGGCGAAGCCTTCGTTGAGCCAGGCGTGCCCCCAGTCGCGACAGGTCAGGAGATCGCCGTACCACTGGTGGGCGAGCTCGTGGGCGACCAGCGGGTCGGCGGAGAAGTCCAGGTGGGCGCGCTTGTCGTGGAGGACCGTGTGGGTGACGGTGGTGGCGCTGACGTTCTCCATGCCGCCGAAGATGAAGTCGTGCACGGCCACCTGGGCGTACTTGGCGTGCGGGTAGCGAAGGCCCGTCACCTCTGAAAAGAAGCGCAGCATCGCCGGCGTCTTGCCGAAGGTGCGGCGGCCGTCCTCTTCGCGGCCCGGCGGCACGAAGTACTCGACAGGGATGCCGTCGAACTGCTCGACGATGCGGTCGAACTCGCCGACGACGAGGCTCAGCAGATAGGCGACGTGGGGCACGTCCTGGCGCCAGCGGAAGGTGCGCGTCCGGCGCTTACCGCGCCCAGGGCCGGGCTCGATGGAGCTGAGCAGGCCGTTCGAGATGACGGTCAGGTGCTCGGGCACGGTGACGACGACCTCGCTGGTGGCCAGCTCGTTGGGGAAGTCGTGGCAGGGGAACCAGTGGCGGGAGTCCTCGTCCTGGCCCTGCGTCCAGGCCTGGAGCGGGCGGTCGGGGTAGGCCTCATCCGGCGCGATGAAGTAGAGGCCGCGACGCGGGTTCCGGCACTCGTAGGTGACGACGACCGTGAGCGGCTCGTCGGCGGGCTGGGGCTCGCCCAGGTTCACACGCAGCTTGTCGCCGGACACCTCGAAGGCCAGATTGACGCCCCCGGCCTTCGCCAGAGGCGGATTCGCCCCAGGCGAAAGCGCGGCCGACTTGATGTCGAGATCGACGGCGTCGAACTCGACATAAGTGAGGCCGTCGTTGATCGGCGTCAGGGTCGTGGCGACGGAACCCCACAGCCGGCGCCTCTCCAGGTCCAGCGAGACGTCCAGCTTGATGTGGCGCACGTCGCAGGTGCGGTCCCGGGCGTAGCGCGGCCGGTCGCCCGGCAGGGGGAAGGCGCGGCGTTGGGAGTGGTCAGGCATGTCTTCACTCTCTCCTGGGTGCAGTATCAGCCACGTAGCCCAGGCTTCGCTTTCATGAACCACCTGGCTGCCCGCGAGTTGAAACTCGGGGCTTCACCCGAAGCTGCCGGTTTCAACCGGCAGAGCTGAATTCCAACAACTTGAAGGTCTTCCAGCCTCGGCAAGCGGCTTCCTGCGGGGCTAGACGGTGTCAGGGCAGAAGAACCACTCCTGCGGATTGAAATCCGCAGCTTCCGCCAAGCCGAGGGTTTCAACCCTCGGGCTGACTACCGGAGAGCCCGCCTACGGACCTCTGGACGATATCGAAAGCAAGTACTCCTTCAGCAACTGGAGGGCGGCCTCCGCCGAACTCTCCTTATTCTGCGCGCGGTCGCCCGACCAGAGGTGGCGCTGGCGGCGGGCGCCGGCCGCGTCGGCGAGGGCTGTGTAGACGAGGCCGACCGGCTTCTCCGGCGTGCCGCCCGTCGGCCCTGCGACGCCGGTGACGGCGAGGCCGATGTCGGCGGCCAGGAGCTCGCGGACGCCGCGGGCCATGGCCAGGGCGACGGGCTCGCTGACGGCGCCCTCGCGTTCGAGCAGGTCCTCCGGTACGGCGAGGAGGGCGGCCTTCACGTCGTTGTGGTAGGCGATGACGCCGCCGCGGAAGCAGGCCGAGCTGCCCGACACGGCGGTGACGCGGTGGCCGACCAGGCCGCCCGTGCAGGACTCGGCGACGGCCAGGGTGAGCCGGCGCTCCGTCAGCAGTCGAACGACGTCTTCCTCCAGGGAATTGGACACAGCGAGGCTATGATAGCGCGTACCGACAAGGGGTCAAGGCGAGCCAGGCACGGACTAGTGACGATCCATCTCCTCGCACTCCACGTCCACGTCCGGCGGCTCTATGACGATGTCCTCGTTGACGGCCTCCAGCTTCACGATGTAGTGGATCCCGTCGTCCTCGTACTGCTCCTGGCGCAGCCACAGAGTCTCGGCGTCAAGCCAGTAGGTGACGTCGGGGAAAGACTGGACGGGGTCCCCTTCGATCAGTAGTCGATAGGAGGCTCGCTGGTCGATCGTGTCCTCAGCAAGCAGACTGCCCTTGGCGAAGCTTGCGAATTTGCCCAGGTATGCTAGGGCCACCATCGCGAAAGAGCCGGCTTCATCTCGGAATGCGGTGCAGTTCCAGCCGGTCCCCGACCTGTTCCACACCTCTGACACCAAGGAATCGGAGTCTTCACGAGACAGATCGCAGATCTCGATGCGCTCGGCGGGGGCCGACTGCTGGTGTTGGGGTAGCGATACCCATCGCCACTCGATGGCCGTACCCACAACTCGCCTTGCGGCGGCCGTCTGCAGCTCATTCCACATCACGTACGTTTCTTGGAGGACTGCGTGGCCCACCAAATCGCTTTCGTCCGAAGGAGCGGTTTCGCCAGCTACCACGGAGTAACGTAGGGTGCGCTGGTGGGAGAGGAACGCCATCTGACTCACGGCAAGCAGCACCCGCAGATCGCTCTCGGCGAGTCCCTCCAGACCCCCCTCGTGGTAGCTGTCCACGATGGCCTCATATTCCGACTCCGTGGGCTGTCTTCCGGCAATCAGCTCCACGAAGGGCTCGAACGTCCCCAGATCGTCGAGATAGTCCTGCACTGCCGGCGGCTCTCCGTAGATGTCCTGCTGCGACTCGCCCCCGCCGTTGCAGGAGGTGAGCAGCACCACCGCCAACACGACAGCGACGAGCGGCGACAAGCGGTTCGTCACCACGGACACGGGACTCCTCTCCACCCGGCTGAGCCCAAGGCGGCTACTCCGTCTCCTCCTCCACGCACTCCACGTCCACGTTCGGCGGCTCGATGACGATGTCCTCGTTGATGGCCTCCAGCGTCACCGTGTACCGGATGCCCTCCTCGCCCTCGTAGTCGTACTCGAACTCGTACTGGCGGAGCCACAGGGTGTCGGCGTCCAGCCAGTACTGCACCGACCTATCCTCGTAGTCCTCAAGCCTATAGGCTGGTTGCCCGTCAAGCGTATCGCGACCAACCGGTATTGCCTTGGCAAGGCCGCCGAATAGTCCCCAGTAGTCTAGCTCCGCCGCGTAGTAGCGGTAACTGGAGGTGGGGTCAGTACGGGAGCATTCCCACGGCCCGTCAAGGTTGTTCCATGCGGTCATTATGGGCGTGACGTATGGTTCACCGGACCGGAAGTCGACGAAGAGCCTATGTTCTCCCTGGCACTCCGGGTCCCAGTATGGCCAGAGGCCCCATGTCCAGCAGATATGGTCCGTGCTGACGCGGCGCGCACTCATGTGGGACACGGTGGATTCGGTAGAGGAGTAGGCGCGACGCACGAACGTCTCTTCGATTGTCGCCTCGCCGGCGTGGCTGGGCTCGCTCCCAGGTGTCGTGTCTCGACTGGTGACCGTGTATCGAGTGGTCTGGACATGACTCAGGAATGCTATCTGCGCCACGAGGAGAAGCTCGGCTCTGTCGGTCTCGGAGAGCGCTTCGAGACCCCCGTCGCGGAAGCGACTGACTAGAGAACCGTATGACTGAGGATCAAGCCGGTCCAACTCCTTCATGGCAGCCAGTCCAGGAAGAAGAGTGTCGAGATAGCCCTCCAAAGGTGGCGGCCTTCCGTAGATGTCCCGCGCCGGCTCGTTCCCGCCGTTGCAGGCGGCGAGCAGCGCCACCGCCAGCACAAGGGCGACGAGTGGCGACAGGCATTTCATCGTGCGCGTCACGGGACTCCTCCCTGTCCCCCGCAAGTGTGGCCTCCAGGCCGGTCGCCTAGGGGGCGGGGTACCCCTCTGCCGCCTTCACTTGCTCGATCTGGCCAGCGTGGCCTTCCGACGCCTCCCTGAACGCTAGTTGAGCTTGGTCAGGGCATCGCCCGCGACGACCGCCTCGTCCTCGGTAGCGGCGTTGATGGTGATGACCGTGTCGGCCAGCTGCATCTGGAGCTGAGCGCTGCTGCCGGACATGGACACGACGGCCGTCGTCCCAGCCACGCTCACCTCGCGGTCGAGCGGCCCCGCCGTCAAGTCGGCGTTGACCCGCGGCTGCTCATACATCGCAGCAGGAGAGGCGGAGATCTGAAGGAGGGGACGCTCCCCTGTGTCCGGTGCGGAGTAGGCCACGTCGACCCGGTGTGTCCAGGGCCCTATTGACGAAGTCCTTCTGTACGCGCGAACGCTCGAGAGCGTGAGCCCTTGAAAGGCGGGACCGAGCCAGTAGATGTCGAAATCCAGGAACGCCCGTGCCTCCTCGACAGTCATCTCTGTCTGGGTCGTGGTGGACGTCACGGGAGGCAGGTCATCGGGAAGGGTGAAAAGGGCCGGGTCCACCGCTTCCACAGCCAGCCATTCAAGGACTCTGTATGTGGTCGTATGGGTTTCCTCCGGCGCCCCTTCGCTCCCGCTGACACGTTTTGTCTCGGTCCTGATGGGGAGGTGGCTGGCTTTGTCGAGATACACCGTCCTGTTTGCCTCCACCGTCCCGTCGTCGCCCTTCACCGCCAGCTCGATCTTCAGGACTGGCACACCGTCCACAGTGGCCTCTGTCGCGTTGATGATGCCTCGGTTGAGGTATGCCTCGTGGAACACGACCGCCCCGGGGGCGCCGAGCCACTGCAGCCAAGTCTGCCCGTTCAGAGTTCTGTCAGTCAGAACAGTCGACGTGAACGAGTCGTACTCTCCATACGTATCCCCATCCACCACGGCCAGAGACTCCAGGGTGCCGTCCCGGTCGCGGAACTCCGCCCTGGCGCGCTGGTTTCTCGGGTCAAACCAGATCTCGGAGGCGCACCACTCGGAGGGAGCGTCGGCGTCCTCGCCCGGCACGGCGCAGAAGTGCAGGACCCCCTGCTTGTCCGGCCAGAAGTCCTCCGCGGTGGGGGGTAAGGGCACGAGATCTGACGCAGTCGACGGGGTGTGGCTGGAGATATCGCCAGGTGGTCCGCCGTCGTCAGCACAGGCGGCGAGGATCAGAGCCAGCGCCAGCCCAAGGGCCACCACGACAGCCGGTGTCGCCCATAAGGACCTTCTCGTCCTGGCCACGGGTCTCGTCCCCATCCCCCCTTGGGCCGACCTTCCGCCAGAGGCGGACCCGCCTTTGGCGGGGAAGGTTGGCCCCTACGATGGCTAGGTCCCTGGGTATCCCTCCGCCGCCTTCACCTGATCGATCTGGCCGGCGTGGTCAAGGTCGTGGACGCGCTGGAAGGCCAGCCACTCCTTGCAGTTGAGAAGCCCGAAGAAGGGATGCTCGAACTTGGCCTCGAGGTCCGGCGAGGCCGGCCAGCCGCCCACTGTCTTCGACAGGCCGGCGCGGGCGGCCCTCAGCCTCTCGACCAGGACGGCCAGGGGCTGCCCCTCCTCCGGTGTCTGGCTCGCCGTCTCACGCTGTCCCTCTGGCACGGCGCCGCGGGCCAGCGACTCGACGATGCGCGCGACCCCCTCCTCGGCCGCGATGACGTGGCGTAGCACGTCGGCGATCGACCACTCGTCGGCGCCGGGCCGGAAGGCGGCCTGCTCCTCGCTCACGCCGTCCAGGAGGGCCAGCAGGCGCGTCCTCGACCCTTCGATGAGGTCCATCACGGCCGGCGCATCCTTCTTCGCCTGGTGCTCGATGTAGGACACTATGCGCTGGCGCACGTCGTCGGTCACCATGTCCTCATTCTCCCTCGTTCAGGAACTGAGCCACAGATGAACACAGACTGGCACTGATAGCAGATGGTGGCCGGGTACTCCATGGTCCGTGTGTCATCTGTGTCAATCTGTGGCCAATCTAGTCCCGGGCCGACCTTCCGGAAGAGGCGGACCTCCCTTCGTGGGAGAGCTCGGCCCCCACATCTACTGGCCGCCGGTGACGCGCTCGGCGGCGTCGCCGAAGCGACGGCGGTGCTCGTCGGAGGCGCGCAGGGCGCGGTTCGCCTCCAGTTCGCGACGGGCCGCCGCCTCGAAGGGCAGCACGGCGTCGATGACTTCCTTCGAGGCCCGTACGGCGTCCGGCGAGTTCTCGGCGATCTGCCCGGCCAGCTCCAGGGCGGCCTCTTCGAGATCGGCCTGGGCCACCAGCCGGTCCACCAGCCCGATGCGCAGCGCCTCGGTGGCATCGACGAGGCGGGCGGTGAAGATGAGGTCCTTGGCCCGCGACAGGCCGACGATGCGCGGTAGCTGGCTCCCGCCGACCACGAGCCCGTAGGTGGCGCCGGGGAAGCGGAAGCGGGCCGTGTGCGCGGCCACCCGCAGGTCGCAGGTGATGGCGAGCAGGGCGCCACCCCCGAAGGCGAAGCCGTTGACGGCGGCGATCACCGGCTTGGGGAAGCGCAGCAGGCGGATGATGACGTCCACGGTGCCGTCGCCGCGGCCCTTGCCCTGGGAGGCGCTCGCCACCTCCGTCATGTCGGCGCCGGCGCAGAAGGCCTTCTCGCCCGCGCCCGTGATGACGACGATGCGCACCTCGTCGTCCTCGGCCAGGGCGTCGAGGTGGGCGACGAGGGCGGAGGACAGGCGGCGGTTGATGGCGTTGTGCTTGTCGGGCCGGTTCAGCCTCAGTACGGCGACGGCCCCTCTCTTCTCGCAGATCGCGATGTCTCTGGGCAAGCGCACCTCCTCCCGACGGCGCTGGCGCCGGGCAGGGCCATCATACCGCTCGGACGGGGGCTGTCAACGTCGGGGGTTACAGGCGCGCGGTGCGAAAACGGAGGTTGGTGATCTGGTTCGGCCGCGCCTCGAGCCGCACCCAGCCGTCCGCGAGCGGCGCCTCCGACAGGAGGGACTCCTCCATGTCGACGAACTCGGCCCGCTCGAAGGGCTCCGCCAGCCGCACCCGGCCCGACGCCGCGCCCGACGAGACGTTGTACAGCCGGACGACGACGCCCTCGCCGTCCTCGGCCCGCTTGAGGGCCGACACGGCGAAGGCGGGGCCGTCGAGGGCCAGGAGCGCTCCCTCCGTCGGCAGGGCGCCCGAGCCGTCCTGGACGCGACGGGCCCGCAGCGGTACGGCGAAGCGATGCGCCTCGGGCCAGGCTGCCTCCCAGCCGCCCTCGTGGGGGATGAGCGCGTAGTCGAAGGAGTGCCGGCCGGGTACCTGCGCGGCGGGCGTGGGAACGAGCGGGCCCGCCAGGTTGGGCCGGGAAGGGATGTCGAAGCGGGCCAGGTGTCCTACGCAGCGGAGCAGCGTCAGGGCGATCGTGACGCCTTCCTCGCCGGGCAACACTTCGTATTCGGGCAAGCCGCGGTTGGCCAGCATGAGGCCGTGATGGCCGTCGCTCACGTCGACGAAAGCCTTCTGAGGGTGCGTGCCGACAGGCTCCTCCGACCAGGTTTCGTCCCAGTCGGGCACGGCCAGCGGACGCGTGACGACACCGAAGTGCTGCTCGGCGTGCGAGACGTCGGTTTGGAGACCGGCCGGGAAGTGCACCCGCAGGCGGTGATCCTCAGCCCGGTTGTCGACCTCGCTGTGGATGTCGATGCGGCCCACTCCGGGGTAGAGACTGACCTTCGTGACAATGGGGCACTCCACCCGGTCCGAAGAGCGATCGTCACGGTCCTCGGCCAGGGCTTTCGGCAGGCTGTAGTCCAGCGCCACCTCCAGCGTCCAGCGTGAGGGGCCGTCCTCAACCACGGCGATACGCGGCGGACGGCCGGGGGCGTCGACCAAGTCGTCGCGGGCCGGCCGGCAGTAGTTGTACTCGTCGCCCCGCTCGCCGCCGTCCACGAAGCGGTTGAGCCCCGAGAGGCGGCGGCCGGTGGTCTTGTCGAGAACATTCAGTGTGCCGTCGGCGGGGTCGGCCGTCACCCGCATGAGATCGTTCTCGATGCTGTCACCGGAGGCGGCCGCCGGCGGGCGCGCGGGGCCGTAGACGACACCCAATGTCCGGTAACCGAAGCCGGGCACGTCCGGCGCCACGAAACCGACATCGACTCGAGCAGGCGGCGCTACCTTTTCCACGGGTCCCAGAGGTGAGGTCCTCCAGCCTGGCGTCATCAGCACCTGGCAGGGGATGGCTCGTCCCGAGGGGTCCACGACCTCCCTAGGCTCCTCGTCGTCGCGCCTGGGCAGGGGCACAATCACGAAGTCGGTGCGGGGGCCGTTCAGAGGGTTGAAGACGGCCACACCGAGGTCGTCGCCGGAGGGCATCTGAGCGCAAAGGGCGCGCATGGACTGGCGCGTCAGCTCCTCGCCGATCTGCCAGCAGCGGTCGAAGCGGGGGCGCATCTCATCGTGCACCTGATCGACGCTGCAACCGCAGATCGAGTCGTGGGGGTGGTTGCGGAGCAACTGGCCCCAGGCGGCGTCGAGGAGGCTGGCCGTCGAGGCCGGCTGCGAAGGGAACGGGCTGCCGGGACCGGCTGGCAAGCCGGGATCCTGCCACTGGTCGCCCAGGCGCTCCCGGAGGAGTGTCGCCCAGGCGAAGAGCGGCTCCGCCCAACGGGCCAGCAGATCCTCGCACTCCTGGTTGCGCTGCTTGATCCACATGCGCGCCGAAAGGATGGCCGGCAGGAGAGGCGACCGCTTCCCGTCGCGGAACTCGCCCCGGCGACGCGGCCAGGCGCCGGCCTCTTCACCCATGGACTCCCGGATGCCGGAGAACAGCATGGGCAGATGGCCGTGCACCAGTTCGGCGTCATCGACGGCCTCGTTGGCGGTGGCGATCATCTCGGGAAGCTCGGGCTGGGGCGGCGTGTGGTCGGAGCCGTTCATGAGGAGAAGGCAGGGAGTGGTGGCCCGGGGCTCCAGCATCTCGCGGATGCTCCGGAGCCTTTCCAGCCAGGCCTCGCGCTCGGTGGGGAGGTTGTTGGCGTTGCCGTAGCCATCGGGCAGGTGGACGGTCAGCACCTCGCTGCCGTCGGGAGCGCGCCAGAAGAACTCCGTCTTGTCAACGTCGTCGCCGGCGCCGCGCCAGATGACGGCGTCCTCGATGCCGAACCCGCGCAGGACGGCGGGCATGTGGGCCACGTGGCCGAAGCAGTCCGGCAGGTAGCCGACCATCATCGGCTCGCCGAAGCCGCGGGCGGTCTTCAGGCCCCGCAGCAGGTTGCGCACGAGCGATTCGCCGCCCACCAAGAACTCGTCCGGCAGGACGTACCAGGGCCCGACCTGGAGGCGGCCGGCCCGCACCAGACGCTCGATATCGGCGCGGCGGTCGGGGCGGACGTCCAGGTAGTCGTCGAGGGCGATGGTCTGGCCATCGAGCAGGAAGCAGCGAAAGTCCGGGTCGCCGTCGAGCAGTTCCAGGAGAGTGTCTATCATGCCCACAAGGCGCGCTCGAAAGGCTTCGAAGACGAAGTACCACTCGCGGTCCCAGTGCGTGTGAGACACGACGATGAGCTTCCAGCGGCGAGAGTCAATCATGGGTTCACTCCGATCGGGGCCGCAGGTACAGCGGGTTTGTCATGGCGTGCACGACCTCGCCTCGCTCCGGCCGGCCGCGGAACCCCCTGACCTCGGCCCGCAGGTAGTCCGGCTCGGAGACGACTAGGGGGAGGTCCCGCGTCACGTCCTCCGTGTCCGCGACGACCTCTTCGATAAGATCGCGCCCGCGCAGGAGGCGGATCTTCTTGCCGGTCAGGCCCCGGTACTCCACGCGGACGGTCACCTGTGATCCCGCGGTTACCTCAACGCCATCGCCCATCATGTGCTCGAATCGGCCGTCGCCGTCAGCGTCTGCCGACAGGGTGAGGAATGGTCCCCCGGGGTCCTCGGAGATGAACACATGCCCCTGCCCGATGGCGCGCAGCACGCCCTCTTCGCTCAGGGGCCCCTGCACGTGCACCCAGGTGGTGGGTTCGCCCGGGCCGTGGGGATGCTGGGGACGCGCTGGCGGCACTGAGTGGGTATCGCTGCCGCCCACCGCCACCACGCGCTCGCCGTTGTTGAGCATGCCTTCCCACCGGTCCAGCGACTCCCAGTTGTACCAGCGCCAGGGCGCCTGCCACACCTCCATGCAGGGCGCCCCAACGTCGGTGAACTCCCAGGGCGGCCCGACGCTCTTGGGATGGTTGATGGAGAACAGGGCTCCCTTGCTCCGGGCGTACTCCATCACGCGCCGGACGGTCTCGGCATCCTGGCAGCGGAAGTCCAGCCACTCGCGGAGGCCCCAAACGTTGGCGTGGCCGGCGTAGGTCGTTACCTCCTGGCCGGGCACGAGCAGAATGCCGGCATCGCCGAGGCGGGCCATCTCGGCGTGGTGGCTGATGGTGTTATGGTCAGTGACGGCCAGGAAGTCGAGGCCGCGGTCGCGGGCGCAGGCCGCCAGCTCCGTCATCGTGTTGAGGCCGTCGCTGTGGACAGTATGCGCGTGGAGGTCGCCCCGGTACCAGCGGCCGTTGCCGGCGTCCGGTGGCGGCGGTGCTGCGGCTGTGCCCGGATTCACGGGGGGCACGTCGGCCTGCTGTGGCTCGTCGCCGTCGGTCAGCACATCGAGGTCAACGTTCAGCCAGTAGCGGCAGGTCGGCTCATCAAGCTCGGCGATGCCCAGGCACACGTTCCAGCGGCCGGGCGTCAGCGGGCCGGGCAGGTATCCTGGCGTGGCCCAAGTCGGGGTGATGTAGAAGCCGAAGCGGGCCCTGCCGCTCCAGCCGCGAAAGCCCCCGGTCAGGAAAGCCGTCCCCGGCGGTCCGAAGATGCCCAGGTCCAGGGCGTTGCTGCCCTGCGCACCGAGCTCGCCCTCCTTCGGATGCTCGAAGTGGTAGCTGACCTCCAGGCGCACCGCCCGCGGCGGCACGGTGAAGGGGAGATAGATGTAGGGCCGGGCCAGGTCGTCCTGGGTCACCTGTCCCTCGAAGTAGAAGCTCTGGCGCATTCGTGCCTCTGGTGGGAGCCAGCGTGTAGCCGCGCGGGAGGTTCCCATCCCCCTGATGGTCGTTGAAGGGAACGAGGCGGCCTTTCATTCTAGCAGGGCCGCTTGGAGCGTGCACCTTGTGGCGGCGACACCGCCGCCGCGGGCTTGCGCTCATCGAGAGACGACGCCGGACGCCCGCCTACTCGCCTGTACCCTCCCCGGAGTGGGCGCGTAGAAACTCGAGCACGGCGGCGTCGGCGTCGGCCTGGCGCTCCATCAGGTAGCCGTGCCGGGCGCCCTCCAGCAGGAACAGCTCTGCCCCCGGGATGCGCTCGGCGAGCGTGCGGCCGTTGTCGACGGGGAACAGCGGGTCATCCGTGCCATGGATGACCAACGTCGGCGCGGCGATGTCGGGAAGGCGGTCGTACGTGTCGTGACCGGCACCGGCCAGCAGTTGGGCGGTGTACGTCTCGCTGGGTGTCGCGGGGTAGTCGGCAGCGCTCTGAAAGCGCTCAAGCCACTCGGAGCCGTGGTCGGTCAGGTACTCCGGCGAGAACAACACCTCGAGGAGACCGGCGCCTGCAGCTCCGTTGTCAGCATCGCCCAGATCGAGAAGCGCACTCAGAGCCTCCGGCTCGGCGGGGACAGCGTTGGCGCCGCCAGGCGTTGTGGCGCCCAGGATCAGCGAACGAACCATCTCGGGGTGTCGCAGGGCCAGATCCTGGGCAATCATGCCGCCCAGCGACACGCCGTACACGTGGGCGATGTCGATGCCGAGGGCGTCGAGAAGGGCGGCGGCGTCGTCGGCCAGCAGCGGGATGGTGAACTCAGTGTCTTCGGGGAAGCTGCTCTGGCCGACGCCCCGGTTGTCAAACACGATGACCTGGAACTCTTCGGCGTAAACGGGGACGTGGAGCGCCCAGCCCAGGTGGTTGGCACCCAGCCCCATGATGAGGAGAAGGGGCTCGCCCTCGCCGTAGACCTCGTAGTAGAGGCGGGCGCCGTTGGCATCGGCGAAGCCGGAGTCGACCGGCGCTAGGGCTTCGTCGATAACGACGACGCTGGCCTGGGGGGTAGCCGGAGGGGACGAGTCGCTGTCCGAGCAGCCGGTGGTGAGCAGCAGGCCCCCGAGGGCGAGCAGCAGGGCGACAATGGCGGTACGGGGTCGGGACGGCATCTACTTCGGCGGGCCGGATCGGGATGCGGTCGCCAGAGCATGGCCGAGGCGGCGAATGGCCTCCTCGATCTCCTGCTCGGCGACGAAGCTGTAGGCGAGGCGCAGGAACTGGCTTCCGCTGCGGTCTGCAAAGAAGGTGTCGCCGGAGACGTAGGCCACGCCTTCCTGCGCGGCGGCCTCCCGCAGGGCTGTCGGGTCGACGCGTCGGTCCATCTGCAGCCAGAGGAAGAAGCCCCCCTCGGGACGTCGCCAGGTAAGGTAGGACCCGCAGTGTGTTTCCAGGGCCGTCACCATGGCGTCGCGCTTGCGGCGGTAGATCTCGATGATGCGCGGTAGGTGGCGGTCGAGGAGGCCGCTGGAGGCGTGCTCGGCCACGAGGCGCTGTATCCAGGGGCTGGTGCCCATGTCGAACCGCATCCGGAGCAGGTAGTCGATCGCGTCCTGGGCCGCAGCTATCCATCCGACACGCAGGCCGGTGGCCAGAACCTTGCTGAAGGTGCCCACCCGCAGAACGCCGTCGCCGCCGGAGAGAGCCAAGAACGACGGCACCTTCTCGCCCTCGAAGCGGATCTCGCCGTACGCGTCGTCCTCAACGATGACGAGGCTGTGGCGCCGGGCTATCTCCAAGACGGCCCGTCGGCGTTCGAGCGTGAGGGTGGCGCCGGTGGGGTTGTGGAAGTTGGGGATCGTGTAAAGGATCTTCGGGCGCTGCCCTTGCCTGATCAGCGCTTCGACGGTCTGCGCCAGGGCGTCGGGCCGGATGCCATCGATGTCGACGGGCACGGCCTCGACGCGGGCCCCCTGAGCACGGACGGTGCGCATGGCGCCGGGGTAGCTGGGCGCCTCGGCGACGACCACGTCGTCTGGGTCCAGGAACGTCTCGCAGGCGTTGGCGAGGGCGCCAGCGCTGCCGTTGGTGATGGTGATGTTCTCCGGGCCCAACGAGAGGCCCTCGGCCCGGCCGACGCGCTCCGCCAGCCATTCGCGCAGACCCAGGAAGCCCTGGGGACCGCCATACTGGAGGGCCAGGCGGCCTTCTCGTTCCAGGACGGCCCGCGCGGCCTCCGCCAGCTCGTCGAAGGGGAGCGAGTCGGGGTCGGGGACGCCGCCCGTCAGGGTGATGGGCGGGATGGGTGGTGGCCCGGCAGTGGCGCCTGCGCCCCAGTAGGCTGGGCCCGCGGCCTGCACCCTTCGCGACAGGCTCTCCTCAAGGAGGGAGGCCTCCCAGTTCGGCCCGGTGCCTGGCGCACGTTGGTTGCCTGTGACCAAGGGCGCGCTCCTCGCGTATGAGGCCGGCGCCGTCTGGGCGCCGGACGCGTTCGCATTATAGGAGAAGCCTCCGGGCTGTGTCGATTGCGACGACCGCTGCCCATTGAGGTGCTGGTGGGTCGCCAGCGGGCCCTCAGGCCGTGTTCGGGACGGCCCACGCGCGCGCCGGCCAGCGCAGTCGCCTCTATTTGAAGCCCCATGGGAAAGGCGCTATAGTGGCTTGGGTGCGAGAAGGGCGACCCAGCCCCTCCGGATGTGGCGGGCGTGTGGTGCCCGAAGCGGTGGCATGGCGTCTTGAGGGCCCTTAGCTCAGTTGGCAGAGCGCCGGACTTTTAATCCGGGTGTCCTGGGTTCGAGACCCAGAGGGCCCACCAGCGTCCAGGCTCGGATCCCCCTCGGCCACGTTGTTCCCCTTGGGTCTTCCGGCGATCTGCCGACAAACCGCCGGCCTCCGGCCGCCTCAGGCCAGGACTCGTCTATGACGCCTGTCGGGTCCAATCGCCCAGGTCGAAGTAGTCGCGCCAGGCGGCGATCTTGCCGTCGCGCATCTCGAACGCGCCCATGACCGGTAGCTCCACAGGTCTCTCCGGCCTGGCGTAGCGGTCGACACGCTCGGTCAGCACCACATCGCCCGCTGCCGCGATGTGCCGGATCTCCCACTCCGCACGCTCGAAGGGTGCCGTGAACACCTGGAAAATGCCGCGGATGGCGTCCTTCCCCTGGACGGGCTGCAGCGGGATGTTGTGATAGACGGCGTCATCGGTGAAGAAGTCGACAAGCTTGTCGATGTCGCCGGCGGCCCACGCGGCGCAGAATCGCCTGATGATCTCCATGTTCTCAGCTTCGCTCATGTTCAGCTCTCTCCTCTACCAGGGCCCGAATAAGCGGTCCTTGCTGCGGTCGGCATGGTAGCCTTGCCTCTACGCGGTGTCAACATCGGCCCCTCTCTGCTGCCCGCGCCGCCCCCATGACACCATGTGTGGTTGGTGATCGGGCGCGGCGGCGATGCTGGGGCTGGCCGGATAGCCCAGGACGCCGACACGTGGATGCGGTTTGGGCGTTGGCGCGTCATGGGCACAGGCCGAAATGCAGCGGGGGCCTCTCGTCGAGAGGCCCCCGAATCCTTGTGCCGACTCACGCATCACCAGCAGGTGTGGGATGCGGCGCTGCAGGTCTTGGTCATCTGGTTGTTGTTCTCGTTCGTTTCAGCGCCACAGACGCTCGCCCCTCCGGTGATGGTCTGCGTCCCCGTCACGAAGTCGCCGGTCCAGTAGACCTGGCTTCCTTTCGGCAGCGGGCTCATGCAGGAGACGTGGCCCCAGCCCGCCTGGACGGACCAGCAGAACAGACCGACCGGCGAGCCGGAAGCCGCGACACGCAGACCAATCTCGTTGGTCGTCGCGAGTATGATGTCCTGGATCTCAATGTCGCCCGTTGGTGGCGGAATGACCTCGGAAAAGGAGTTGTTGGCGGTGTTGGGATCGTTGAACGACACCTGGACGGTGCACTTGGCGTCGTACCAGTACTTGGCGGTGTCCAGGCCGATCGTGGCGTTGAAGGCAGTGGTCTGTCCGGGGGCGAGGCTGACGCTGACGGGCAGCGTTACCGGGCCAAGGGTATCTTTGTTGCAGATGAACGGCTCGGTCCTCTTGGATTCACAGGTGAGCTGAACCGAGGCATTGGTCACCGTGTCCGGACCGTGGTTCGTTATCCTGGCCCAGAGCGTGCCGCTCGGCTGCTTGTCCGGGTACAGGTCCGTGACCGCCAGGTCCGCAGTCAACGTCGACGGGGGCGGTCCCGGCGGGGGAGCGGCACCTACCGGTGCGAGGGTGAAGTTCTGCACCTCCCAGAAGCTGGAGGGGTTGCTTACACTAGCATTGGCGTTGTCGTTGTATCCCACCTGTCGTGACTCGTTGAGCGTCTGGTAGCCCGAGGCGCTCACCGTCGCGTTGATGGAGCCGATGGCCGGTATCGGCCCCGACGCCCAGTCGAACGTGTAGACGCCGTTGGCATCCGTCGTGGTCGTGCCCGTACGCCCCTGGCTATCGCTGTAGGTCACACTCGCCCCGGTCAGCGGGGCACCGGTGTTGGCATCTCTCACCACACCCCACATGCAGCCGGACGCCAGCAGCGCTAGAGCCAGGCTCACAAGCACCGCGAGAGACCCCGCACGCGGCAATGAGCGGCCAAGTCTGGTACCCAACATTGTGAACCTCCTTCTCTTGCAGGCTGGGTGGACGCCCACCCAATTCTGCTCGTTAGACAAGGGAGATCGGTGAATCTTACAGGATTGCCCCGGCCAGTTCGTGGCCAGTCACTTGAGATGACGCCCAACAGCGGCCGTCTTCTCACTCACCAGGGGTCCTTCCTGTCGCTGCTGTACGGGAGCAGCATGTGAGGGCTACAATCGGAAGGCGTAGGACATGAGCGCCTACCATGATGCCGGGGCGCATGCCCACTGGGCACACCGTTGGCTCACGGCGTAGCGCCGGGTCGTGGGAAGGCACGAACTGGGTCCCGACACGACACCCCTAGGACGGGCAAACCAAGGGAGGCGACATGAGAACAAAGGAAGAGTACATCAAGGGACTAGGCAAGATGCGGCGGAACATCTACTTCAACGGTGAGCTCATCGACCGCACCGATGAGCGGCAGATGGACTGCCTCAACACCATCGGGACCACCTTCGACGAAGCGACCAAACCCGAGAACCACGAGCTGTGCACGGCCATTTCCCATCTCACGGGAGAGCGGATCAACCGTTTCACCCACATCCACCAGGGCACCGACGACCTGCACAAGAAGCAGGACATGACCCGCATGCTCTGCCAGAAGGTGGGCGGTTGTATCCAGCGCTGCATGGGCATCGACGCCACAAACGCGGTCTACAACGTGTCCTACGAGGCCGATAAGTCGAACGACGGTGCCACCCAGTACCACGAGAACTTCAAGAAGTGGCTCGCCCGCTTCCAGACCGAGGACCTGGTGGGCTGCTGCGCCCAAACGGACGTGAAGGGCGACCGCTTGTTGCGGCCGGCCGACCAGCCTGACCCTGACGCCTATGTCCACATCAAGGAACGCCGGCCGGATGGCATCGTCGTCAGTGGCTGCAAACTCCACATCTCCGAAGCCTCGGTAGCCGACGAGATACTGGTGGTCCCCACGAGAGCCCTGCGTCCCGAGGACCAGGACTACGCCGTCGCCTTCGCGATCCCCGGTGACTGGGAAGGCCTGAAGCAGGTGGTCACGATCCACAACCTGCGAGAGAGGGAGTACTACAAGCGCGGCTTCATGCCAGGCTCCACCGACTCCTACATGATCTTCGACAACTGCTTCGTGCCGTGGGAGCGGGTCTTCCTCGCCGGCGAATCGCAGCACGGGGGAGTGCTGGCCCTTCTCTTCGCCCTGTTCCACCGCCACTCCTATTCCGGCTGTAAGCCGGCCATCGGCGACGTGATCCTTGGCAGTGCAGCCCTCGCCGCCGAAGTGAACAACATCCAGAAGGCGCCGCACGTGAGGGAGAAGCTTGCCGAGATCATCATGATTACCGAGCTGGGGTACGCCGCCGGCTACACTGCTTCGGACCTCGGCAAGCCGGAGGTCTACATGCCCGGCGTCGGCTTCGTGCCCTACGGCCCCGGCTCCTACATCCCCCATTCGATCTACTGCAACGTTGGCCGCTGTCTCACCGGCGAGTCGGTCTTCCGGGAGGCGGAGATCCTTTGCGACATCTCCGGCGGCGTGACGGCGACTTTCCCATACGAGAGAGACTTTGCGAACCCGGAGGTGGGGGAACTGCTTCGCAAGTACACCAAGCGGAGCCCTACGGTCGACGTCGAGGACCAGGCACAGTTTTGGCGTTACCTGGGTGACGGGCTCTGCTCGGCATCGGGCGGAATCCAGAAGATCGGCAACTACCACGGTGGTGGCTCGCCGATCATGGAGCAGATCGCCATCACCACACAGTTCGACATCGAGTCGCGGAAGAAGCTGGTGAGGTACATCGCCGGGATGAGCGGCGGGGACCGCGAAGCGCTGGTCGACAAGACCACGCGGCACCGCGCCAAGGAAGCCGTGGCCGCCGAATAGCATACCGGTCGGGAGGGCGACTGCTCTTCTCCCGTGAGGGGCCGTGATCGCGCCTGAGGGGAATGGCGGGCGAGACTCGCTGCTGCGGGCCGCAAGACTGGCTCCGTGCCGTTGCGGGTGATACGGCCGGCCATCCGTGTTCGCTGTGGAGACCGCCGAGGACACCGCGGGCTAGGCGGTGATGGCGATCAGGGGGAGGACGCGGAAAGCGCCGACAACGGTGGCTGACACATAGGCAAGGGGGGTGTCGCTCTGCGAGAGCGACACCCCCTTGTGTTGGTCTGCCGGCGCTGCATGTGTCGTGAGTCCTCGCACCCCCCGTGAGTCGCGCGTCTGGGCGGCTCGCGCTTCAGACTCCGCGCCGACGGTGTAGAATGGGGCCTGGTGGAGACGAGCGCTCACCGCGCAGACACCACCGACCAGGCCCACGCTTTGATCCCTAGGAGATCGTCATGACCAGCTACGGACCACCCGCCGGCGCTTCCCCGGCAAAGGAGGAGGCGCTCCTCGGCGCCCACCGCCACCTCATTCCCAACCGGATCGAGTCCTTCGAGCGCGTTGGCGTGTCGATCGTGATGGGGCGCCGGGAGGGCTACCGGTTCTGGGACGTCGACGGCCACGAGCTGATGGACTTCCACCTCAACGGCGGCACGTTCAATCTCGGGCATCGCAATCCGGAGATCGTCCGTGTCCTGGTCGAGGGATTGGAAACCTACGACCTGGGCAATCACCATTTCCCTTCGGTGCCTCGCGCTGAGCTGGCAAGGGAACTGGTCGCCTGCTCGTTCGATTCGGCGCTGCCCTATGTGGTCTTCACGCCGAGCGGGTCGGAGGCCAATGACATCGCCATCAAGGCGGCCCGGCGCGCTACCGGCCGGCGCCGGATCGTGACGTTCGACTGCGCCTATCACGGCCGCAGCGGACTGTCGGGCGCAGCCGGGGATCCCTCGAATGCCCGGTCCTTCGTCAGCGACCTTCCCGACGAGTTCATCACCGTGTCCTTCGGGGACCTCGATGCCATGGAGCGGGCGCTCGCCGCAGGGGACGTGGCGGCCGTACTGGCGGAAGTGATCCCCGCGACGGCCGGCTTCCGGATGCCGGCCGACGACTACTACCCCACAGTGCGGGCGCTCTGCGACCGCCACGACACGTTGCTCATCGCCGACGAGGTCCAGACCGGTCTCGGCCGTACGGGTGACGTGTGGGCAATCGGTGGCTGGGGCGTAGTCCCGGACGTGCTCGTCACCGGCAAGGGGCTGTCCGGCGGCGTGTACCCCATCTCGGCGACGCTGCTCGGTGAGCGGGCTGGCCGCTGGTTGCACGACGACGGGTGGGGCTACGTCTCAACCTTCGGCGGGTCGGAGATCGGATGCGTGGTGGGCCAGAAGGCGCTCGAGTTGAGCACCGCGCCGGCCGCCCTCGCCAACGCCCGTGCCATCGGCGGCTACTTTAAGGAGCGACTCGAGCGGCTGGCTGCCAGGTATCCCTATCTCGTCGAGGTGCGCCAGCGCGGGGTCGTCATGGGGATCCGCTTCGATGACAGCACGGGAGCCCTGAAGATGTCGGCCGCGCTGTACGAGGAGGGCATCTGGGCGATGTTCTCCGGCTTCGACCTCTCGGTGCTCCAATGGAAGCCGGGTCTGCTCATCGACCAGGCGTACGCAGACGAGGCCTTGGCCCGGTTCGAGCGGGCGCTTGCCGCCGTCCAGAAGCAGCGCAGCGCTGAGCAGGGAGGAAGCTGATGGTGTCCGACTCGCACGAGTTCTATCGCCGGCCCTCGGGTGAGCAGATCGCGGCTCTCACCGAGCTTGCGCGGGCGGCGCTTCCCGCCTGGGGATTGCAGATCGACAGCTCGCTGGAGCTTCTCGCCGAGCGCGAGAACGCCGTGTTCGTGGTCACGACCGGTGCTGGCGAGCGCTTCGTCCTGCGGGTGCACCGGGCTGGCTATCACAGCGACGCCCAGATCCGCTCGCACGTCGAGTGGGCCCGGGCCCTGCAGCGGGACAGCGTCGTCCGCACAGCCGACGTGGTCGACGCGACCAGCGGCGAGCCGTTCACCCGTGTGTCCCACCCCGCGGTTCCCGAGGAGCGGCAGGTGTCGCTGCTGCGATGGGCTAAGGGGACCCAGCTCTCCGAGCTCGGAGGCGGCGCCGAGCAGGAGTTCGGGCTGATCGGTGAGCTCATGGCGAAGCTGCACTCGCACGCAGTGGGATGGGAGCCCCCGGCGGGCTTCGACGTGTTGCGCTGGGACGCCGATGGGTTGGTGGGGGACGACCCCGTGTGGGGTCGTTTCTGGGAGGCCGAGGGTCTCGACGCCGATCAACGTGCCTCGATGATGTCGTTCAGAGAGCCGGCCCGTCGCGAGTTGGAGGAGTTTGGCGCCTCGCCGGACCGCTTCGGGCTTGTCCACTGCGACTTCCTCGCCGAGAACCTGCTGGTTGACGATGGCCGCATCACCCTGCTCGACTTCGACGACGCGGGCTACGGCTGGCATGTCTTCGACATCGCAACAGCCCTCGCGATGGCAACTCTGCGCGAGGACTTCGACGACCTGCGCGCCGCCTTCGTGGCCGGCTACCGGCGCCAGCGAGAACTCCCGGAGGAGCACCTCGCACGCCTGCCGCTCTTCTTTGCGCTGCGGGCCGCCACATATGTTGGCTGGGCTCACACCCGCTCTCACACCCAGTTTGCCAAGGACCTTGGGGGCCTGGTTCGCAGCGTCGCCGTGGACAGGGTCCGCAACTACCTCAACTCCTGATGACTGAACCTTGGAGAACAGGCCTGCGGAGGCCGTACCCCCGGAAGGCCGGCCGGAGGTGGCCCGGAGGGCGAGAGGCCGCGCATGACGAGAAGGTTGTGCTTGAGGGATCGGTCAGACGGGTCGGCCGGCGCGATGGGCCGATCCGGGAGGCCTTGCGGCACGCCACAGGGATGTCAGCAGCCCGGCGTCACCGGCCCGAGCGACACGAGGGGATCGCCCAGTAGCCACATCTGATGGGCGTTGAATCCGGGGACAGGATGATCGATGTCGAGCGCCCAGGCCCGTCGCACGGCTTCTCCCAGGCGCTCGCCTGCGAGCGCCTCCCTCAGTATCTCCGTAAGGAATCGCGCCGACTCATCGCCCGTTTCCGTGAGGTAGCTCAGCACGGCGGTGGCACCCAGGCGACCGAGCACGAGGGGCATCTCGCTGGAGCCCACTACGCACCCACCCAAGTACACGACCGCCGACCGAAGTCGCTCGACCTCAGACTCGAACTGGACGCTTGAGACCACTTCGTTCAGGGCCTCGCTGTCTCCGGTCGCCCAGCGCGTGTCGCCGTAGGGCCGGAGGCCGGGCGGGTCGCGGTAGGTGACAGTGGTGTAGGTTCGGCGCGGCATGGGAAAGGTCAGCCTTGCCACGCCTGGGATCTGCCTGCCGCCTACGTCAGCGGTCGCGCCTCCGTGGCCGGTGCAAGCCACTAGGGCCGCGCCCCGCTGCAGTTGGCGTTTCAGCCCCAGCCACGTGCCGGGGCGGATGCCGGCGGCGTCGGCCCCGAAGATCCGCTCCGGGGGCCACTCTCCGCGTGTGGCCCGACCCGCGAACCATGCCTGGTCCAGCCGGTCAAAGGTGCCTGCCAGCATCGTGCGCTGCTCCAGAACGTCCGGCACTGCCTCCACGGTCGTTGACCAGAGAACGGCTCGACTCGGCCGCCTGATGGGAGCGGGACATACGGCCCGTGCCACGAGGGCAGCGCCGTCGGCGAGAGACAGCCCATCGATGCGCCCGACGGCCCTGCGGTGGGCGGCGGCCACGTCGAAGGTAAGGGGGACCGTCCCTTGTGCCAGCCCGAACCCCGCGCTCGCCCGTTCCGGTCCCTCAGGACGGGCCAGCCCTGTGGAGGCGACCACGGCCAGCGCCTCGGGGTCCAGGCCGAGCTTCCCCAACCACTGATCTAGGAGACCGTTCCAGATTGGCGGCAGATACGACAGGGGGCCGTCGATGAAGAGATACTCAGCCCATCGCAGCGCTTCGCCCCTGTCCGGTGGTAGCTCCGGGAGCAGCGACCAGATGCCCTGCAGACGCCCGGCCGTCGCTTGGGCCTTCGTGCGGGCCGCCGGGGGCAGGGTCTCCGCCAGTTGCAGGCTCGCATCCAGGGCGTCCTGCGCCTCGGTGCGGATCGCCTCCACCGGAATCGATGGCTTGAGGGCGTCCACATGGATGAGGTCGGCGACTCGTGCCCACCAGCGGCTCAGGTCAATGAGGGGCTGCGGCAGGGCGAGGACGGGCGCGCGGCGATACGTGGCAAGCAAGCCGGGTAGGGTCCCCTCGGACCCGTGGGTGACCGCCAGGTATCCGCCGCCTCCGGCTGGCATCCACTTGAGAAGATCGCTCTCGGTGGCGACAACGTGCGTCTCGATGCCTGCCTCGCCGACGGTCCGGCGCAGCCGGCTCGCTGGTCCAACCAGGAGGACTCGACGTGGCCGGGCATCGAGAACGCTCTTGATAGAGGTCGACTCCGGGCTGGCCGGGAGCAAGGGAGCCTCAAGCAAGCCAGCCAGCGCTCCGGCCAGGCGAGCCGTGAGCGCATGGCCTCGCGAGTTGTCGCCTGCCGGGTGGGACAGGCTGATGGGGCGCTCAGGAAGGTCCGCAACCACCACGCTGGCGCTGTGGCCGGGCCATCGTCTGAGGAGCGGGTCGCTGGCGCGCTGGGGGCTCAGGCCGCGAAGGTCGAGGAGCTCGCGGGGCCGCCAGTCGTCGAGGAAGAGGCGAGTGGCGCGAGGCAGCGGCCCTGACGGCTCGGCGAGAAGCACCGGCGCTCCGAGGGCAGCGCCCAGCGAGGCGGCCATGAGGGCCACGCTCTCGTCGTCAGTCAGGATGGCTATCCGCGGGTTCGCTGCGCGCCCCATGGGCTAGTCGTCCCACTCCGCGGCCAGGTAGTCATCGAGGCTGCGCCAGCGGACCATCCGCAGGTACTCCCCCAGTTCCTTCTCCACGGCGGCGTCCACGGTTCGCTGCTCATGGGCGGCCAGAAGCTCCCGCGCTCGCTCCCGGGCCAGATCCAGGGCCGTCTTCGCTCCCTTGCTCTCCCACACCTCCCTCGCTTCGCGCCGCAGCAACCTGGGCAGGTAGTGCTCCCGCCGGAAGTGCCGCGCGGTGTGGAGTTGATCCAGGTACTGGCCTTGCCAGCCCACCTCCTTGATTAGCTCGCAGGCGATGGTCTCCTCGCTCACCTCGATCCCTCGGGTGAGCCGGCGGATGAGCCCGCACAGCTCGTCGTCCAGAACGAGCAGGGGCTCGCTGAAGGCAGTGATCCCATCGAACGTGCCCGCGCAGACGAGGAAGTGGACGCCGGCGAGCGCGGCGGGCATGAGCGTGCTGACCCGCTCCAGCATGCACTGCACGTCCAGCGTCTTGGCGTCCGTCGATCCTGCCAGGGCTCGACAGGGCAGGCCGTAGTGTCGTGCCAGTTGCGCAGCCGCCGCGGTGAGGAGCGCGCTCTCGATGGCGCCCGTGGCGATGTTGCCGGTCGCCATGTCAGCGATGGTGGAGGCGCAGCCGTAGGCGACCGGCGTCCCCGGCGCTATGAGTTGAGCCAGGGTGACGTGCGCCAGGACCTCGGTGTTGTGCTGGACGAGCAGCCCGGCCAGCGTCGCGGGCGCGGTGGCCCCGGCCATCGCCTCAGGACCCACCACCATTGGTTGCCGGTACTCAGCGAAGAAGAACATGCCCTCAAGCTGCATCTGCGCCATTTGCAGTGGGCTCACTGTCGAACAGGTGCCGAAGAAGCGAGGCCGCGCTCTCAGCTCTTCCTTACCGCCGGCAGCGATGGCCATCATCCGCATCATGTCTTCGCTCGCCATCGCGCCGTAGGCACCCATGCCGAAGGGCTTGCGACAGTTCTGTACCCAGGCCAGGATGGCTTCTGCGTGGATGGTGGTCATTGGGATGTCCGCCGGCCAGACTCCGATGGGCGTCGCGGCGAGGTTGGGCAGGGCGTCAATCAGGCCGAGATGGTTCCGTTGATCTTCGAGCGTCGCAGGCCGAAGCTTTCCGCTCTCCGCGTCCAGAGTCTTCGTCAGCACCCCCAACCCCGCGAAGTGCACCTCGTCTGCGCCGATCTCGAGGCGGAAGTCCGGGTCCGCTCCGTACACCGTGAACCGGCTGGGCGCCTGAGCGACGGCCCATCGCACGAGTTCCTCCGGAATGCGCACGGAGCGGTTTCCTTCGTGCACATGCGCCCCAGCGTCTCGAAAGACCTCCCTAGCCCGCTTCAGATCGACCCGTAGGCCCACGCGCTCTAGGACGTGCATCGAGGCGGCGTCTATCCGCTCGATTCCCGCCGCATCCAGCACTTCGAAGTATCGAGGCTTCATCCTGGCTACAAGTCGTGTCGGGTGGCCAGGGCTCACCCCCCCTGGCCGAGCTTGCGAATCTGCCGGTCGGTTCGCGCGTCGAGGGCGTTCAGCAACCCGTTCACCGCCTGGTACACCGTCCAGCGAAACGGTTCCACGGGCCAGCCCCAGACGTGCCTCTTGACCGCCGCCGCTGAAGGGTGCTCTCTACCCTGAATCTGTTCGGCGAGCATCTGACCCATCAAGCTGGCCTGCGCCACACCGTGCCCGGCATACCCCAGGCCGAAATGGATGTTGTCGTGCTGGCCCGTCACGCCAATGGAGGGAAGGAAGTCGATGGGCATGGCGATCCAGCCGCCCCAGAAGTGAGCCACGGGGACATCGGCTAGATCCGGGAAGCGGTCCCGGAACGCCCGCTCGACCGTTCGGAACGCCTTGGGGTCGTAGCCGGGCGCGAACTTGCCGCCGTACGCGTAGCGAACCGTCTTCGAGCCCCCGATCAGAGTCCCCTTGGTGGTGAGGCGGTAGTTCTCCAAGACCTCGTGTGTTGTGTAGATTCCTTCCCTCCCGGTCCAGCCGAGTGCCGCCAGCCGCTCGTCGCCAAGCGGCTCAGTCTCGAAGAGGGAAACCCGGAGTGGGACGACTGCTCTCGTCTTCCAGCCGATGGTCGATGTGTAGGCGTTCGTGGCGATCACAGCCTTGTCCGCCGTGACCGTCCCGCCGTCAGTTCGCACCCGGATCTTGACGCCGTCTTCGATCGCCCGGACCGGGGTCCGCTCGTGGAGCGCTACCCCCGCCTCAAGCGCTGCCCGCCGCAGCCCGCTCACGTAGCGTCCAGGGTCCAGCGTTCCGCCCTTCTCCTCGAGGACGCCGCAGCAGAACGCCTCAGGAAGCCCCCGCTCCCGCATCTCTCCCTCAGAGAGGAACCTGACTGCCACGCCGAACTCGGCTCCCAGCTCGGCGGCCCGTCTCAGCCGATTGGCGTGCTTCGGGTGGACCGCTGCGATCATGTTCCCGCTTGTCAGGTAATCGCAGTCGATGCCGCACTTCTGGATCAGTTCCTCCGTGTACGCGACCCCCTGGTCGGCGAACCGCAGCAGTGCGGAGGCGCGGCGCCTGCCGAAGAAGCGGATGAGCGTCGGCAGGTCCTTGCCGATCGTCGGAGTCAGGTGACCTGCATTGGCGCCGCTGGCACCGGCCCCGGCGAAATCCCGCTCGAGGACTGCGACGTTGACGCCTGCCGACCGCAGCGACAGGGCTGTGGAGAGCCCCGTGTATCCCCCGCCGACGACGACAACGTCTGTCTGGATATCCTGTTCGAGAGTGGGGGCGATGTCCTCAGGCCACTTAACCCAGGGGCTCAGCTCAAGAAACGGCTCCCTCATTACCTTGCCTCCTATCACCGTGTTCAACGGGGCCTCCACCGGTCGCCAAGAGGGCTTGCGCCCCGAGGATGGACGGGCCTCGATGGGGCCCGCGAGACCTGTCACCCCGTTGGGCAAACTCGGCCGTCCGCCGGCAACAGCGCCGACGGCGAAGGCGGGACTTCGGCGCTTCCAGGCTGACCCAGGCGGGTCAGTGTGTCAATGCCCAAGTCGGAGCAATGTCCGGCTGCGCGAGGTGCTGGCTGCCCTGTCTCGACCTGCCGCCGTGCGACGATGCGCCCAGATGTGGACTGTAATCGGGCGCGCCGTACACGGCGCAGCTCCGCCGGCCCTTCATCTGGGACAGGGCCGGATGGTACCCTGGGCTCGGACTCGTAAAGGGATGCGGTGCTCGTGTGCCTTCCCCTGTGGTACCGGGGGCCAGGGGCCACCTGCGGCATGGGGCGCTGGGAGAGTGAGCTCACGAATGACGCATTGGACACCCTACGTCATCTACCTCTGTCTGCTTGTCCCCGGGCTCCTCGCCTTGGCCGCCTGCAGCGACAACGCTGGAGAGCAGGAGAAGATGCCATCTAACGCCGACGCCGCTGCCACCGAGGAACCATCCGGAGAATTCACCACGCTCGCCTACAACGTCGCGGGACTCCCTCAGGAGGTCTCCGAGGTGAACCCACAGGAGCACATCCCGCTGATCAGCCCGCTGCTGAACGACTACGACATAGTGCTGACGCAGGAGGATTTCGACTGGTGGCAGCCGGCGCTGGACCAGCTCGACTTCGCCAACTACCATGCGCGTCTGCGCGCGGAGGTCGACCATCCGCACCAAAGCGGGCCGCACCCGGGCCCGGAGGCGGTGGGAATCGACGTGGCGACGGAGCGGCCCGCCCTGCAGGTGGGCGACGGTCTCGGCCTCCTGTCGCGCTTCCCGTTCGACGAGTTCCGCCGGGTCCCATGGGAGACGTGCGGCGAAAGCTCGGCCGACTGCCTGGCGATGAAGGGTTTCGCCATGGCGCGAGTCGAGCTCGCTTCGGGCGCGATCGTCGACGTGTACGACCTCCATGCCGATGCCGGCAGCGAAGACTCGGACATCGCCGCGCGGGCCGCAGGCTTCGCACAGCTCGCCGTCTACATTCAAGAGCACTCCGCGGGCCACGCTATCATCCTCGGCGGCGACACCAACCTGCACACCGATCCCGGGAGCGAAGACCCGCTCGACCGGGAGGAGGCAAGGTTGTGGGAGACGTTCCTCGCCCAGGTCGGTCTGTCAGACGTGTGCGATGCGCTTGGTTGCGAGGATCCGACCAGGATCGACAAGTTCGCATTCAGGAGTGGCGGGGGGATCGTTCTCGAGCCGGTGAGCTGGAAGTTTGAGGCCGAGAGGTTTCGGGATGCAGACGGCGAGCCGTTGAGCGATCACGACCCGCTGGCCGTTCGCTGGCGCTGGTCGGCCTCGCGCGTTTGTCGCCACGTATTGAGGAGCGTCGCCGCCAGGATCACGGCGCCCCCGGTGAGTGCCAGCGCGCCCGGCTGCTCGCCGTGCAGCAGCCACGCCCAGACGGGGTTCAGAACCGGCTCCAGTAGCAGGAGCGTAGCCGCCTCGAAGGCCGGTACGTGGCCCAGCGCGCGTGTCACGAACACGTAGGCCAGCCCGATCTGGAACACGCCCAGGTACAGCAATACCAGCAAGTCCGACCAGCCCGCGCCCTCTACCGGCAGCGCGGGCCAGAGGCACGCCAGGCACGCGACCACGTTCCCGGCCACCACCACCGCCGCCGCGCTGCCGCCGACACGCCGTCCTTGCCAGCGGAGCCCGGTAAGCGTCAGCGCCCAGGTCAGCCCGCTGACCGCGCCCAAGACGTTGCCCCGCGTCGGGTCCGGCGCCGTCCCCACTGGTGCTTCCCTTCCCAGGAAGAAGAGCGCCAGCCCCATCGCCACCACCAGCGCCATGAGGAGGTCGGCGTGCCGGACGCGCTCGCGCAGGACCCACGGCCCGAGCACCAGTACGTACAGGGGGGCGCTCGACTGCAGGAAGATGGCATTCGCCGCCGTCGTCAGCTTCGTCGACTGTACGAATAGCACCACCGTGGCCGCGTAGGCCATCGCCGCGGGCGCCAGCCGCCATGTCCATCCTCGCCGTGCTTCCTTCACCAGACACACCAGCGCCACCGCCGCGATGCCGGAGCGGAAACTGGCCACCTGCCAGCCCTGGAGGTCCGTCGCCTTGATGGCTGCACCGCCGGTCGAGAACAGTGCTGCGGCGGCGAGCAGCAGCAACCGGTTGGCCGTGCTGGACGTCACGGGGATCCTCCAAGGTATGGCCCTCAGCGTCCGAGTCGCTGAGCTCTAAGCCTCCGAGGAGAAAAGGGTAAGGGACCGGTGTCTAGAGGGGCGAATTAGATTTGGAGCGGGAAACGGGACTGGCCCAGGCGGACGGCAGTCTGGCCGGACCCTCGACCCACTGCCTGGGAAGCCTAGGCCTCCAGGTTCGAATCTGTTTGAAGCTCCGAAGGCCGTTTCCGGCCCGTCTTGGCCCTCTGCCCACAAAGGCAGGAACCCTTTGTCTCCGTCAGAGAATAACACAGGGCAAGATGGGTGGAAAGAACTGGCAGCGTGTGAGCAGGGGCTTATGGGGCCGTCGCCAGCATCTCTGCGAAATCATTGGCCCAGGTCGTGGTCGGCGAGAGCTGCCCGGGCTTCCGGCCCCCCGATCCTGTCGAGCGCCTCGGCGACTCTGTCACGCCCGAAAGGTGGTCCCTCATCCTTAAGGGCGACGACAAGGGGCTCCACCGCCCGAGCGTCGCCGATCTTTCCCAGCGCCTCGGCGGCCGCCTTGCGCAGCCAGGGCCACTCGTCGTCCAGAGTACTGATAAGGGGCTCCACCGCCCGCGCATCCCCGATCCGTCCCAGCGCCTCGGCGGCTTCCTCACGCGTCTCAACGTTCTCGTCCTTGAGGGCACCGATAAGGGGCTCCACCACCAGGGCATCAGGTATGTCCCCGAGGGCACCGGCGGCGAGGGCCCGAACGCCACCGTCATCGTCAGCTAGGGCGGCGATCAGTCCCTCCACGGCCTGGGTACCACCGATTCTCGCCAGCGCATGGGCCGCGGCGGCCCGCCGCCAAGGGTCGTAGAGCTTTAGGGTGGCGACAAGGGGCCCTACCGCCCGAGCATCACCGATGTCTCCCAGCGCATTGGCGGCGGCAGTGCCCACCACGAGATTCCCATCCCGCTCCCCCACATCCCGGAGGGCGGCTATGAGCGGCTCTACCACGCGGGCACCGCCAATGCTCCCCAGCGCAATAGCTGATGCTCTGCGCACACCCATATCCCAGTGGTTCAAGGCAGCGACAAGCGGGTCCACCGCCCGCGGGTCGCCGATCTTGCCCAGCGCCTCAGCGGTAGCCTCGCTGGCGCGGCAGGCGCGTCGCTCCTTTTCCTCGTCCTGGAGGACGCCAATCAGCGCGAGCACACCCCTAGGATCACCGATGTTTCCGAGGGCCTCGGCAGCGGCCGCCCGAACGTCGTCGTCCTCGTCGGCAAGAGCGTCGATTAGCTGCTCCACTGCCCCAACATCGCGGATCTTCCCCAACGCCCAAGCCACGGCCCGGCGCACCTGCGCCTCTACATAGCGCCGCTTGTCTCGGGCCTGCGCGTTGTAGATGGTGTCGTACCTGTCTTGGTAGGCCATGAAGGCAGCCTGCGCGGCGCTGTCCGCCAGGGCCCGGATAAGGGGCTCCACCGCCCGCGCATCGCCGATCCTTCCCAGCGCCTCGGCGGCCGCCTTGCGCAGCCAGGGCCACTCGTCGTCCAGAGTACTGACAAGGGGCTCCACCGCCGCCTGGCCAATCTTGACACACCGATCCCACTCACGTTTGGCAATCCAGTAGGTGGCCCCTGCCTCACCCTCCTCCGGCTCCCAGCCAAGCCGCTCGAGCGCTCCAGCAACGGCGTCTCGGACATCCGCGCTATGGTCCTTGAGAGCAGTGATGAGCGGCCCCACCGCCCGGGCGTCTCCAATCTCTCCCAGGGCGCGGGCGGCGGCCCCGCGGTAGCGGGGGTCCTTGTGGCGCAGGGCCCCTATTAGACGCTTGACGTTCCGCTGTTGACCCAGCTTCTCGATGTCTGGTGGGCCAAACAACGACATGGCAGACTTCCTTCCGCATATACACGGCGGGCGAGCCGAATGCGCATGCAGGATTCGAGGGCCCGATGGCGTCGTACGAGGGGAGCCGCTGATGGCGATGGACTACAAGCCGCTGGTCCTTCTGGCAAGGGTCATGTCCGCCCCGCTGTATCTGTTTCGAGCCCCAGGGGCCGATCTCGACCCGTCTTGGCCCTCTGCCTCCAAGACGTTAGGCCCTTTGCCTTGCGTCCGAGTTGGACGTCTCGCGTTAGGCTCGTGGCCCTGTCTGGTGGCTTGCGCTTGGTGCTGAGAAGATGTTGGAGCACACACGAGTAGCCTTCGTCGGCGCGCTTGTTGCCGGCGCTTGCCGACCTTTGCGCGAAAGCCCTCCTATGTCGTAGATTCAGCCCCTCCATTCACCAATTCCAGACCAGATGAGGCTAATCGTTCCTCCAGCCCCGGGGTCACGGCGGTCTACCTGACGGGCCACAGCTTCCATCAAGTACGTGCCGCCTTGGTCATGCAAGCTCTCGCCGATTGTCCTTGTGCGCTTCCTAGCAGCCGCATAAGTCTCCCGGTGACGCATGACTTCTGCGTAATCGAGAAACATGCCGCGTTCGCCAAGTTGCCCAATCATGTCGCTAGCACCTTCGTCATCTGAGGGCAACATCGCGAGGCCACCGTGACGCGAGGCCTGTTCCATTCGGTCCACAAGCGTCACCAGCTCGTCAACCACGAGACTATCGACTTCCTTGGTGTATTCCTCGACTAGGTCCTCTTCCCCGACTTCCCTGATACGGACTGCTATTGAGTCCTCACTGCCGCTGCCCCCGCCCCACCTCAATAAGTGTCTCAGAAGACGCAACCTTCGCCTCCACCCTTGTGTGGAAAGCCCCACAACCTCATGATGCCTCCCTCGGAACAAGCAACCATTGCAGGCGGGTGCCCTTTCAAGGAGGTCCAATATGAAACTGGAGCGGGAAACGGGACTCGAACCCGCGACCCTCTGCTTGGGAAGCAGATGCTCTGCCAACTGAGCTATTCCCGCTCGCTCACCATTCTAATGATGGCCGCGAGTGCCCGTCAACGCGCCGACTCGTCTCCGCCATCGCAGGACCGCGCTAGAATCGCGGGCTCCGACACGATGCCCGTGCAGGGGTCCGGCGTGCTGCCGCCGTGCGCTCTCACGCCGCCCCCTTGTTCTGGCTCCCGTTGCGCGTCCATCGGCGGTATAGCTCTGCATAGTGGCCATCCCGTTGCAGGAGATCGTCGTGGTGACCGTCCTCGATCACCCTGCCGTCTTCGATGACAAGGACGCGGTCCGCCTGAGCCGCCGTGCTCAGCCGGTGCGCGACAACGATACCCGTGCGGCCCACCAGCAGGCGCCGCATGGCACGCTCAACCAGCGACTCGGTTCCCGGATCTAGGCTGGCCGTCGCCTCGTCCAAGATCAGCACCGGCGGGTCGGCGAGGAAGGCGCGCGCAAGCGACACCAACTGCCTCTCGCCCGCCGAGAGTCGCGAGCCTCGGTAGCTCACCGCGGTGTCGTAACCGTCCGGGAGCGAGTCGATGAAGGCGTGGACACCCAGAGCACGGCAAGAACGAACCATCTCCTCGTCGGTTGCCTCCGGCCTGCCGAACGCGACGTTGTCGCGGATCGTGCCGCTGAAGAGGAAGCCCTCCTGCGGCACGAGCACGGTCGCCCGGCGCAGGTCCCGGAGGCTTAGGTGGCGAAGGTCGTGGCCGTCCAGCAGAATGCGGCCGCGCGTCGGGTCGTAGAAGCGGATAGAGAGCTTGGCGAGAGTCGACTTGCCGGCGCCCGTCGCTCCCACTAGCGCCACCCTCTGCCCCGGCTCGACGGTCACGTTGATGTCGCTCAGCACGAGGTTGTCGGCTGCGTAGCCGAAGGTGACGCCCTCGAAGTCGATACGGCCGCGGACAGGCTGAGGCAGCGCCGTGGGGTGTCGCGCCTCTCGAACGTCAGGCTCGATGGCCAGCAGGCCGAATATCTTGTTCAAGGCGGCGATGCCGCTCTGGAGCAGATCGTAGACCTGCGAGAGCTGCTGGATCGGCTGGAAGATGAAGTTGAGATAGAAGATGAACGCCGCCACCGTGCCCACGCTCGCCGCATGGCCGAACAACCCGCGACCGCCGAAGTACAGGATGATGCCGACGCCCACGCCGCCCAGCCATTCAATGAACGGGACGTACATCGACGAAATGCGGGCGGTGTACACGTTGGCCTCGAAGTTACTCTCGTTGATAGCGCCGAAGCGCTCCATATTATGTCGTTCGCGCGCGAAGGCCTGCACGACGCGCATGCCGGCAAACGACTCCTGCATGTGGATCAGCACATCGGCGATGCGGTCGCGCACGGCCTCGTAGGCGCGGGCCGAGTAGACGCGGAAGATGGCCGTCGCCACGACGAGCGGGGGAATGACGATCAGGCTGACCAGCGATAGCTGCCAACTGAGGATGAAGAGGATGATGACGGTCCCGGACAGGAGGAGAGCCGCCTGGACCACCATGACGAAGCCGTAGTTGAGAACGTCTGTCAGCGCCACCATGTCGGCCGTCATGCGCGATACCAGCCGCCCGGAGCTTTCGCCGTCGTAGAAGGACATGGATAACTGCTGGAGGTGAGAGAACAGGCGCACCCGCAAATCGCGGATGAAGGCCTGGCCCACCCAGGCGACGGTGTATGTGGTGATGGCCTGGAAGACGTATGCGGAGAGCGCTACGATGACGAAGATGACCGACGCGACCACGAGCGCTTCGCTGTTGCCAGCGATGAGGCCGGAGTCGATGGCGCGCTGGATGACGATTGGCCGGGCCAGGTAGGCGCCCGCCAGGAGGCAGACGGAGAGCGTTGCGATGAGGATGACAGGCCAGAGAGGCGCCATCATCCTGATCGCCCCCCGCACGCTCCCTTTCGGGGGCTGTGCCGCCCGCTCGGCGTCGGCGACCTGTCGTTCGGAGATCATGACACCAGCGCCGCCTGCCCCAGGACCTCCGCGTATCGAGGGCAGCCACGCATCAGCTCCTCGTGGGTTCCGGTGTCTACCACCTTGCCCTCATCCACAAGCACCACGTGGTCGGCCAGCGCGATGGTCGACACCCGGTGGGAAATGATGATCGTGGTCCGGCCCTCCATCGCCTTGCGCAGGGAGCCGCGGATCTCCTCCTCCATGCGCGCGTCCACGCTGGATGTGGCGTCGTCCAGGATGAGGACGCGCGGCTCGGTGAGGACGGCTCGGGCGATGGCGATTCGCTGCCGCTGACCCCCGGACAGCGAGAAGCCCTGCTCGCCGACGATGGTGTCGTAGCCGTCCGGCGTGCGTTCGATGAACTCAGCGGCCCGTGCTAGCCGTGCAGCCTCTTCGATCGCCTCATCCGGCGCGTCCAGCCGGCCGTAGGCGATGTTGTTGCGGATCGTGTCGGAGAAGAGGAACGTGTCCTGGAAGACGAGACCCACGCTCTGCCGCAGGTCGCCCAGCTTGACGTCGCGGACGTCGGTGTCGTCGATGAAGATGAAGCCGGAATCGATGTCGTAGAAGCGTGGCAGGAGCTGCGCCACGGTGGACTTGCCGCAGCCCGTCGGCCCGACAAGCGCGACGGCGGTCCCCGCGGGTACGCGAAGGGAGAAATCACCCAGCACCGGCCGTCCGGGCTGGTAGGAGAAGCGGACGTTCTCGAAGCGGACCTCCCCCTGACCCGTCGGAAGTGGCCGGGCGTGTGCTCGCTGGCGGATCGTCGGCTCCTCCCTGAGCACGTTCCACACGCGTGCCGCGGAGGTCGCGGCCCGCTGTCCGGACGCTACCATCTCGCCTAGGCCCTGCACCGGCCACACGAGCATGCTCAGGAACTGGAAGAAGGCCACGAACTGGCCCGCCGTCACTTCGCCCTGCAGGACCAGCCAGCCGCCGTAGGAAAGGATGGCCAACTGCCCGACGGACGGGAGCAACTGGAAGAGCGGCGTGAAGACCGTCCGCAGCCTCGCCACCTCCATGTTGTCGTCGTAGATCTTGTCCGCCACGGCCCTGAGCTTGGCCACCTCATCGCTCTCGCGTCCGAAAGCGCGAACCAGCCGTGCTCCGGCGACGTTCTCCTCTGCCACGCTGGCGAGGTCCGCGAGCCCCTGCTGTACCCTTGCCGTCGCCGGGAAGAGGCGGTTGAAGAATCGAATAGTGATCAGCGTGACGAGAGGATAGACGGCCATCGCCAGGAAGGCCAAGAGGACGTGCACGCGGAGGAGCACCACAAACGCCCCGGCGGCCATCATCAAGAAAGCTGTGTTGATGGGGATGCTGACGACGAGTTGCTGTATCTCGTGCAGGTCTGTGCTGGCACGGGACATCAACTGGCCGGTCGCAGTCCGGTCGTAGTAGTCGAAGGAGAGGCGGTTGACGCGGTTGTACAGGGCCGTCCGGAGGTCGGCCTCGAGGCGGTGGCTGGTGCGCATCGCCAGGTAGCGTCGCATTGCCGCCGCTCCTCCCTGCACGGCCGCCAGCAGCACGATGGCCAGGGAGAGCGCCAGCAGAAGGTCGACATCGGCTCCGCCCGGCAGATCGATGGCGCGGTCGATGGTCTCGCCGACCAGCACGGGCAGAGCGATCCTCGCGCCCGTCCAGACAAGGGCGAAGAAGACAGCGCTGCCCAAGGGCAGCCACTGCTGACGCATGTGGTGTAGGACCAGGGCGGCCCCGGCGCGCAGATCGAGTTCTTCCGTCATGAGGGCGTGCGTTCGGAGCGGGGAGATGGCCTCTACTTGGATTCTAGCGAGCGGTGGTTGTTGGGGGAAGGGTACGGCAGACTCAGCCGCTCGCCAATCAGGCCAAGCGCCAGGAGAGCGAGCCCCAGCCCGGCGAGGGCGATTCCGTTGCGGAACGGGAGCCACGCCGCCTCCTTCGTCAGGTCAAGTAGCTGGACGGTGATGTAGTCATCACTGGCGAGGGAGGCGATGCCGAGGGCGAGGCGGGCTGTGCCTACGAGCAGAAGGAAGACCAGCGATGCGACGGCAACGGTCGCGCCCAGCGCCGTCAGACGGCCGTAGCCTCGATTCATGAGGAGCAGGGTGCCCGCCAGCGCTCCAGAGACGATGGTCAGCACGAGGGTCGTAGCCCGGAGCGTGTCGTGCCTGTCGGCCGTGAGGAGGGAGAGGCCCGAGCGAACTGCCCGTCGGAGCGACAAGAGCGGAGCGTCGCTCGACTGGTCCTCGTCCCTGAAGGCGGCCGGTCCTTCGTTGTAGACCTGGTCCGCCGAACGGTCCAGCAGCAGGTCTCGCACCTCGGCCGGTGGGCGGCTGGCCTCCTGCGGCGACAGGGGCACGTCGAGCGGGTAGTCGGGCAACGACAGGGGTTCGTCGGGGGAGGCATCGGCCTCCTGGCGGAGGGCCGGGCCGTGGGCCGCGAGCAGCGAGTCGATCTCGGTCAGGCTGGCCACGGCGCGGCGGAGGACGCGATGGGCCGGGCCGGGCGCTGTCAGTTGGAGAAAGTTGAGGGCGAAGAGGAGGGCGAGCAGCGCAACAGCCAGGCCGAGGCCTGTGGCCACCTGGGGGACGTGGCGCCGCCAGCCGAAGAGCCCGGCGGCCGGCGTGGCGGGCTGGTGCGGGGCCTCACCCGCGTCGACGGCGTCCTCCTCGGCAGTCATGGCGTGGGCTCGGGCGCTCGCTGGAAGGCCGCGGCCGGTACGACCATCGTGCCCGTCGCCCGGTCGTGGAGGGCGCGCCGCCTGCCGTCCAGGGCGATGGCACCGGCGGCCAGCAAGGGGGCGGCCAGCGACAAGAACACCAGGGCCAACGTCACCACGAGAACGGCGGCGCTGACGGTGACAGAAACGGTGACGGCTGCTGTCAGCAGCCACAGGAGGGCCAGGAGGGGGTGGAATAGCAGGGGGTGGAGGAGCAAGAAGCGGGCCAGCGACGTCCCCAGGCCCAGTGGGCGTCCGTCCTCGCGCACCACTTTGATGTCGGCCACGTACTTGCCCACCGTTTGGCCTCGCCAGCGGTCGAGGCTGACGTTGAAGGCGAGCCACAGAGGGATTATCGCCAGGACGATGCCGAGAAGGGCGTTGAAGGACGCATCGGGCGCGTCTCCCTCCCCGAAATCGCTGGCGATGAGAAGCTGGAGCCCGGCCACCGCCAGGAACACGAGGATGAACGTGAGGAGTACCACGCTGTCCACCACGAAGGCGACCAGGCGCGCCTCCAGGCGGGCTCTTCTGATGGTGGCGAAGGTGGCGGCGGCTGTCACTCGACTCTCTCTACGCACCACGAGCGAGCAGGCGCAGTGCTTCGGGGCTCGATTATAGCACGGCGCTCGGAAGCGCCTGAAGAGGGTGTCCCGTTGCTTGCGGGGTGCCGGCAACCGGCGCTAAGCTTGTTGTTCACCGCCGGGAGGAGCCCGATGTCAGAACGTCGTTCCCGCACACTCGCTCTGTTGATCATCCTCCTCGCCGTGGGGACGGCGCTGACCGGCGGGGGGCTGGTCACGGCTGCCATCGATCTGCCTACCGGTCCGGAGGACTACAACCTGGTGCGCTGGGAGGTGCGGAACCTTCCGAACAAGTGGCTCTACCGGGTGGGCACCCTGCTTCGCGGAGGCCCGAGCGAGGCGGAGAAGGATCACCAGATCGAGCGATTCCTGACCCTCAACGTCGAGATCGCCTCCCTTGAGCGGCAGGCTATCGAGATCTCCTCGACCGAGTCTCCCATTCTTGAGGAGCTGGCGGCGCTGGGCCGAGAGCGAGAGCGGCTGGAGAACGTGGTCGAGGCCGCGCTGGAGGAGCGGGTCGCCCGAGCGGCCAAGGATACGGGGCTGGAAAGCTCGTTGCCCCTGTTCCCGAGGGCGCGCTGGCTGTTCCCGCCCGTGGACTTCGAGTTCGCGGCGCCGCCACGCGTGCTGGCCATCTCTCCCCGCGACCGCATCTACCTTGAGAGCAGCCGTCTGCTTCAGAGCGACCTCACACTGGAGGAGATCGAGACCATCGAGGAGAAGGAGGAGGCCGACGGGGTGTCAGCCCTGGTTACCGGTGTCGGCGGCGTGGGAACCTATCCCAGCGTTGTGCCTCCTGCCGGAGACTACGGCCATCTCCTCGAGACGGTGGCCCACGAGTGGCTGCATCACTATCTCTTCTTCCGTCCCCTGGGCTGGCGCTACTTCCAGGACCCGACCCTCGCCACCATCAACGAGACGGTGGCCAGCATGGCCGGGCGCGAGCTCGGCGCACTGGCGGCGGACCGCTACCCGCTGCCGGTAAGTGGGCCCGCGGTCAAGGAGGGGGGTGGCGAGTCGCAGGCGACACCGTCGCCCGACCAGGGCGTGGACTTCAACCAGGTCATGAGGGAGCTAAGGCTGGATGTGGACCGTCTCCTGGCCGAGGGGAAGGTGGCGGAGGCGGAGTCCCTCATGGAGGCGCAGCGTCTGTTTCTTGTTGACCACGGTTACTTCATCCGGCGGATCAACCAGGCCTACTTCGCCTTCCACGGCCTCTACGCCGATACACCGGCATCGAGCAGCCCGATCGGCCCGAAGCTCGAGGAGCTGCGCCTGCGCAGCGATTCGCTGGGTGATTTCATCCATGCCGCCGCGCGCATCACCAGTGAGGCCGACTTGGACCGTCTCCTGGCCTCCGGCGGAAGCTAGGGCCGCCCGAGTCTAGTTCCAGGGGAGTCCCCGCCGGCGGTCGTATGGGGGGTCGCCGCACTGCTATTCCACGTCGATCCGACGCCGGCGGCGCTTGCGGGTGTCTTCCTTCTCCTCCAGCCGCTCCAGGGCCGCCTCCACCATGCTGCGTAGGGCCAGCAGGGTCTCCTTTCGGGCCTCCAGTATGTGGCCTCGCGCCTCCGGACACAGGGTGCGGAAGGCGGGCCTGCGGATGCGGAGGCTGAAGCCTTCCTCCGGCGAGTAGTCGCACTCAAAGACCTTCTCCGCCACGGTTGCCTCCTTCTGCGGGGTAGGACATCACGGTTCCGGCCGGGCGAAGCGAATGCGTAGCTGCCCGCCCTCCAGGCTGGCCCCCTGGCTCTCCATGCCCGCGAGAGCCCGGGGCAAGATGATGTTGCGCTTGAAGCCGCCCACCTGCACTCCCAGCTCGTCCCCCACCTGGGAGAGGCTTGTCTCCTCTTTGGTGACGAACGGGACCGTCAGGGTTAGGACGTACTGGCCATCCTCCTGGCCGATGTGGTGGATCTGCCCCTGGTAGAGGACGGCGGTTGGGTCCAGGGCACCGTAGAGCGCCTCCGCGAATCGCTCCAGCATGGCCAGGCCCACAACCTCCTCCTCCATGAGAGGCGCCTTGAGGATGGGCAGGGGAGCGAAGCCCTCCTCGACCTGCTGGTAGTGGCGTGCTTGGGTCTCCTTCCAAGCCTCGAAGTAGCTGTCGCTGACCGCGTCGGGGAGGACGCGGTTGCAGACCACCAGGTCGGTGGCGTAGCCGTAGAGGTTGAGATAGGTGAAGGTGCGCTGGCTCTCCTTGATGACCATCTTCTCCGGGTTTAGGACCAGCCGCACCGAGGAAGTGGCAGGATCCGTGAGTATGTCGCGCATCTCCTCGAGCTTAGCGAAGAGCTCCCTGACGGCCGCGAAGACCTCGTCGTCGGGCAGGGGGAGATCGGTGACGCGGCGGAGGACGGGCCGGGCTATGCGCGCCGCCACCCTCTCTATGGGGAAGATGCGATGCATCCACCAGCGTGCCACCTCTGGGAAGCTCAGCAGGCGCAAGGTCTCCCCCGTGGGTGCGCAGTCGACGATGATGACGTCGTACTCGCCGTTGTTGCAGTAGTTGGTGAGGTACAGGAGGCCGGCCAGTTCCTCCATGCCCGGGAGAACCGCCATCTCGCCTGCCACGACTTCGTCCAGGCCGCGCCAGGCCATGAGCACCTTCAGCCAATCCTGGAGGGTGCCCCAGTGGCGGTCGATCTCCCGGAAGACGTCTAGCTCCTGCCCCCACAGGTTGTCGACGATGGGAGCCGGCTCACCACCCAGGGCCACGTCGAAGCTGTCGCCCAGGCTGTGGGCGGCGTCGGTGCTCATCACGAGCGTGCGATGGCCCAGCGAGGATGCGCGTACGGCGGTGGCGGCCGCCACGCTCGTCTTGCCCACGCCCCCTTTGCCCGTGTAGAGGATGATGCGCATTTGACACCGTTCCGTCGGGCTCAGCTCGGGGCCCGTATGGCCGCAAGCCTCCTACATTATAAGGCGTGCCAAGAGGGGGATGGCACCCACCAGCGTTTCAGCGTCAGGACGTGGTCCATGCCGCGCCTATCAGGAAGCAGCCAGCCGATTCTGTCGCGCTCCGGCGCTACCTCCGGAGACGGTAGGGGATACCCACGACGACCGTGTTTGGCCGGGAGAGGAGGGCCCTCTTGAGTGGTATGGCCGACTGGTTGTGCAGGATGCTCTGCCAGAAGTGCCTTGGCACGAGTTCAGGCAGGGCCACCGTGATGACGCTTCCTGGATGGGAGCGGTCCAGGGCGTCGATGTAGGCCAGAATGGGGGCGATGAAGGATCGGTAGGGCGACTCGATGATCACGAGGGGGACATCGGGGATGGTTTCGTGCCAGCGCTGACGCATCTCCTCGGCCTCCTCCGCGCTGTCGCTGACGTGGAGGGCCGTGACGTTCTCCGAGGTAGTGCGCGCGTACTCCACAGTTCTGCGAACCGCCTCGTTCACTTCATCAATTGGCACTAGCACTGCCTCTTTGGGCCCAGGGGCTCCCGGTTGAGCAGGGGGCGCCTTGGCCGGCGTGGTCACCTCCAACTGCTCGTTCACCCGGTCGTAATGGCGGCGAATAGCGGCGAGCAGCCAGGTGAGGAATCCGATGCCCAACAGCGTGATCCAGGCTCCGGAGACGAGCTTGGTGGCGGCGATAATTACTGCCACCACGCCTGTGGCGACGGCGCCCACTCCATTGACAACGAGCGCGCGAGGCCATCCCCTCTCCTGGGTCTTCCGCCAGTGCAGAACCATTCCTAGCTGGGACAAGGTGAAGCCTGTGAACACGCCGACGGCGTAGAGAGGGATGAGGCGATGAGTCTCCCCTCTGAAGATGACAAGAATGACGGCGGAAGCGGTGCCCAGGCCGACTACACCGTAGGACAAGGCCAGCCGGTCGCCGCGAAAAGTGAACTGCCGGGGCAGGAATCGGTCCCTCGCCATGACCGACGCCAGTACGGGTAGCCCATTGAAGCTGGTGTTGGCGGCCAGCACGAGGATCATGCCCGTCGCCGCTTGGACGATGTAGAAGAGCGGCGTCTTGCCGAAAACAGTCTCAGCCACCTGTGCTACCACGGTCTTCGTCTCCGATGGCGTCACATCGAGTTGGTGAGCCAGCACCGTGAGCCCCACGAAGAAGGCGGCCAAAATCGCGGCCATCCAGACCAGAACGATAGCGGCGTTCTTCGACTCCGGAGGCTTGAAGTTGGGCACGCCGTTGGACACAGCCTCGATGCCGGTGAGGGCGGCGGAGCCCGAAGAGAAGGCCCTCAGGATGATGAAGAGGCCCATGCCCTGGGTGCCAGCCGCGATGGCGTTGGGGGGCGCGCCTGCCTGTAAGTCGCCGTCCAGGAGCACACGCACCAGCCCAACCACCAGCATGGAGGCGAAGCTGGCAATGAAGATGTAGGCCGGAATGGCGAAGATGGTGCCCGACTCGCGAATGCCGCGCAGGTTCCCTAGCGTGAGAACCCCAATGAACGCCACACCCATGATGACCCGTTCGTCGTGTGCAGCAGGCACCGCCGAGGTGATGGCCGCCACCCCGGCTGCCACGCTTACCGCCACCGTTAGCGTGTAGTCCACGAGAAGGGAGGCGCCCGCCACCAGGCCCGGCAGGGTGCCCAGATTCTCCTTGGCTACCAGGTAGGCGCCGCCCCCGCTGGGATAGGCGCGTACGGTCTGCCGGTAGGACGTAGCCACGATCGCGACCAGGGCGGCTATAGCGAGGGCGATGGGGATGGAGAAGGTGAGGGCGCCGGTACCCGCCAGGATCAGGACGAGGAGAATCTCCTCAGTGGCGTAGGCGCTGGACGAGAGGTTGTCCGAGGAGAAGACGGCCAGTGCCTTGACCTTCGTCAGCCGTTCACGCACCAGCCCGGAGGTCTCGAGAGGCGTCCCCACCAGCAGGCGCTTAACATGCCGCCAGGCTGCCTCCAGTCCGGTCCGTGGCCGTATCGCCGCTTCAGTGGCCAGGAGGAGGTCGGGCCGCCCCAGGCGGCGGAAGGGCTGCTCGCTGCGTGGAGCGAGACGGACGTATGAAGAGCCGGGCTTCTGCCCCTTGCGGATCTCGTGGAGCTCGAAGTCCGGGATCAGGGGCTCCCGCCGTCTCGGCACCCGATAGCGGCCGTAGCGCTCCAGGTCGTCGGCATCAAGACCTGAGCGCCCGGAGGGCGGTGGGTCTGGGTCCCAGTCAGCGTGTTCCACGTTCGTCGCCTGCGCTAAGTGCGCGGCAATCCAGCACCGCTGGATTCGGGGCTGATCCTGGCGGCCAGGCTAACGTGGCGATTGGCCTGCCAGGTGGTTCTGGGCGATACGTCTACCCAACCTTCTCTTCCTGGGACACGGGGGAGCCATCCCTCTGTGATAGGTATCGGCGGTAGGCCAGGAACACCAGCAGACCGATCATCAACCAGCCGAATCCCACGAAACGGGCCAGCTCTTGGTTCGCTATCACCACCAGCCAGGTAGTGAGGGTGGCGCACCCGCCGATGACCGACGGCAGGGGCACCGGACGCCCCCGTATCCGCACGTTGAGCGGGACGCGGAAAGGTCGCTCCATGTCCGGCTCGCGGTAGCGCAGGGCGATGATCGACACGTGGGCTATGGTGAAGGAGAGCATAGCGCCGAAGCTGTAGAGGTTCGCCAACTCCGTGACCCGCCCCGGCAGCAGGAGGAGAGCTGACAACAGGGCCGAGATAGCGATGGCCGTGGCCGGCGTGCGCCGCCGCGGGTGCAGCCGGCTGACAAAGCGCGGCAACTGCCGGTGTCGGCCCATCGAGTAGGCCAGCCGTGAGAGCCCCAGCATGCCGGCATTGGCGGCGATGAGGAGGATGGTGGCGGCGAGGATGCCCACCCAGCCCTCGAGGCCCGTTCGCAGCACGTCTGGAACCGACTCGAACTGCTGGACCACGCCCAGGACCGGATCGTCGATGAACTCCTCGGCCAGCCCGGTCGTGAATGTGCCGTCCGCGCCTTGCTCGACCGGGAGAGCACTGAGGGCGACGACGGGCAGCAGTGAGTAGATCAGGAGGACCGACCCGAAGGTCAGGAGAACAGAGCGGGGGATGTTCTTGCTGGGGTTCCGCGTCTCCTCAGCCAGGTTGGAGACGGTCTCGATGCCCGTGTAGGCGATCATGGAGATGGAGATGCCAAGAAGGAACTGACTCCAGGTTGGTGCCTCGCCCAGGTGAACGTTCCCCGTCAGCGTCTCAGGACTCAGGAGCAGAGCCAGCCCCAGCGCCACGAGCAGCACCTGGGTCAGGAGATCCAGCAGGGCGAGCCCCATGTTCATTCGGGACGACTCGCGCACGCCCACGATGTTGAGGCTGGCGAGGCCAATCACGACCATGACGCCGAACACGGTGTTGGCTGGCCAGGTGCCCAGGAGTGGCCAGAACACCGAGAGGTAATTGGGTACGGCGAAGGCGGAGATGGCGATAGTCACCACGTAGTTGAGAACTTGTGCCCAGCCCGCCAGGAAGCTTGTCGTGTCGTTGAAGGCGCGGCGGGCGAATGCCGTAGAGCCGCCGGCCACGGGCATCGCCGTGGTTCCCTCGGCATAGCTGAGAGCGGTGCAGAGGAAGAAGAAGCCCGAGATGATGAAGACGACCGGCGTCAGCCCTAGGGCGTAGAGTGCCGTCACACCGAGCGCGTAGTAGATGGAGGACCCGACGTTGCCGTACGCGGCACTGAAAAGCCCCGAAACGTCCAGCACGCGGTGGAGGCCCTTGGGGGTGACGCGTGGGCGGCGTAGATACAGGTCACCCGGGTGGCGACCTCTGCGGTAGGTGGGTATCGTCGGCTGTTCGGCCAATTGGCTCTCGGGAACGCCCTCTATCGTGTACTGGGATAGGGAAGCGGCGTCGGCGTCGGCGACGCCTCGGGTGGCGGCTCCTCTTCCTCGTCGACATCTGTCGGCGAAGGCGTAGCCAGCGAACCCACCTGTATTGTGACCGTGTGGGTCAGAATGCCGTACACGTTGTCTGCCACGACCAGCCGAATCGTGTATACTCCGGGCTCTAATCCGTCCGCGTTCAGCAGGCCTAGGACACCATCGGAAACCGGCGTGGCTGAGCGTTTGATGGCATTCCAACGACTTGGACTGCTGCCTTGGCCGTACTCCAAGCGGTAGGAATGGAATCCCGGCGTCTGTGCTGAGCCCCTGACGGCGATCAGCCCCTTCACGGTGGCATTGGCGGGCGGCCAGTCGATGGAGACACCCGGCGTTCCCGTGGGGCCCTCCAGGCCCAAGGGGCTCTCCTCGGTGGGTGCCAGGGCGGCGCCCAGGGCCTCAGCCCATTCCTCGGCCTGCTTCCGGTCGATCCCCTCGAGTTCCTCCGGAAGGACGAGGAAGACGCGCTCCTCTACGTATCCGCTGGGCGTGCGGTCGGTGGCCAACAGTCCGTTGCGCGAGTCGACCTTGAACGGCTGCCACCAGTCGTCCTCCTCCTTGGGAAGGCCGTCGGCGGCGAAGATGTCAGCCGTCGTCTTGCCGCAGTACTTGGACGGCAGCTTGCCGGATGGGACGCACACCGTGGCTGTCACCACCCCATCCGGGCGGAGGAAGCCCTTGTCTGGCACCCCTTCCAGGGCAGCCTGCATGAAGTCGCGGAGGGCCCGCCACGAAATGGACGTGCTGAGGATGTTGACCATTGGCGTGTTGTCGGCGTTGCCGGCCCATACGCCGGCCGCCAGGTCGGGGGTGTAGCCGAGGGCCCAGGTGTCGCCGATGGCGTGGCTGTTCTCGTAGGGCTCGCTGGTGCCGGTCTTGATGGCCGCCGTCCGGCCGATGTTGAGGCCGCCGCAGCCAAAGGTCGCGCACTGGGCCTGCGGATCGCTGAGGATGTCCGT
>DAOULP010000212.1:0-3043 GCA_034420175.1 Dehalococcoidia bacterium | reverse complement strand
AGTCCTGCCACGCCGAGAGCACGTCGCCGTAGGCCAGCTCGCGGGATGCCTCGGTGACGCCATCCCGTTCGAGGATCGCCTTCAAGGTAAGCTGCCGGTATATCGGGGCGTACACCTTGCACACCTGGGAAAAGCGGGACGCCTGCTGAACGGCGACCGCCCTCTGCTCCGGGTCAATATCCAGGTTGGCGTTCCAAGTCTGCTGGCCGCTGACCGTCGGGTACACGTAGAAGCAGTCGATGGGCGGGTCCTCCGCCGGGGCCGCCTCCTCAACGGTAGTCGAGCCGTCGGCGGAGATCACAGTGGTTGTGAGGTCGCTCTCGCAGGGGTTGTCGGCGAGGCCGGGTCGGCACAGCCAGACGGTGTCGGACGGCGCGGCTGGCGATGCCGTCGCGGAAGGCCCCGCGGTTGGCGAGGCCGTCTCGGTCTCGTCCGAATCGCCGCACGCGGCGCCGATGACGCCGATCAGACACAGGGCGACGCCCGCCAGGAGCCACCGTCGGGGTCGTTGCCTCGCGCTCCCCCCATCGAAACGAAAGCGCATGCCCCCGTGCCTCCGTGATCCCACCATTTCGCCGACCTCCTTGCGAGCACACGCCGGCCATGCAGCCAACGACCACCACGGCCGGTGCCCGCGAACGCTGTCCACGGGCAGTATGGGGAGGGTGTCGGCGTGGGTCAAGGCGGGGGACACGGCGGTCTGCGGAGCGTACGGAGATGAGCGCGCGCTATGCGCTCACATACGAACCTTCCGCGGCTCCGCTCAACAGTATGGGGCCCACCTCCCTATTCACCGCAGTGACGGCGGGAAGTGAAAGCAGCCCCCCGCCCCCAGCATCCGGGCTACCGGAGGTCACAAATGCCACCAGCATCTTCCCCTCGGCACAACCGATTGCCGCTGAGCGGATGAACTCCGAAAGCTTCATCCCCACCCGCTCGGCAAAGGTTGCGACCGTCTCGAAATCCTCCCGCTTGAACGCCACCGAGACGACAGCGCGCGGCTTCTTGCGACCCGGGCGGCCTTCAGCGTGATCCCAGTCCCAGCTTTCCGGATTCTGTAGCTGCTGCCGTTTCTTGTCGTCAATCATGTTACCCCACCTCTTCGTGCCCTGCGTGAACAGACCTATCCCCATCTCTCCAGCCGCTGCTTTTCGTGCTCCTTGGACGCCCAGGCAGTGACTGGCCGCCAAACGAGTGGGTCGCCTGTCGGCTCTATGGGAATCGTGATACAGGCCCCACCGTTGTCTCTCCCCACGATCAAGTACTGTGCGCGGCGTCGACGTCGATTTGGCACCACGATGTGGTCGTTCTCCAGCACCTGAATGACCCTTCTCGGTGTCAAGCCGTGAGCGGCCATCTCTTCCTCGTTCTCGTGGTCGAAGAGGAAATCGGCAACGTCCGGCATTGACATGATCGGCCCATTCCACTACAGTCTGTAGTGGTACCGTAGTGCTTTTCGAGGGAGGCGTCAAGTGGAAGTGGAGTGGTTTATCCTAGCTGACTACGCCGAGATCATGGGCGGGAAGCTGTACCTGATGGGTGGAGGTTGGGACAGGTTGACGGTGAACAGCCCCTTCCCGCTCACGAAACCCGTCGGGCTGGCGGCCGCCTTCCGAGTGCCCTGGAACGAGACGAATCAACCCCAGAACGTCGAGATCGAGATCCAGACCGACGACGGGGAGTCCGTGGGCAAGGTGGGTGCCCAGTTCGAAGTGGGACGGCCGCCGGGAATGAAAGCCGGCCAGGACCAGCGGTTCCAGCTCGCGGCAAACGTGCCTCTGACGCTCAGCGGACCGGGAGGCTACGTCATTGTGTCTCGCGTTGAGGGCCAGGAGGCGCGCCGCGTGCCCTTCAACGTGATGGCTGGGCCAGCGGTTGAGGCTCCGGGGCACGCGGGGAACTAGAAGGGCTGCCTCCCACGGTATCGCATGGCCTCGATGGGTCGTACGGCCTGGACTCGCGTCGTGAGGAGATGACTGCAGCGGTTTCGCTTCGCAGTGCCGATTCTCGCCGTCAGCGGTGTGACCGGGGAGGTAGGGGTGGACCAGGGTCGGCGCCTACTTGTCCAGCCACATGTCGTAGGTGTAGGCGATCATGTCGGGGATGACGTCCTCGTAGCCCTTGACGTGGTTCCACCGGGCGGTGAACCCGTAGGGCGCGTAGAGGTAGAGGAACGGCCCGTGCCGGTCGAGGATCAGGCGCTGCACCTCCAGGGCCAGCGTCTGCCGCTCGTCCACGTCCGGCGTCTCGAGGATTTGGTCCAGCAGAGCGTCGATCTCCGGCTCCGGAAGGCGCACCGGGTCCTGGACCCGGGTCCAGTTATTGGTGTGATTGAACTGCAGCGGCAGGTTCTCCGACCCATAGGGCAGCCCCGGTCCCACCATGAGCTCGAAGTCGTGCGAGAAGAGGTCGGCTATCCACGCTCCCAGCTCCTTGGATACCAGATTGATGGTGACGCCGGCCTCCTTCAGTTGCTCCTTGATCATCGCCGCCAGGTCAGCCGTCCCGCCCGTCCCGCCCACCCCCGACGGGAACTTCAGCGACAACTGCAAATCGCTGGCCCCCGCCGCTTCGAGCAGTTGCCGCGCCTTCGCGACGTCGCGCTCAAAGCGTGAGCCCAGCTCGTCCTGCGGCAGCGACCAGAACTCGAGCCCCCAGGACACCGGGCCGGTGACCTTGCCCTCACCGAAGGCGAGCTTGTCGATCATGGCGTCGCGGTCCAGCGCGATGTCCAGCGCCTCCCGCACGCGAACGTCCTGAAGGGCCGGCACGGCGATCTCGTTCAGGTTGATCATGAAGATGGCCAAGCTGGGCGTCTTCGTTAGCACCACGTCGCTGCTGAAGGCGGCGATCTCGTCCGCCTGCGGCTTGGCGGGCGGCCCGTAGACGTCCAACTGCTTGGCTTTGAAGGCAACACGGAGGCTGGAGTCCTCCGGGATGATCCTCCACCTCAGCCCATCGAGGTAGGGGATGCCTTCGACGTAGTAGTTGGGGTTGCGCACCATGTCCATGGTCTCGCCCCGCGACAGGCTCTCCACCATGA
>DAOULP010000211.1:0-9544 GCA_034420175.1 Dehalococcoidia bacterium | reverse complement strand
CGAGCCGTCGACCGACCCGGACGACGACGGCTGTACGACGGCCGAGGAGACGGCTCTGGGCGACAACTTCGACGGGGACGCCTGGTACGACGTGTACGACGTGCCGGTGCCGGCGAAGGCTGACGCTGCTGGAGCCAACGGCAAGCGGAACAAGGTAGTCGACATTGGTGACGTGCTGGCGGTGCTGTTCTATGCCTTTGCGGACGACGACGGCCCGCCGAACGCCAATGGTGTGGACTATGACAGCGTGAAGGGTTGGGACGGCGACGGCGACAGTGTGAACGACGCCAGCCCGATCCACGACATCGAGGAGGGGCAGAAGTACGACCGGACGCCGGGCCTCGGTCCGTCGGGTGACACCGGCAGGGACCCGGCGGGTCCGCCCAACGGCAGCATCGACATTGGTGACGTGCTGGCTGTGCTGGCCCAGGCGTTCGTGGTGGACTGCAGCGGGGAGTCATAGGACAGGGGACCGAGTTCTGGCAGAAAGGGTGCGGCCCCCATGGCCGCCGCTCGCCGCCGCCTGGAGGGCCGACGAAAGGCGGAAAGGCCGCACACCATGACCCCGTCGTGTGAGTTGACCAGGCGTCCATGAAGCGGCTGCCGAACAACCCGTCGCCAGCAATCGCCGACGCTGCTAGTCAGTCCGTTCTTGACGCCTCGTGTATAATGGGGCCGGCCGAGATTCATTCTGCTCACTTGCAGCGCTCCGCCTGAGTGGATCACCTTCTGGCCCTCAGGGTGCTCGTCGCGGCACCACCCAGGCCCTGCGCACTAGCGAGGGAGTGGCAAACGAAGCGTGAGGTGGGCGATGCGACTGGGGATAGTAGCGGCCGTTGCAGGGACAGCAGCGCTGCTGGCCCTCCTTCTCCACAACCCAGCCTTGCTTGGGGAGGCGCGTTTGGTGGAGGCGGTCCCACACGACGCGTTGTTGAGCGAGACCTGCGCCGACTTCGGCTACACGGACCTCGAGACGGTCATCACTCCGCCCATCGCGGGCACACACCCGCTGGCCGGTGGGAACTCAGTGACAGTCAGCACGGCCGATGGCCTCTACTTCGACTGGTCGTCAACCATCCCCGTTGACGCTGTCATCATGAGGAAGGATGAGTGGGCCGTCCTGTACCCGTACCCGCCTGCCACCTCGGGTAATGATGTGCACGCGCCGTGGGACCCGCCCAACAACCAGCCATACGAGCCAACTCACATGTTGTTCTGTTATGACCTGGAGGCTCCGTCGCCCACGGATACGCCAGCGATGCCCACCATCACGCCGACGTCCACGGACACCCCCACACCCTCTTCCACTCCCACCCACACACCCACACCCACGCCCACTTGTGTCGACCGAGGCGGTGATACGTCCTGCGCCGATCCAGCGAACGACCCCGACGACGACGGCTGCATGACGGCCGAGGAGACGGCGCTGGGCGACAACTTCGACCCCACGGCCTGGTACGACGTGTACGACGTGCCTGTCCCGGCCAAGCCCGACGCGGATGGGGCCAACGGCTCCCGGAACAAGGTGATCGATATCGGCGACGTTCTGGCGGTGTTGTTCTACACCTTTGCGGACGACAACGGCCCGCCGAACGCGAACGGTGTGGACTACGACAGCATCAAGGGTTGGGATGGCGACGGAGACAGCGTGAACGACGCCAGCCCGATCCACGACATCGAGGAGGGCCTGAAGTACGACCGGTCGCCGGGCCTCGGTCCGTCTGGTGACACGGGCGTCGACCCGGCGGGTCCCCCGAACGGCGTGATCGACACTGGCGACGTGCTGGCGGCACTGGCTCAAGCGTTCTTGGTGGACTGTAGCCTCTCGGACCTTCCGGACCTCGTGGTGGGCGCGATGCGAATCGAGATGGAAACAGGGGGTGCCTGCTGGACTCCGCCGCCACCCCCACTTGGCGTGCGAGTGTCGGTTGAGAACATCGGCTCAGGGGACGCCGGTCCGTTCGCCGTAGACGTGAATGGCGAGCAGCAAATGGTCGCCTCAGGCCTGTCGGCCGGTCAGTGGACCTCGCTTTGGTTCCCCGGATACGTGTACGGCGTGAACACGGGCACTGCTGACGTGACGTCTCTCGTTGAGGAGAGCAACGAAGGCAACAACACCATGTCTGAGCCCTTGCCAATCCCTACAGCGCCGCCCACTTGCACGCCGACGCCCACCGCAACACCCAGCTGACAGGGGCTAGAGCGCTGGGGCGTTCGCGAAGGCCGGCCCCAACGTCCGGCGAGGGCCTCAAAGGCACCCCACACTATGGCAGCATCGTGTGGTCGCCTGTGAGCCTCTGCAGGGTACTCGAAGAGCCAGCAGCTTGACACCTCGTGTATAATGGCGGCGGCCGAGATTCCCCGTCTCTACTCACACCACCTCGCCTGAGTAGATCCACTGTTTGGCCCCTGCTGGGCGCGTCCTGAGAGCGAAGGAGACACACCGTGAAGCGACTCAAGACACAGACACTCGCCCTCGTTGTATGTACCGCTCTCGCAGTAGTCACTGCCTTGCTGGTCGCTCTTGCCGGCGTCGGGCGCGTCCCCCGGACTTCAGCCGACAACGCCTCAGCCACTGGCGACATAATCCTGTGTGATGCGGCGTCAGGCGGATACAACGACGCCGAGTGCAACCAGATCGGCGCCGGAATGGCTGGCGACGGCGACGGGATCATCGAGCCCGGCGAGCGCCCGATGATGATCACCGACCTGATCCTGGACCCGCCGCCCTCGGACTACGACCAACCGTTCTTCTCCGTGACATATGCCACTTGGCGGGGCATCACCCCGGCCGGGGGCGCTGCCCACACGGACGGCTCGATCAGGGGGATGACTTACTTCACGATCGAGTCCAACTTGACGTCTCCCGCTGTCACCAACGTCAACGCGCTCACCGGCCAGCCGCCGGTTTGCGACGCACACGGCACCAACAGACTCTCCAACACGTTCAACCTGTATGACGCTGACCTGGGGACCGGCACCGACGCGGACCCCTTTGGTGTCGGCAATGGTCTGATCCCCATCTCGGACAGCGATGGCAGCGGGTTTCCGGACGATCAGGAAGACCAGTATGACGCGACCGGGGCGCCCAACGCCAACGGCCTGTTTGACGGCATTGACCTGATGCCGGACGAGCTCGCGAATCGCATCATCCCGGACATCCAGGCTGCCACCGGGGCTGGCCCTCTGCTAGCCCGCTCCTACGGCGTGGCCAACGTGGCCGTCGTTGCCGGCGGCGAGGCCAACCAGTCAGTCAACTACCTGACCTTCCAGTTGCCGGACGGCCGGTACCTGGCCGTTACCACCATCGCCTACCCGGGCAGCCCGAGCACCGAGCCTGGGAACCCGGTATCCAACCTACTCAGCACCGTGCTGACCTGCCCGCCGTTCGAGGCCAGGGTGTACGAGTACGGCGTGAGCATGGCCAACACCCAGGCCTGCAACCGGGCTGGCTGCGCCGACTCGCCCGACCCGAGCATCCCCGGTGGGGTGGACAACCGGACTGCGGCGACGGTGGGGAGCTTCGCCTATTACACCTTCGTCGCCTCCGCACCCAACTACGACGGCGACATGGCGGCCGGCAGCTTCGAGAGTTGCCGCGACACGGTGAGCACCGATAGCGACCTGCCGCCCTACCCCAAGGGCGAGACGGCAGGCGGCGATTTGGGCGATAGGTGGGACAGCGCCTGTGATCCCGCTCCGGCAAGCTCGGACAACGACGGCGACACGCAGGTCAGCAACACGGCGCCCTTGATCGGGACCCTGCCCAACGACCCGCACAACTGTGCCACGGTTGCCACCTTCGCCAAGTGGGACTGCGACCAGGACATAGACGGTGACGGCACCCTGAACACCATCGACACCTGCCCGGTCAGCCGGGACGAGGACATCGACCAAGACGGCAACGAAGACGGCGGCGAGCCCGGACCGGGCTTGGGTGACTGCAACGACGGCTCCGACAACGACGGTGACACGGCGACCGACGAGCTGGACTTCGACTGCCACGACAACATCGACTGGCAGCTTGACAGCGACGCCGACACGGTGGGCGACGTTTGTGACCCGGCGCCCAACATCGCGGGTGACGGCAACGGTTACCTCGTCGATGCCCACCCACACGGGCTTGGTGACGGAACTGACCCGCCCGGTGGGGCCGGCTACTACCACGACCACGACTGGGACTGCTCGGACTCGTTCTCAATCCCCGGCGTCGAGACGTCAGGTGGGCAGCAGTGTGAGGCGGTGGTCGACAGCAACAACGACGGCGACCGCGACTGGAAGGACCTGAACAGCGACGGCTACTTCCAAGTCGGAGAGCCGGTGGACGTTGCCAGCGACAGCGACGGCGACACACACACCGACGGCTGCGAGGCCGTGAGCGGCACCGACCCGCTGGAGGTTGCCTCGGCGCCGGGCGCCCCGGCTGCGGCCGGTGACTGCGACGGGGACGCCTTCACTGACTGGGAGGAAGTGGCGGCGAGTTCGGACTTCACCGTCGCCGGCATGGCCACGGCGACACCTACACCCACACCGGGGCCCCTGCCTACTGCCGAGGCCGAGTGCACACACCAGGTGACTGCCGGTGAACCGACGCAGGTGGACATCGTCTGCCACCTGACTGACGACGCTCCCACCGGGACCATCTACGACTGGCAGGTCCTCTACAACGACCAGACCCCGGCTCTGCCCAATCCAGCGCAGGTGCCGGAGTGCACGATCATCACGGGTGATCCTCCCGCTAGTGGGCCTTCGGCTTGGACCCCCATGGCCATCGACGCGGATGGCGACACCGTCGTGGAGACTGCCAAGTGCAAGGACCTGACGGGCGCTGACCCCTGGGTGGAGGACACCTGCCGCGACATGCACGTGACGGTGCTCGGGAGCGCCACAATCGGCAGCACGCTTGAGATCGACCTGAAGAACTTCGACCAGAACAACGTCGGCACGATGACGAGTGTGGAGAGCCCTGACGCGCCACCAGAGTGCGGCGTTTTGGGGACGAGCACGCCAACACCCACACCCTCGACCACTCCCGCTCCGACCGTGACCCGCACCCCCACCGCCACGCCTTCTCCCCCTCCCACATCCACTGCGACCGAGACGCCAACCGCTTCTGACACACCCACGGTGACCGAGACGCCAACCGCTTCTGATACACCGACTCAGACGTCTACACCGACCATCACTCCCACGCCCACTGTCACGCCTACCCCGACAGTGACGCCGACGCACACCGCCACGTCCACACCCACGGAGACCGCTGCTCCCACACCTCAGGTTGTGACCGAGCGGGTGAGCGTAGACAGCGCCGGCAATCAAGCCAGCGGCGACAGCGGCTGCCACTGGGACCCCGGGTTTGGATGGACCTGCGGCGTGCCGACCACCACCGACGGCCGTCTGGTCGCCTTCCCATCCTGGGCCCCTGACCTTGTAGAGGACGACACCAACGGCGTCGGCGACATGTTCGTGCACGACCGCTGGACAGGGGTGACCGAACGGATCAGTGTGGACAGCTCAGGCAACCAGGCCAACTCCCACAGCCTCTACGGCACCACGAACACTGACGGCCGCTATGTCGCGTTCGTATCCATGGCAAGCGACCTCGTCCCCGGGGACACTAACAACGCATGGGACGTGTTTGTGCACGACCGGGCGACGGGGGTCACTGAGCGGGTGAATGTGGACAGCAGTGGTGGCCAGGCGAATGAGTACAGCGGGATACCGTCCATCAGCACTGACGGCCGCTATGTGGCTTTCGAGTCACGCGCCGACAACCTCGTGCCGGGCGACACCAACAGTTTCTGCGACGCCGACGGCGACACGGTCCTCGAGAACTGCACTGATGTCTTCGTGCGCGACCGGCAGACGGGCACGACGACGAGAATAAGCGTAGACAGCGCTGGGAACCAGGCTAACTGGGACGTCGTCTGGCCCGCCATCAGCACCGACGGTCGCTTTGTGGCCTTCTCCTCTGCAGCCTCGAACCTGGTCCCCTTCGATACCAACGGTGTCAACGACGTCTTCGTCCACGACCGTCAGACCGGGATCACAGAGAGGATCAGCTTGGACACCAGCGAGAACCAGGGGAGCGGCCACAGCGGCTGCATCTGGTGGGACTACGGAGGCACGTGGCTCTGCTTTCTCTCCATAAGCGCCGACGGGCGTTACGTGGCCTTCAATAGCGAGGCGTCCAATCTGGTACCCGGCGACACCAATGGCTTCATTGACGTGTTCGTGCGCGACCGGCAGACGGGCACGACGAAGATGGTGAGCGTAGACAGCGCGGGAAGCCAGAGCAACCAACTCAGCGCGGTCGAGTGGGGATCCTTGAGCGTCGATGGTCGTTACGTCGCTTTCGCGTCGTTCGCGAGTAATCTCGTCTCGGGTGACACGAACGCTCAGGACGACATGTTCGTCCACGACAGCACCACGGGATCGACGGCCCGAGTAAGCCTGAGCAGCAGCGGCGAACAGGGGAACGAGAGGAGTTGGTTCGGCAGCATCAGCAACGACGGCCAGTACGTAGCATTCGCCTCGCTGGCCAGCAACCTGGTTGATGATGACACGAATGGCGCCTGGGACGTCTTCGTCTCCACCAACCCCTCACCGGACACGGATGGGGACGGCCTGCCGAATACCTACGAGGAGGCCCACGTCTGTCTTGATGTCGGGGTCCCTGATGCCGACGCCGACCCCGACACCGACGGCCTCAGCAACACGCAGGAGCGGGACGTGGTCACCGATCCCTGCAGCGCCGATACCGATGGGGACACGCTCTCGGACGGCGATGAGGTCAACACGCATGGCACAGATCCCAGGCGTCTGGACACTGATGGGGATGGCCTGGCCGATGGCGATGAACTCAGCACCCACGGCACCTTGCCGACAGAGGCGGACTCCGAGGGCGACGGCATCTGGGACGGGTACGAGGTCGAGCACACCTGCCTGGACCCACACGCTAACGACGCCGTCGGTGATCCCGATACGGACGGCCTAACCAGCGCAGAGGAGTTCACACTGGGCACCGACGCCTGCCTCGGTGACAGCGATGGCGACGGACTGACCGACGGCGACGAGGTCAACACGCACCTCACCGATCCCCTGAGCGCCGATACCGACGACGACGCCCTCAGCGACTCCGATGAGATCAGCGTCCACGGAACCCTCCCTACCGATCCCGACTCAGATGACGACGGGCTTTCGGACGGTTACGAGGTCAGCATCGGCACCAGTCCGTCAAGCGGTGATTCGGACACCGACACCTTCGCGGACCGGACCGAGCTGAACTTGGGCTCAGACCCGATGGACATCAGCAGTACACCGGAGCACGCGTCGGTTGAGGGCACATGCACCGACACGCTGGACAACGACCTCGACTCGCTGGTCGATGCCAATGACCCGGACTGCGTGGGTGTGCCGCCGCCGGAGATCGAGGTCGAAGGCCCCGGCACCCTCCCCGACGGGACGCCGGCAGGCATCCGCGGCGTCACAGAGACCATTCGCTACACGTCAGCGGTCCCCGCCTATCGTGCCGAGATAGACATCCTCAACGTGCCCAGCCACCCGCTGGAGATCCACGATCTCATGGTGGACGTCCTCGGCGATGGTACCGTCTGGGAGTACACGTTCGTCCCACCCTACGACTGGCCGCCCGGGAGCACCATGGAGGTCACGATCTGCCTGGACCTCACGGGCGACCTCATCCCTGACCTGTGTGTTGATCCCTTCGGCATCGTCCTGATCGATCCCAGCGGCAAGGTGTACGACACTAGCACCGGAGAGGCCATCGTCGGCGCCGAGGTGACCCTCTACCAGATTCACCCCTTCACCGGTGAGGCGATCGAGATGAGCCCCACCCTCCACGCGGGCATGTTCGAGCCAGAGGTGAACCCGCAGACAACGGGTGCCGATGGCCGGTACGCCTGGGACGTGGTAGCCGGGGACTACTTCGTGACCGTCGAGGTGCCCGGGTGCGAACCCGCAACCAGCGAGACGGTGACGGCGCCGCCGCCTGTCACGGACCTGGACATTGGCCTTGCGTGCCCCGATACAGACGGTGACCACTTGAAGGACTACGAAGAGGTGACCGTCCACGAGACCGACGCCGGCGTCGTCGATACGGACCGCGGCGGTGCACCGGACGGCCTGGAGGTTCTTCAGGGCACCGATCCGCTAAATCCCGATGACGACGGGGACGCTGTGACAACGGACCCAGATGGCGACGGCTGCGTCAGCAGCGAGGAGCTAGCGGGTGCCCCAGCGCCGAAGCCCGGCGCAACCGGCGCGTACGACCCGCTGGACCCCTACGACGTATACGACGTGCCGGTACCCGCAGTGGCTGATCCCGACCCCAACGGCACCAGGAACGCGCTCGTGGACATTGGTGACGTACTGGGCGTCTTGCTCTACGTCTTCGCAGACGAGGGCGGACCGCCCAACGCCAATGGCGTCTCGTACGATACCGTCAAGGGCTCCTGCGACGTTGATGGAGACACAGCGCCTGAGAGGGAGGGTCTCTGCTACGACCGTTCGCCAAGTGAAGAGCCGAACCCTCCCTGGGACGCTGGCCCGCCCAACGGCGCGATCGACATGGGCGACGTGCTCGCGGCGTTGGCCCAAGCGTTCGTGGTGGATTGCAGCGGGCCACCCTAGAGCTTCAACGCGGAGAATGCCTGAGGACAGAGGGCCAAGTCGCGACGACCACCCCTGCCTCTGGCTCGGGGCACGCCAACCTCAAGACCATTCACTATCCGTGAATCGTGTTCGCCCAAGAGGCGGCGCACCGTGCGAGGCTCTTTGCCGCCAGGCGAGAGGGCTGCTCGAAGCGTGACTCGCCGGTGTACAATACGCCTGTCCCTCCTGGTCTTCCAACAGGAGATGCGACAAGAGCAGTCTGGTGCGTAGGGCAAGGCGGTCGCCCAACCCTTCAGGAGTTGATGTTGGCCAGGGTTAGCCTCGTCCGGACAATTGCGGACTGAACCGGGGAGGTATGGATCGATGAGGCTTCTTGCTGTCCTTCTGATTCTGTGCGTGGCGGTGGTCACCGCAGCCTGCGGCGACGGAGGAGAGGCTCCGTCGTCGGCAGACGAGCGGTCTCGAGCGGTCCAGTCTCCAACCTCCGCAGCGTCTGTCGCCGAGCGCCCCAGCCGGGCAGAGACCCCTCGGTCCTTCCCCGACACAACCGAGGGCATCCACGTCTTCAACGACCAACTCATCAACCTCAATCCTCAGCTCATCGCGTTCGCCGCCGCGCACTACGACGGCACCCAGAAGATGACCCGAGCCGACGCCGATGCACTCCGGGACGTGAACCCCGATTTGGTGATCCTGCACTACCGCCTGGGTCTGGGACTCGGCTACCGGCAGCCGGACGCCAACTGCAGGCCGGAGGGTCCCTGGATAGAGATCATCGACGAGGATTGGACGCGGGAATGGCCCGGTGACGACGTGGTGCAGGACGGCTGGTTCTACGAAGTCGACGGTCAGCGCGTGCTCCACTGCGGCTGGGGCTGGTACCTGATGGAGCTGGACGATCCCGATTGGC
>DAOULP010000210.1:0-4008 GCA_034420175.1 Dehalococcoidia bacterium | reverse complement strand
GGCCCACCCGCCCACGGCGTTCGTACAGTATTTCTTCGGTGGGAGGCACGTCCTCAGGCATCGGTCTCTCCTCGCAGGACGGAGTCGCTGCCCTTGGTGGGCGAGCGCCTGCAATGTAGCACAACCTCCTGGGCCCTGTCGTTCTCGCCGACCGGGCTCCACGCCGGTCCCGTGGTGTTTGACATCACCGTGGGCCTGGTACAGAATCGGCCTAATCCTGCTCAGAGTCGGGCCAGCCAGAGGACGGCCGCGGGCGCTCCACCCGCACCGGGCGTCTTGCCGCCACACTCGATGGCACGGGGAGCCATCATGAGACTCGAGGAGATCGCGCCGCACGTCTTCGCCTGCCTCCAAGAGGAGCCGGGGCTGGGCTACAGCAACTCCGGCCTCATCGATCGGGGCGGCGGACTCGTCGTGGACACCTTCTGGGACCTGCCCCACACCCGCGAGATGATCGAGCACTACTCGAAGGTCTGGACGGAGCCGGCGCGCCGGGTGGTGAACACGCACTACAATGGCGACCACTGCTGGGGGAATCAGCTCTTCCCTCAGGCCGAGCTCATCGGCCACCGTCGCTGCGCGGAATCGTTCTCGAAAGAGAGCCCGGCTGCTCTCCAGGCGCTCAAGACGGCGGATCTCTCAGGCCGGCCCGCCCTGGCGGCGCTCAAGCGGGGGCTGGAGCCATGGGACTTCTCGGGCATCGAACTGACGCCCCCATCGACTCTCTTCGACGACCGCCTTGAGATCGATCTCGACGGGTCTTTGGCGGAGGCCATCTACGTGGGCCCCGCCCACACCGACAGCGACGTCATCGTGCACCTACCGGAGCAGCGGGTGGTCTTCGCGGGCGACGTCGTCTTCCGGCTTTGCACCCCCATCGGCTGGGAGGGCACCTACGCCCGCTGGACGGAGGCTCTCGACTACATCATCTCGCTTGAACCGCAGGTCGTGGTTCCCGGACACGGGCCCCTCTGCGGCATCGAAGGCCCTCGTGAGATGAAGGCCTACCTGGAGCGCGTGCGGGAAGAGTCGAAGAGGTTCTTCGACGCAGGGCTGTCGACGGCGGAAGCGGCCAGGCGGATTGATATCGGCCCCTACGGAGTGTGGCACGAGCCCGAGCGCCTCTTCTTCAACGTCGAGCGCGCCTATCGGGAGTTCCGCGGAGATCCCCCGGACTCCCCCATCGACACGGCTGCCCTGTTCACCGGCACCGCCGAGCTGCGCCGCCAACGCTGGCCGCGGGCGGTTTGAGGCGCCGCGCGCCGCGTCGGGGGGACCCGCACGACACGAGGCGATGGTCGTGGGGCGAGAGGTGGGAAGCGGCCTATCGGGCCGGCATCGGGCACACGTCCACCAAGCAGCGTGGGAGCAGACGCCCACGAGCAGGCAACACAACACAGGGGACCACAGAAGGAGCACGAGCATGAAAGAGTTCAAGGACAGAGTTGCGGTCGTCACCGGAGCGGCCAGCGGTATCGGGCGGGCGATGGCGGAGCGCTTCGCGGCCGAAGGGATGAAAGTCGTCCTGGCCGACATCGAGCGGGGCGCCCTCGCCAAGACCGAAGGGGAGTTCAAGGCCAAGGGGGCGACGGTCCTGGCCGTGCCGACCGACGTCTCGAAGGCAACCGATGTGGAGGCGCTCGCCAAGATGACCATCGACACCTTCGGGGCCGTACACGTTGTCTGCAACAACGCCGGTGTCGCCGTTGGCGGCGTGTCGTGGGAGCGTACGCTCGCCGACTGGGAGTGGGGGCTCGGCGTCAACCTATGGGGCGTGCTTCATGGCGTCAGGATCTTCGTACCCATAATGCTAAAGCAGGGTACGGAAGGTCACATCGTCAACACGGCCTCCATGGCGGGTCTGGTCTCCATGCCTTTGATGTCAGTCTACAGTGTGGCCAAGCACGGCATCGTGACATTGTCAGAAACGATGCACTACGAGCTCATGATCACTGGCGCCAAAGTGAGAGTCTCGGTGCTCTGTCCCGGCTGGGTGGACACCCAACTCGTTGAGTCTGATCGAAACCGGCCCGCGGAGGCCCCGGCTCCGGAGACAGACGATCCGGCAACCGAGGCGTTCAAGAACACGGTCCGAGGGCTCCTGGCAACGGGGCTCACCGCCGAGACCGTGGCTGACCACGTCATCAACGCCATCAAAGAGGAGAAGCTCTACATCCTCACCCATCCCGACATGAAAGAGGCCATACGAACGCGCATGGAGACCATCCTGGACGAGCGCAACCCGGTCTTCGACCCGGCGGCCCTCAGCGGGCAGGCCGCCGGGAGCCAGTAGCCCAGGCGACCACAGCGCGAAGGAGGATCAGGGCATGGAGTCGCCCTTGACGGGAGTGCGAGTACTGGAGATGGCCAACTGGCTGGCGGCTCCGTCCGGGTGCGCCCTCCTGGCCGATTTCGGCGCCGAGGTCGTGAAGGTGGAGCCGATCGGCGGGGATGCCTACCGTGGCTATCGACCCCAGGCGGCCCGCTACGGGCTCTCGTTCAATGTCGGGTTCGAGCTGGACAACCGCGGTAAGAGGGGCATGACCCTCAACCTGGAGGCGCCCAAAGCCCGAGAGATCGTCCACCGCCTCGTGAAAGGCGTTGACATCTTCGTAACCAATCTCCTCCCTGGCCGACGAGAGCGCTATGGCCTGACCTACAACGAACTGATCGAGCACCGGCCTGACCTGATCTACGTTAGCGTCACCGGCTACGGCTCCGACGGGCCGGACCGAGACCGGCCCGGCTACGACTATGCCGCGTTCTGGGCCCGGTCCGGGATCATGGGACTCATGGGAGAGCCAACTGACCCACCGCCGCCCCAGCGGCCGGGTATGGGGGACCACACGACTGCTCTGCTGGTGGCCGGCTCTGTGGCCATGGCTTTGCTGTATCGGCAGCGCACGGGCCAGGGGCAGGAAGTCGATGTGTCCCTCCAGAACACGGGGATGTGGGTCCTTGGAGTTGACGTGCAGGCAGCCCTTGTGGGGGGCGAACCGGAGAGGCTCTCACGGCATTCCGTTCCCAATCCCCTCTGGAACAGCTACCGAACACGTGACGGCCGCTGGCTCATGCTGGTCATGCTGGTGTCTGACGTGTACTGGCCCGGGTTCTGTCGGGCCATCGGCCGCGAGGACCTCGAGCACGATCCCCGCTTCTCCACCTTCGACAGCAGGAGCGAGAACCGAGAGGAGCTGATCGCCCTTCTCGACGCCCGGTTCGCTGAACGGACGCTAGACGATTGGGCTCCCGCGTTGGACGAGCACCGCTGCATATGGGCCCCCGCGCAGACCGTGATGGAGGTGGTGGGGAACCCTCAGTCTCGGGCCCGACGCGCCTTCACCAAGATAGACCACCCCATCGTGGGAGAGATGGAACTCGTCGAGACGCCGGTCAAGCTCAGCAGGGCACGGGTTGGAGTTCGCGGCCCGGCACCCGAACTCGGTCAGCACACCGAGGAGGTGCTGATTGAGGCCGGATACGACTGGGATGAGATAATACGGCTGCGGGACGAAGGGGTCATCTGACCGGCCACGCGTGCGGACGATGGGGGCATGGCCTCAGGAGGACTGGGGAGACCCGCGCATCCGGCGCGCCAAGGCTGCCAGGGAACCCATCACCGAGCTTGTGCAAGGGAGAGCATCATGACCGGGAAAGACGCCAAGGCGAAGGCGCGCGCACGCGTCGAAGACGTCCGCGACACCCTGATCGAACTCAGCCACCGCATCCATGCCAACCCGGAGCCGGCTTTCAAGGAGCACAAGGCGTCCGCCTGGCTTGTGGAGATGTTGTCGCAGGCGGGGCTGACCGTCGAGAGCGGCATCTGTGAGCTGCCGACCGCATTCGACGGACGGGCCGGGAGCGGTCCCCTGCACATCGCTGTCTGCGCCGAGTACGATTCCCTCTCCGGGATGGGCCACGCCTGCGGCCACAACATCATCGCCACGGCCGCCGCCGGCGCCGCCATCGCCCTGGCTGCCGTGGCGGACGACGTGGACATCACCGTGC
>DAOULP010000209.1:0-21161 GCA_034420175.1 Dehalococcoidia bacterium | reverse complement strand
GCGCGCCGATAGCAGCAGCCAGAGGTTCCGGTATGAGGTGGGCCGGCCGTCTCGCCCCCGCCTGCTCCGCCGCGTCACGCACGGCCCGCTGCTCGACGCTGGTCACACCCGCCGGGATGCAGATCATGACCTCCGGCTTGATGAGATTGAAACGTCCCACCGTCTTGGTGATGAAATAGCGCAGCATGGCCTCCGTGATCAGGTAGTCAGCGATGACGCCGTCGCGCATGGGCCTGATGACGGAGATGCTGCTCGGCGTCCGCCCGAGCATCCCCCGGGCCTCATCACCCACCGCCACCACCGTGTTGTCCCGGACGGCCAAGGCCACGACGGCCGGCTCGTTGATGACAATACCCCTGCCCTTGACCCACACCAGGACGTTGGCGGTCCCCAGGTCTATTCCCACCCTCTTCGCCAGCATCGTTCCTCCCGCCAAGGGCCAGACTCGTCGCCTGAGCCCGGCCCGTCAGACTCGCTGTATGACGGCCCCCACCGAGCGCAGCTTCTCGTCCAGACCCTCGTAGCCGCGATCCAGATGGTAGATGTCTGCGATCTCCGTCCGCCCCCGGGCAACGAGTCCGGCCAGAACCAGGGCAGCGCCAGCCCTTATGTCCAGCGCTCTGACGCTCGCCCCAATGAGGGGCGTGGGACCGCTTATGACGGCCGTGGTTCCGGAGGTGAGCACCTCCGCGCCCATCTTCCGCAATTCACTTACGTAAAGCAACCGGTTGTCGAAGACGCGCTCGTAGATCGAGCTGACCCCGTGGGCCTGCGTGAGGAGGACGGCCATGGGCGCCTGGAGATCGGTGGCCAGGCCCGGGTAGGGAACCGCCTGGGCGTTGATGGCTCGCAGCGGACCGCGCCGTTGTACCCTGAGCCCTGCTTCGGTCGCCTCCACCTCCACGCCCGACTCCCTTAGCTTCCATATTAGAGCATCCAGGTGCGATGCGGGGCATTCCTCGACCTCGACGTCGCCCTCCGTGATAGCGGCGGCGATGGCCAGGGTCCCGGCCTCAATACGATCAGGCACGATGCGGTGGCTGGTTCCCTGCAGCGCCTCCACGCCATGTATCTCGATGGTGTGCCCGCCGGCCCCACAGATGCGAGCGCCCATGCGATTCAGCATCTCGGCCAGGCTGGCAATCTCGGGCTCGGAGGCGGCGTTCACGATGACGGTTGTGCCCTCAGCCAGCGTAGCCGCCATCATCAGGTCCTGCGTGCCGAGGACGCTGGGATAGTCCATGAAGACGCGTGCCCCCCGCAGGCGCGAGGCGCGCGCCACGAACTTGTCGCCGTCACGCCGCACCTCGGCGCCCAGGGCCGCGAATCCCGAGAGATGCACGTCCAGCGGTCGCAGGCCGATGATGTCCCCGCCGGGCGGGCAGCACGCCGCCTCTCCGAAGCGGGCCAGCAGAGGCCCCATGACTAGGAAGCTGGCCCGAAGGCTGGCGGCTAGGTCGCTGGGGGCGGCGAAGCTGTGCAGGTCGCTGGCATTGAGGCGCATCTTCCCGGGTGAGGTATGCTCCACCTTCGTCCCCAGCGCCTGCATTATGTCCAGCATCGACCGGACATCGCCGATGGACGGCACGTTCTCAAGGTAGCAGTCGTCGGCGGTGAGGAGGGCAGCGGCCAGGGTGTGGGCGGCCGCGTTCTTGTTGCCGCTTACTCGAACCCGGCCCTGCAGCCGGCGGCCACCCTCGATGAGGAAACGCTCGCCCGTCACGTCTCTACCTCGTTATTGTCACGTCGAGAATACAGGGGGGTAGGGCGCCGCGCAAGGCAAAAGGGGAAACGCAGACGAACCGGGGCGCCGGCCAGCGGAGCGTCCGTGCGGACAAGCCAGCGCCAACCACGCGGACGCTAGGCGCCGCTAGGTGGAGTGGCACCCGGGCGCGAGGGACGGCCACCGCGCCGGCGACGGCGCTCGATCACCTTGAGCCGGGCCAGCGAGCGCTCCAGAGCAGCGGTGGCACGTGCCATGTCTGCCTCGGCGTCCCGCCTCCCGATCCGCTCTTCGGCACGCCGACGCGCCGCTTCCGCTCGCTCGGCGTCGATCTCCTCGGCGCGCTCGGCGGTGTCGGCCAGGACCACGACCCGGTTGTCCCTGACCTCCACGAAGCCGCCGGAGATGGCCATCTCTATCTCCTCGCCGCCCTTCCTGATGACGACAACGCCGGGGACTATCGTGGTCATGAAGGCGGCGTGGCGGGGCAGGACGGCAAACTCGCCCTCGGTGCCGGGGGCGATGATCTCGTCCACCTCCTGCTCGGAGTAGACGACCCGCTCGGCGGTGACGATGTCGATGTCTAGTTTAGGCATGGCTCCCGGCACTCACGCCGTTGCCTCCGCCTCCATCTTCTCGGCCTGCTCCCTGGCCTCCTCGATCTGGCCCACCATGTAGAAAGCCTGCTCCGGCAGGTCGTCGTGCTTGCCGTCCAGGATCTCCTTGAAGCCGCGCACGCTGTCGCGGATGGGGACGTACCGCCCCTCCTGGCCCGTAAAGGCCTCGGCCACGAACATGGGCTGGGAGAGGAAGCGCTGGATGCGGCGCGCCCGCGCCACGGTCAGCTTGTCCTCGTCGGAAAGCTCCTCAACTCCCAGGATGGCGATGATGTCCTGGAGGTCCTTGTAGCGCTGCAGCACCGCCTGAACGCCCCGCGCCACCTCGTAGTGCTCCTCGCCCACGACTCGCGGGTCCAGGATGCGGGAGAACGAGGTCAGAGGGTCCATCGCCGGGTAGAGCCCCTGCTCGGCGATGGCGCGCTCCAGGGCGATGACGGCGTCCAGGTGGCCGAAGGTGGTGGCCACGCCGGGGTCCGTGTAGTCGTCGGCGGGCACGTAGATAGCCTGGAAGGAGGTGACGGATCCCTTCTTCGTGGAGGTGATGCGCTCCTCCAACTCCCCCATCTCGGTGGAGAGGGTGGGCTGGTAGCCCACAGCCGAAGGCAGCCGGCCCAAGAGGGCGGAGACTTCCATGCCCGCCAGGGTGTAGCGGTAGATGTTGTCGATGAAGAGGAGGACGTCCTGTCCCTCCTCGTCACGGAAGTACTCGGCCATTGTCAGTCCGGTGAGGCCGACGCGCAACCGCACCCCCGGCGGCTCGTTCATCTGGCCGAAGACCATCACCGTCTTCTCCAGCACGCCGGAGGCCTTCATCTCGTTCCAGAGGTCGTTACCCTCGCGCGAGCGCTCGCCCACGCCGGCGAAGACGGAGGTACCGCCGTGCTGGGTGGCGATGTTGCGGATCAACTCCTGGATAATGATGGTCTTGCCGACGCCGGCGCCTCCGTAGGCTCCCACCTTGCCGCCGCGGGTGAATGGCGCGACGAGATCGACGACCTTCAGGCCGGTCTCCAAGACCTGGGCCTGGGTCTCCTGCTCGTCCAGCCTGGGCGACGGCCGGTGGATGGGCCACGTGTCCTTCGCGTCGACATCGCCCAACTCGTCCAGCGGCTTGCCCAGCACGTTGAAGAGACGGCCCATGGTACCGGGGCCGACGGGCACGGCGATGGGGCGCCCCGTGTCCACGACCTCCGCGCCGCGGCGGAGGCCATCGGTGCTGTCCATGGCCAGGCAGCGCACCAGGTTGTTGCCCAGGTGCTGCTGCACCTCGGCCACCAGAGCGCCGCCGTCCATGGCGATTTCCACGCCATTGAAGATACCCGGCAGCTCATCCGGCGGGAACTCCGCGTCCACCACCGTGCCGATGACCTGTGCTACCTTACCGTTGGCCATGAGACCCTCCCAGGTTCCTAGTTCCTACGCCTCCAACCCCACGGAGCCGCCCACGATGTCCAGAAGCTCCTTGGTGATCTGCTCCTGGCGGGCCTTGTTGTAGACGAGGGTCAGCTCTTCGATCATTTCGTTGGCGGCGTCGCTGGCGTTGCGCATGGCCACCATGCGCGCCGACTGCTCGCTGGCCGAGAGCTCCAAGATGGCATCGTAGACCAGCATCTCCACGTACCGCGGCAGTAGCTGACCCAGCGCCTCCGGTGCCGATGGCTCGTAGATGTAGTCGACCGACACTCCGCCCTCTCGCGACGGCGGCTCCACCGGCAGGAGTTGCCGCACCTCGGGCCGCTGAGTGACCGTGTTCACGAAGAGCGGGAAGACCACGAACACCTTGTCAACCTCTCCGGCCACGTAGTCGTCCATGACCAGGCGCGAGATGGGCCGCGTGTCGTCATACGAGGGGTAGTCCCCCAGCTTCGAGAACTCGCCCGCTATCGTCTGGCCGGACCGGGCGAAGAAGTCGCGGCCCTTACGGCCGACACAGACCAGGCGCACCCGGGCTTCGCCCTGCTCCAGGACGAAGCTGGCGGCCCGGCGGTTCAGGTTGGCGATGAGCCCACCGCACAGGCCTCTGTCCGGCGTGATGAAGATGACAGCGACCTCGCGGACCTCGCGGCGCTCCAGAAGCGGATGCAGAGCGTCGCCGCCCAGGGCCGTCAGACCCTCGGCCAGGTCAGCCAGCATCCCCCGCAGCTTGTCGGCGTAGGGACGGGCGGCCAGGGCCCGCATCTGAGCGCGCCGCATCTTTGACGCCGCCACCAGCTCCATTGCCTTGGTGATCTTGGCCGTGCTGGCGACGGAGCGAATGCGGCGTTGGATCTGCCGGATGGTGGCCATTAGCCCTCTCTCCAGAGCCGATAGCTGGCGCGCCCCACCGCTGCCGGCGTACCGTCGGCGGCGAAGATGGTCACCTCCCCCACCACCATCGTGCGACCGGCGCGGAGGACCCGCGCCTCGGCGGTCACCTCGTTGCCGGCGGCGGGCGCCAGATAGCTGATGTTGAGCTCCAGGGTGCTCCAGCCGGTGACTTGAGGGTCGTCATCGTACAAGGAGTGGAGAGCGGCAGCAACGGCGCTGTCGACGAATGCGGCGAGCACACCGCCGTGCATGCTGCGGCCGCTGCGGTTCCGCAGGTGGCGCAGCATCGGCAGCCGCAGCCAGACATGCCCGCCCTCAGCCCTCTCGACAGTGAAGCCCAGGTGTTGGCTGAAGTGGGCGGCACCCTCCATCGAAGGGGAACCCAGCCGAACCTCTTCTCCTGTCTGGGGAGTCGCGACGTTGCTCAATCCACTTCTCCGCCGGAGACCTCCGGAGCGCCTGTCGTTGCCCTAGTAGGGCACGCTCTCCGCGAACTCCTTGATGGCAGCCTTCAGGGTCTCCTCCGTCTCCGGGACCAGCTCCAGCTTCTCGTCGATGCTCTCACCGATCTCCGGGTGGTTGCTGCCCATGAAGTTGCGGAAGGCGGCCTCGAAGTCCCGCACCTTCCCCACCTCCACCGCATCCAGGTGGCCGTTCACGACGGCGTAGAGGATCTCCACCTCTTGATGCAGGAGCAGGGGCTCATACTGAGGCTGCTTCAGAATCTCGACGATGCGCTGGCCGCGCTCCAACTGCCGCCGGGTGGCGGGGTCCAGCTCGGCGGTGCCGAACTGGGCGAAGGCCTGCAGCTCTCGGTACTGCGCCAGGTCAAGCCGCAGCCGGCCCGCCACCTGCCGCATGGCCCGGCGCTGCGCCGACCCACCGACACGCGACACGGAGAGGCCTGCGTTCACAGCCGGCCGGATGCCGGCATTGAAGAGGTCCGACTCCAAGTAGATCTGACCATCGGTGATCGAAATGACGTTTGTGGGAATGTAGGCGGAAATATCGCCGGCCTGCGTCTCGATGATAGGCAGGGCCGTCAGCGAGCCACCACCCTGCTCGGCGGCCAGCTTGGCCGCCCGCTCCAAGAGCCGGCTGTGCAGGTAGAAGACGTCGCCCGGGTAGGCCTCGCGGCCGGGAGGCCGGCGGAGCAGCAGCGAAACCTGGCGGTATGCCCAGGCATGCTTCGACAGGTCGTCGTAGACGATGAGGGCGTCCTTGCCCTGCTCCATGAACTCCTCGCCGATGGCGCATCCGGCGTAAGGGGCCAGGTACTGCATGGGCGCCGGGTCGGAGGAGTTGGCGGCCACCACAACCGTGTGCTCCATGGCCCCGTACTGCTCGAAGATGGCCACCGTCTGCGCCACTTTGGATGTCTTCTGGCCAATGGCCACGTAGATGCAGATCAGGTCCCCACCCTTCTGGTTGATGATGGTGTCGATGGCGATGGCGCTCTTGCCCGTGGAGCGGTCTCCGATGATGAGCTCACGCTGCCCCCTCCCGATGGCGGTCATGGCATCGATGGCCTTGATGCCCGTCAGGACGGGGGTGTCCACGCTCTTGCGCATCACCACGTTGGGCGCGATACGCTCGACAGGGCGCGTCTTCTCGGCGTTGACGGGCCCCTTGCCATCCAGAGGCCGGCCCAGGGGGTCCACCACCCGGCCCACGAGCGCGTCGCCCACGGGCACCTCGGCGATGCGGCCAGTGGAGCGAACCTCGTCGCCTTCCTTGATGTCAGCGTATTCCCCCATGATCATGGCGCCCACGGTCTCTTCTTCAAGGTTGAGGACCAGCCCCATGACTCCGTTGGGGAACTCCACCAGCTCCGAGGCCATGCAGTTGCCGAGGCCGTGGATGCGCGCGATGCCGTCGCCGGCCTCGACCACGGTGCCGACGTCAACCGCGGTGACACGCGCCCCGAACTGCTCGATCTGCTCCTTGAGGATGGAGGCTATCTCTTCCGGTCTCACTGCCATGGCTATCTTCCGTTTCCGCTGCTACGGCCGCCCCGCCAGGGGGTGGTCCCTGCCGGCCGACCCGTACCGCTAATGCTCATCCCCCACAAGGCTTTGTCTGAGGGTAAGCAGCCGGCCCCGCGTGCTGCCGTCGATGAGGCGGTCGCCGATGCGGGCGACGAGGCCTCCCAGGATATCCGGGTCAACCTGGGCGTCGAGCACGATCTCCTTGCCGGCGAGCTCCTGCAGGCGCTGGACCACCGTCCGCCTCTCGTCCTCAGAGAGAGGGACGGCTGTGAACACTGTGGCCTGGGCAACCCCGCGGTGCTCGTCCAGCAGGCGCTGGTACTCGTCGCGAACCTGCTGCGCCAGCTCAATGCGCCCCTTCTCTACGAGCAGATGGGCCAGGTTCAGGGCGAGAGGACTCATATCGGCCAGTCCCGCCTGGAGCAGACGCGTCTTGACGTCGGAGGGGACACGCGAACTGGCGAGGACATCCATGACGCCGGGCTGGGCCGTCAGATCGACGATCGACTGGAGGTCCCTGGCCCAGCCATCGAGCTCGTCCCTCTCCAGGGCGATATCGAAGGCAGCCTGGGCGTAGCGCTTGGCCGCGACCTCGATCCTCATGATGCCACGGGGCTAAGCAGAGCCCTAGTCCCCTTTGAAGCTGGACTCGGCCAGCGCTTCATCGATTAGGCGCTGATGGGCGCTACGGTCCAGCGACTGGCCGATGACCCGTTCGGCGGCGCTGATGGTGAGGTCGGCGAACTCACCGCGGAGGCGAGCGATGGCGCTGTCCCGCTCCAACTGGATCTCGTTGCGGGCCCGGGCCAGGAGGGCCTCTCCCTCCTTCTGGGCCTGCTCCCGCGCCTCCTCCTGGATACGAGCCGAGATCTGCTGTGCCTGGGCGATGACAGTCTGGCCTTCCCGACGCGCCTCCTCCAGACGCTCCTCCACCTCTCGCGCCGTGTCGGCCTCTCGCTCCTTGATGCGCTCCGCCGTCTCGACGCCCTCGCGCACTCGGGCCGCCCGCTCATCCAGCATACGCATGATGGGCTTGTAGGCCACCAGGCGTAAAATGATTAGAAGTATCGCGAAGTTGATAATCTGGGCTAGAAGCCCGGGGATATTGATCCCCAGGGCCCCGATGCCGAGAAGGGTAATACCGCTCATCTGGGCCCCCAAGAGCTAGACGCCTGGTACACCTCTCAGAATACGAAGCCGATCATCACCGCCACCACGAGAGCATAGATGGCGACGGCCTCGGCGAAGGCGATGCCCAGGATCATGTTGGTCTGGATGACCGGCTGCGCCTCCGGGTTGCGGCCCAGGGCTTCCAGGGCCTTGCCCGTCAGCAAGCCGATGCCAAGGGCGGGGCCAAAGGCACCCAGCCCGATGGCGATCCCTGCGCCGATGAAGCGCATGCCCTCATCGCCGATCGCCAGAAGCGTGAATAGGTAGCTTAGTTCCATCGGTCCTCCCTGAAGAATGCTCGCCTGTGGCGCTCCACTAGCACTGCCGCCGCTATCACTCCCTCTTCAGAATCTAGTGGCCCTCAGACTCGCCGTGCGGCGCGGACACAGCGATGATGCCGAAGACCAGCGTGAGCATGGCGAAGATAAAGGCCTGGATCGCCCCTACGAACAGCTCGAGCGCATACACGACGTCCAGGACCAGAAGCGGCGCCAGGAATATGATGACCAGGAACAGGATCTCCCCAGCGAAGATGTTGCCGAAGAGACGGAAGGTGAAACTGATCAGGCGAGCCGCCTCGGCAACGAATTCCAGAACACCCACGAAGATGTCTATGAGGCCGTCTACAACATTGCCGCGCAGCAGCCGGCCGACGTTGAAGAACTTGCCGCCGTAGCGGAAGAAGCCGTAGGTGCTGATGCCCCAGAACTCGACGAAGATGGCCGACCAGATGGCCAGCGCCAAGGGCGCGTTGAGGTCAGTGTTCACGCTGCGCAAGAAGGGAACAAGAACGCCCACCTTGTCGTCCTCGCCCAGGTCCAAGTCTTCGGTTGCTTCCTCGATTGCCAACTCCTTGACCTCGACGGGCGAATCGGCCGTCACCTCCTCAACCGTGCCATCTTCCAAGGTCACGCTCTCCGGCAGCTCCAGATCCTTGGCGCCGGGCATGACAACGTTCAGCCCCGCCACCTGCTGGATCACGACACCCTTCTCATGGAGCGTCTCATGGTGAGCACTGATCTCCTCCACCTTGCCGATGGTAGCGAAGAAGGGCAGGAGCCCGAACCAGTTGGAGATGAGCACGTACAGGAGGATGGTAGTCACCACCGGGAAGAAGCGCCGCCCGTGCTTCTCGCCGGCAGTGCCGATGACGAGGTTGTACATGAATTCGACGACGGCCTCGAACAGGTTCTGGATGCCGCGGGGCACCAGGCTCATTCGCCGCGTAGCCGCGTAAGCAAAGAGGGAGATGAAGATAATGACGATCCAGGATGTGATGTAGGTGTTGGTGACGTCAAAGGGGCCGATGGAGAAGATGGTCTCGGCCTTGAGTTCAATTATGGGTTTGGGGGCTCGCAGGAAGAGGAAGCCGCCAATGACGAGGATCGCCGCCGCCAGGCCGATGGCGAGTCCTCTGTATCTGCGCAACTAGCGCCCTCCTTCGCCCCTGCCGCCCACGTCAGACAGGACTTCCATGAGCATACGATAGCCGCCAAAAAAGGCGGCTCCCAGACCCAAGCCAAGGCCAACGAGAGTGAACACGGGGGCAGTGCTCAGCGAGCGATCCAACCAGACGCCTCCGCCTATCCCAAGGGCTATGCAGAGGGCAACATACCAGCCAATGCCCAGGAGCCTCAGGGCCGGTGAGAAACGGCCCATTCCCCCCCTCACGGCGCCCGGCTTTGTACTTTGCGAACGGTATCACGGATGCCGACTTAGGATCAACCCCCGTGCCAACCGGCGCGTCCGGTTGACGTCCGCCCGCCCACACGGGGCGGCCAGGCTCCTGAGACAACGAAAGGGCATCCACCGATGCCCTCCAGGATCTCCAGACTGCGCTCGGCCTAGGACTTCCGCTTGTCGAAGTCCTCCATGTCAAGGCTATCGACGAACTCGCGGAAAGGCGAGAGCTTCTCCAGCTCCTCAGCGTTTGGCTTGGAAAGCGGCTCGGTGGGCGCCTGGTCCGCGAGCGTCGCTTCGCCTTCCTTGTCCAGCATCACTCCCGCCTTGTCCAGAACAGCCTCCTCGGCGTAGATGGGGACTTGGACCCTGACCGCGAGAGCGATCGCATCGCTGGGACGGGAGTCGATCTCCACTGACTTGCCATCCACGTCCAGGACGATGCGCGCGTAGAAGGTGTCATTGGAGAGGTCGTTGACGATTATGCAATTCACCTGGGCTCCGAGGGCATCGATGAGCGAGCGGAGCAGATCGTGGGTGAGGGGCCGAGCGACCGACACGTCCTGAAGCCGCACGGCGATGGCATCCGCCTCGGCTGGGCCGATCCAGATGGGCAAATAGCGGTCGGCGGTCTTCTCCTTGAGGATGACCACACGCTGGTAGTTCATCAGGCTAACCCGGATGCTCTCGATGCTCATCTCAATCACACAACCACCTCCTCGCTGCTCCGGGAAAGCATCTCAAGTCTAACTCAGGCCCCTTGTGGTGTCAACGGAATGGCCCTCGCCGGCGGGCCGCCGCGTCGCCCTCAGAAACGCCGGTGGCTCACCGCCCGCGGAGCCCGATGAGGCCTCGGTTCGGCGCCTGGTCCTTCCACCCCGACCCTCCTGAGCAACGCTGATCACCGCCACCAGGAGCACGCCAGCAGCAATGGTAAGCAGCACCGGGCTCACACCGTATACATCGGAGATACCACCCACCAGGATTAGGGGGACAATGGAGACCAGGTTGGCAAGCACCAGTTGCGACGCAAAGACTCGGCCCCGCATCTCGGCCGGCGCCCGCTCATGAAGGATGGTCTGGGCAGGAGCGTTCACCAAGGCATATGCGAAGCCCAGGGGACCGGTCAGGGCCATCGTCAGCGCCACCAGGATCGACAGCCCGGCCACACGCCCGCCGCTGGCGAAAGGATTGAGGCTCTCGGTTCCTTCCATGAAGTCCGCAATCCGCTCCACGAAGCCCAGAGCAACCAAACAGACGGCCAGACCCACGAGACCCGCCACCGCGACTCGCCCCTTGTCGATCCGCTGAGCGAGCCAAGACACGGCGCGCAGCCCCAGGAGCGCCCCCACACCCGTCGGCGCGAAGATGAAGACGGCATCGTCGGGAGCCACCTGGAGCACCGACTGCATGTAGCGAGGAACCAGCACCGCGAAGAGGAGCACCAGCGAGCTACCCGTCGTCATCTGCAGCAGGGCGATGTTCGAGGCCAGATCGCGGCGGAGTAGACGCAGCGTACCCCACATCTCGGTCGCCGCGCCGCGGAGCAGAGGCCGCTCTCCATTCCGGGCCTCCAGTTCTCCCTCAGCCTCGATGTCCGGCAGCCGGCGGGCAAGGACGGTAGCCACCAGGAAGAAGAGGGCCGCTGTGATGAAGAGAGTATCGGAGCCGAAGCTCTTGATGACCACCGGGGCCAGGAAGACCATGCCGCCAAACTGAGAGGCAGTTAGGGCCAGGTTGAAGAGGCTGTTGGCGGCCATGAGCCGGTCCCGGGGCACCAGAGCAGGGATGCTGGCGGCATCGGCGGTGGTGAAGAACTGACCCGCGGTGGAGAAGCCAAGGTTGATGGCGTAGATGAGCCACACGTTGGGGCTCACCAGAACGAAGGCGACGCAGGCCCCCATGCGCAGCAGGCTGGTGGACAGGAGCACGGTTCGCTTGCGCCATCGGTCCACCAGCACTCCCGCCACGAGACCAAAGACGACCGAGGGAAGAACGTAGGAGAGCACAAGGAAGGAGCCGTGGGTGCTGGAACCCGTCTCCGCCACCACCACCACCAACAGGGTGAACAGGGTTGCGTTCTGCGCCGTGTGGGCGAACACCTGGGCCAGCCACAGGAGCCGAAACCGCCGGATGCCGAGCACGGGCGCATCGTCCCGCTCAAGGCGACCGGGCAAAGCCGAACCTACCCGCCTAAAGCTCTCCATGAGGCCCCCGGCCCGTCACTCCCGGCCGCATCGTCTGGAAAGCGCCCCAGAGGGCGACAACCAGGATCGCTATCGCCATAATGATGAGAACCGGGCTCACACCCCACCAGTCCGCGAGAGCTCCCGCCAGGAGCAGCGGAATGATCGAGGCAAGGTTCGATAGAACCGTCTGGGCCGCGAAGACGCGTCCCTGCATGGGCACCGGCACGCGCTCGTTGAGAAGAGAACGCCCTCCAACGTTGATGACGGAGAACGCGAAGCCGGTCAGAGCAGCGAAGACAAGGGTTACCATGACGCGGGCAGCCGTCGTACCGAAGGGCCCCGGCGAGAAGAGCCCCAAGGGGTTCTGGTTCTCCAGAAGGCGAGCGCTCTGGGGCACCATCGCCATGGCTACCATACAGGAGACGACCATTGCGAAACCGGCTGCAACCACCCACGCCTTGTTCACCTGGTGCGTGAGCCAGTCCACCAGACGCAAACCCACCAGGATGCCCACGGCAGCAGGCGCGAAGACGTAGACGGCGTTCTCGGTGGCTATGCCCAGGATCTCGTTGGCGAAACGCGGCGCAACAGCCACCGTCACGAGCAGCGAGGTGCTACCCAGGACGAGCAGTATCATCCCCATGTACGCAGTGCGGTCGCTGCGCAGGCTCTGCCAGCCCTCAGCGAATTCCGCTCTCACGCCGCGGAAGGTTGATTGGGTGGAGTAGCGCTGAGTGCCGCTCAGTTGTCGGAAGCCCAAGTTGGGCACGGTCAAGAGCAGGGCCGCCGCCACCGTGTAGAGCGCGGCGATGATGGTGAAGAGCGAATCGACGCCGACGGTCTTCAAGAAGAGCGGCGCCAGGATGAGCACGCCCAGGACCTGTCCGATCGCACCGCCGAGGTTGAACATGGAGTTGGCGCTGGTTAGGCGCTCTCGCTCCACGATGTGCGGGAGCAGGGCCGACTCCACGGGTCCCGAGAACTGACCCACAACGCCGAAGCCGAGCGCGATGCCATAGATGACCCAAACGCTGCCGCTGGAGGCGACAAAGGCCACGGCAAGGAGGGCTCGTAGCAGATGGGCGATGAAGAGAACAAGGCCTCTCGGCAACCGGTCTATGACAACGCCGGAGATGGAGGCAAGGGTCGCCGGCGGGATGACAAAGGAGAGGATGAGAAGGCTCGTGTGGATAGTGGAGCCGGTCTCCCGGACGACCAGGATCAGGAAGGAGTAGTTGACCGTGTTGAAAGCGGTGGATGAGAGGGCGCGGGAGATCCAGTAGTTGCGGAAGCCCAGGTCACGCAGGAGGGTGCTCCGCCCGGCAACGGACCAAAGGTTCAATCTGGAAACCCAAGCCTGCGCCAAGGTAGCAGCCTCTCCTCCCGTCCTAGGACCGCTCCTTCTGCTCCCAGAGAAGGCGATCCAGCGTCGGATCCGGTGCCTCGCCCCGCTCAACGAAGGTCTTCAGCCGCTTCTCCAGTGTGCGCCGCTCCAACAGGACACGCCGCCCACAGGTGAGACAGCACAGGCCGATGTCTGCCCCCAGGCGCGTCAGCTTCCACTCGAAGCCGCCACAGGGGTGCGCCTTCCGCAGCCTGACGACATCGCCCAGCCGGAATTCCACCACCATGGCTACGGTCGCCCAGACGGGATCACCTTGCGCAACCTGCGCATCTCGTCTCTGAGTCCCAGGGCAACCTGTCGAGCGGCGGTGGCGAAGTCATCCCCTCCAGAAGCGTATAGCACCTGCCGCGAGACGTTGATAACGAGCCCGCCGCCGCCTGCATCCAGACCTCGACGCAGGCAAGCCTCCAAGTCGCCACCCTGAGCACCCACCCCGGGCACCAGGAAGGTCATGCCGGGGCAGAGCTCGCGCAGGCGGCCCAGCTCCTCGGGGTAGGTGGCACCGACGACCAGACCCATGTTGCCGCGGGTGTTCCACTTCTCGGCCCGCTCCGCCACGACTTCGAACAGAGGCCGCGATGAGCCCGCCTGTCCCGCAGACCCTTCCTTGCCGGAAAGAACGGGCAGGTCCTGGAAGTCGCGGGCGCCGGGGTTGGAAGTGCGGCAGAGCAGAAAGATGCCCCGGTCCTCCCGCTCCAGAAACGGCTCCAGCGAATCGCCACCCAGGTAAGGACTCACAGTCGCGGCATCGAAGCCCCAGCCGTCGAAGAGAGCGCGGGCGTAAGCACGGGCCGTGTGGCCTACGTCGCCGCGCTTGGCGTCGGCGATAACCGGCATGTCGGCGGGGATGGCGGCGAGCGTCGCGCGCAAGGCATCCGTGCCGGCGTCGCCGAGGGCCTCATAGAAGGCCAGATTCGGCTTGTAGGCGCACACAAGGTCGGACGTGGCCTCGACGATGGCGCGCTGGAAGGCGGCGACGTCTCCCACCCCTGCCGGACCGCCGCGGAGGCCCGCGGGGAGCCGCTCCGCATCAGGATCCAGCCCCACACAAAGGAGGCTATCGTTCCTCTCGGCGGCTCGCGCGAGTTTCTGGAAGAAGGTCATCCTGATTCCATAATGGGGCGGCTCAGGCGCCGCCCCACGGTAATGCCTCTGGTCACGATTGGCCGCCAAAGCGGCCGCGCGTCAGTCAAGGAGATGGTATCCTTGCCACCACAGGCCGTCAAGCGAAGAACCAAAGTCAGAGGCGGCACAACAGGCAGCCTGGGACGGTCGTCGGTTGGGGCCGCCGGCCCAGGACAACGACGATGCGCATAGAGGTCGCCTTCGTACCCAGCCTGGCCTCGGCCTCCGAGGCCAAGGTCTGCGTCGTCGTCGATGTCTTGCGGGCTACGTCCACCCTCGTAGTGCTCATCGAGGGGGGCGTGAGGGAGGTCGTCGTCTGCGGCACCCTCGCCGAGGCCCGCCGCACTGCCCGCCGCACGCGCCACCTCCTCTGCGGCGAGGTGAACAGCCTGCCGCCACCCGATTTCGACTACGGCAACTCGCCCACCGAGTTCGCCACCCTTGACCTCAGCGGGCGCAGCGCCGTCCTCTACACCACGAACGGCACACGCGCCCTGCGGCACGTCGCTGACGCGCGGGCGGTCCTGGTTGGAGCTCTCCTCAACCGAGAAGCGGCCGTGGCCGCCGCCCTCTCAGAGGCCGCCGGCACAGACCGCGACATCGCCGTCGTCTGCGCCGGCACGGGTCACGGGCGTCACTTCAGCCTGGAGGACACGTTCGTGGCGGGAGCCCTGGTCGACTCCCTGCTCGCCCAGGCGGGGGCCACCGGGGTGCGACCCCGCCTCTGGAACGACGCCCTGGCGGCGCTACGCCTCTACCGCTCCTATCGCGGACGGGCCCTGGCCTGCTTCCGACAGGCCGACCACGGCCGCTCTCTCCTCGGCCTGGCGCTGGGTCACGACCTGGAGTTCTGCGCCCGCCGCGACGTCTCCACAGCCGTGCCCCGCCTCCAGCGCGGCGACGACGGGCTGCTGCGCGTCGTGCCCGGCTAGACGGCCCCCGGCTCGGAGTCGCGGGCTTCCTCCCGCGGGTAGGCGAGGAGAGCGCCAGCGGTCATTGCCGACCAGAACGCGATCTCGGCCGTCTCCGTCCAGGGCTGACGCCGCAACACGGCCCCCCAGACGTGCACCGCGGTCAGGAGAGCGCCAGTCAGGAGCCCCACCTCGACCATGATCCGATGCTCCTCGGGGCGGCGGGCTGCCCGCAGGGCGCCGGCGCTGAGGGCAACCGCCACGGCGCCCAGCGACCGCCCCAGGTAGACCGTCAGGTCCGTGTCGTCAGGGACGCGCCATCGCAGGCGCTGCGCCCAGCGAAGTGGTGAGAGGAAAAGGGGCAGGCCAAAGACCACCAGCCCCGTCGCGCCGGCGCCGACTAGAAAGGCACTCTCCTTTCGGCTGCCTGCTGTCGCCATTTGAATCACCTCCTGTGACTGGGAGACGCGCCGTCAGCCGGACGCGTCCTCGCCTTGACTCGCTCATCGGCCGAGCCCTATGCTCGCCTTCGAGATGAAGGCAGAGATCATCTCCATCGGCACCGAGATCCTGCTGGGCGAGATCCTGGACACCAACACCCAGTATCTGGCGTCCCGCCTGCCCGCCCTGGGCATCGATCTCTACCATACCTCGGTCGTCGGCGACAACCTCGACCGGCTGGCGGACGTCATCCGCCGGGCCCGAGAGCGGTCCGACCTTGTCCTCGCCACCGGCGGCCTCGGCCCGACCGAGGACGACGTGACACGGGAGGCCATCGCCGAGGCGCTGGGCGAGGAGCTGACGATCGACCCAGCGCTGGAGCAGGGGATACGGGAGTTCTTCGCCAGCCGTGGGGTCGAGATGTCGCAGACGAACATCAAGCAGGCCGCCCTCATACCCTCAGCGCGGCCGATTCCCAACCCCCGCGGCACGGCGCCCGGCTGGTGGGTGGAGCGCGACGACCGCGTCATCGTCGCCATGCCCGGCCCGCCCACGGAGATGACCCTGATGTGGGAGGCGGAGGTGGCGCCCGAACTGGAGCGTCGGCACTCGGGCGGTGTGCTCGTCGTCCGCACCCTGAAGACGACGGGCCTCCGCGAAGCCACCCTTGACGAGATGGTGAGCCCCCTCCTCAAGTCCAGCAACCCCACGATGGGCGTCTACGCCCGCGCCGATGGCATCCAGCTCCGCATCGCCGCCAAGGCCGCCACCACCGAGGAGGCGCGCCGCCTGATTGAGCCCGTCGAAGAGGAGGCCCGCCGTATCCTCGGCAGCGCCGTTTGGGGTGCCGACGACGACACCCTGGCCGGCGCCGTCGGCGCGATGCTCCGCGAGCGCGGCCTCACGCTTGCCACCATGGAGTCGTGCACGGGCGGCCTCCTGGCCAGCACGATCACCGACGCGCCCGGCAGCTCGGTGTACTTCAAGGGCGGCCTGGTCTCCTACGCGACGGAGATGAAGATCGCCTGGGGCGTCAATCCGCAGGTCATCGCCGAGCAGGGCGTGATCAGCGAAGCCTGCGCCCGCGCCATGGCCAGCGCCGCCCGCGACCGCCTCGCTGCCGACGTCGGCATCGGCGTCACGGGGGTGGCCGGTCCCGACCCCCAGGAGGACAAGCCGGTGGGTACCATCCACGTTGCCCTCGACGACGGCCGGTCGCCCCAGGCCGTGAGCTACCTATTCGCCCAGGGCCGCGAGGCCGTGAAGCGCCGCGCCGTCACGACGGCCCTTTCGCTCCTGCGACGCGCTCTCCTCGACAGCTAGCCGGCGAGCCTTTCGACAACCCCTCTACTTGTGTCGCTGCCGTTATGTTAAAGTGAGGCGTCGGGCACCGAGAGACTGGTGGCGGGGCGGTGCCGGAGGGTAGGCAAGCCTTGCTGCTGACAGCGCGACGGCTGAGAAGTCTTTGCCGCCTGGCCCCCGCTCTGGCTCTGGCCCTACTGCTGGCCGCCTGCGGCATCGCCGTCGAAGAAGATGGCGACATCACGCCGGGCACCGAGCAGCCGGTAGTCATCGTCCGGCCGACGCCCGCCACGCCTGCCGCCACGCTCGAGCCCGCCACGCCTTCCCTAGCCGACCTGCCCTCCTGCTACCAGCCCACGGCGGAGCCCATCGACCCCGAGAGTACGCCCGCCCCGCCGAGCGAGCGCATCGCCACCCCCGGCCCGGTGCCCACGCCGCCCTACTACCGCCCGCTCGACCTTCAGGAGGACCCGGTCCTCAAGGAGATGCTACTCGACCTGCTTGGCGACAAGGCGGACTCGTACGCCATCGTCGTCAAGAGCCTGGACGACGGCCGGGGAGCCCTCATCAACCCAGACAAGGTGTTCTACGCCGCCAGCCTGTTCAAGGTCACGATCCTCTACGAGGCGTTCTATCAGCGGTCGCTCGGCCTGCTGGACTTCGGGGAGGAGCTGCTGGTCACCCCCTACTACGCCAGCTTCGACCTGGGCACGCTGCCCGTTGGCGTCTGCGAGAGCATCAGCGTCGGGGACGCCCTTCGTGCCATGACGGCCTACAGCGACAACACGAGCGCCGTGCTCCTCCAGGACCGCGTCGGCTCCGCCAACGTCAACGGCTCGCTGGCCGCTCTGGGCCTGGAGACGACCCGCCTGCTGCCCGAGGACCTCCCTACGACGGCGGGCGAGATGGCGCTCCTTATGGAGATGATCGCGCGCGGCGAGGCGGTGGACACCGCGTCGAGCCAGGAGATGGTGAACCTGCTGGCCGGCGAGGAGCTGGACAACGGCCTGCGGGAGGGGGTGGCCTCCGCCGAGGGCGGAGAGGGCGTCATCGTGGCCCACAAGACGGGCAACTGGTACAACGCCACCCACGACGCCGGCATCGTATACGCGCCGGGCGCGACCTACGTCATCGCCATGCTCTCCGACAAAGGCCCCGAGGACGAAGACGACCGCGCGCCGCAGCGGATGGCCGACGTCTCTCGGGCCGTGTGGGAGTACTACACCAGCGCAGAATAGCGGGGGGCGGCGGTCCGCAGGCAGGTGCCACGCCCTTCACGCCCCTGGGCCTCGCTATCCCAGGCTGCCTTGCGCGCCAGCGAGCAACTCGCGCCGATCGTCTCCGCGTACTACACTGAAAGAGTGACACAGGCAAAGCCCCGTCTCAACAGGAGGGACATGACGTTCAGCGACTCTGACGAGACGCCAGCCGTTGTGGCGAAGGTCATGAGCGATCCCCGCTACTGCGAGCACTGGCCAACGCTCGCGTCGTTCATGGCGAGTAGCCGCCAACTACGGCTCTCGCCCCATGAACTGCTGGACCTGCAGGCGGACATGGCTGCTGCCCTCCTCAGCGTCGAGGGGTCGCAGCGAGACCTTGAGGCGGAGCGGGCGACTAGCCCGACTGGGGATGGGGACGTGGTCGACGAGGTCGACAGAGGGATCGCGGTCTGCAGGCGGCTGGCCTGGGTCATCAGGCAGATCGCCGACGGAATCGCTTGGCGCACGCTCCGGTACCGTCGAGAAGCGATCTACCAGTTGGCACTGAAGAACCCCACTGGACACCTAGAGCGCAAGAGCGCCGTTCAGGAGTTCGCGTCCGCCGCCGCGCACGTTGAACGTACGGGAGACCTGGTTGTTGTGAACGACTTGACCAACGTCCTCAGATACGGCGACTACACCGCCGTGGCCAGCGACGGTGCTGTTGGGATAGCCGAAGTCAAAGCAGGAAAGGGAAGCGAGAAGAGCGGCCGGGCCACTCGTCAACGACGCAGGCTCGGGGAGGTGCTCGACTTCCTGGACAGTGGGGTTCGTCTCACGGGTGAGCGCGTGACGGCCCTATTCCTCCACAAGACGAGGCCGAGGGCTCATCTCCAAGCCGTTGGCGAGGTGATACGGCAGGCAAGGGCCGCAGGATCGGCGCACGCGCGGCTGAGCGACTGCCTCGCTGTGGAAGCGTGCCACATGCCAACTCTGTTCCAGCAAGAAATCGCCGCGGAACCTCACAACCCGTTCGCCCAGTCAAGGCAGGCATCCGTGCACCACAGCTTGACCTTTTTCGACATATTCGCCAGGAACCTGGCTCCATACTCGGTCTACCCACTCCCTGACGACGACTGCACCGCCCTCATGACGGGGGAAACATGGCTGTTCACGTACTTCAACCGGGGCAACCTGGTTCGCTGCCTTCGAAGACGTGGACTCTCCGTGCGGCTGCCGACCGACACGGAGATGGCAACGTACAACGAGTTGGATGCCGGAGAGAAGAGGCGCCGCGAAGACGACGTTGCCATTAGGGTCTGGAGGCGCCACGAGCCCGGGGTCCTGACCATCGCGGGGGCATTGCTGAGCAGACTGATGTACGAGTACTTGGATGAGGAGTGTTTCGCGGACTGCGCTGAAGAGATACTCGCGCTACGCCAGGATCGGCTAACCCTGTTTCCGGCGTTCGAGAACGAAGCGGAGCTATGGGACTAGCCCCTACACCGTGAGCCTTCGGCACAGCGCGGCGAGGCGGCTGGGGAGGGCCTCGAGTCCGGCAGGGCGACGTAGGGGCGCTGCTCGCCGCGCCCCTGTATGATTAGCGCAAGGCATGAAATACGACCCTCAAATCCACCACCGGCGTTCTGTCCGTCTTCGAGGGTACGATTATTCGCAGCCGGGCGCATATTTCGTGACCATCTGTACCTACAGGCGCGAACTCTCGTTGCGGGCCGACCAAGTGAAGGAGGCTGTACGCCTGGCGTGGCTGGGCCTGCCCGCGCGGTTCACCCACGTGGTACTGGACGACTTCGTGATTATGCCGAACCATTTCCACGGCATTGTCCACCTGGCGCCCACGCCGGCAAGCAAGGGCGCGGCGAGCGGCAAGGGCGCGGCGAGCGGCGCCCCTACGTTGGGCCAGATCATTCGAGCATTCAAATCCCTTTCCGCCATAAGGGCCAACAGAATCCTCGGCTTCTCCGAACGGCCGTTTTGGCAGCGCAATTACTACGAGCACATCATTCGCAACGAGGATGGGCTGAACCGGATCCGTCAATACGTCCGAGACAATCCCCTGCACTGGGAAAATGACCCTGATAACCCATCCAACCTGTAGGTGCGCGGCAAGGCCATCCTGTAGGGGCGCAGCGAGCGGCGCCCCTACTACACTACACTACACCGTGAGGCGGCGGTACAGGGCGGGGAGGCGGCTGGGGAGGGCCTCGATGTCGCCGAGGATCTCGTAGTCCACGTCCTCGCACATCTGGCCCAGGTACTCGTGGCCCTCTTTGTCCACTGTGAGGCAGAACGGCACGATGCTCTTGTGCTTCGCCTCTACCAGCGCCTTGTGCGTGTCGTGGATGGCGTACTCCTTCTCCGTGCGGTCGCGGCCGTAGCCGTGGTCCTGGGGCCGGCCGTCGGAGACAAGGAAGAGGATCTTCACCTTCGCGTCGTGGGCGTCGAGCTTGGCGGTGGCGTGGCGGATGGCCGGCCCCATGCGCGTGCTGCGGATGGGGTTCACTTTGTCGATGCGGCGCCGCACGCGGTCGTCGAACGGCTCATCGAGGTCCTTGAGGACGTAGAACTCCACGTTGTCCCGGCCGTAGCCTGAGAAGCCGTAGATGCCGTAGATGTCGCCGATGGCCTCCAGGGCACGGATGAGAAGGACCGTGCTCTCCTTCTCCAGATCGATGATGCGCTGCGGCGGGTCGAGCATGGCCTGAGCGCGGCGCTTCGCCAGCCACTGGAGGTACGTGCGCGGGTCGTCGTCGAAGTCGTCGTCGCGCCGAGTCTTCGTGCGCTTCTCGATCTCCTCGTCGGTGGAGGCGCTCATGTCGAGCAGGAAAGCGACGGCCACGTCGCGCTCCACCTTGTTGCGGCGCCAGTAGACCTTGTCGGTGAGGAGGTGGCCGGACTTCTTCTCCACGAGGTACTCGATGACCAGGTCCAGGTCGAACTCCTCACCGTCGTGCAGGCGCTTGATCTTGCGGAAGAGCTCCGGGCGCAGCATCTCGAACTGCTTGCGGGTCTCCTCGGCCAGGGCGGCGTGGCGCTTCATCGTCTCGTCGTAGAATTCCTCGCTGCCCTCCTCCAGGACA
>DAOULP010000208.1:0-7331 GCA_034420175.1 Dehalococcoidia bacterium | reverse complement strand
AGGAGGTCTTCAAGCTCTGCGAGGAGGCTGTCCCGGAGGAAGAGATGGCCAGGGCGCGGGACTACACCGTGGGCACCTTCCGCCTCAGCCTGGAGACACCCATGGCCCTGGCCCAGCGCGCCGGCGAGAGCCTCCTGACCACGGGCGAGATCGAGCCCGTCGAAGAGGTCGTGGCGAAGCTGGAGGCGGTGACTGCCGACGACGTGACGCGGGTGGCCCGCCGTCTGTTCCGCCGCGCTGGCGTGTCGGCGGCGGTTGTGGGTCCCGGTGCCAGCCAGGAGGAGATGGCGGTGTTGGTGGCGGCCTAGCCTCGCCAGCCGTACGCTCTCTGCCAGATTCCCGTCCGACGGGGCAGAAGGGAAGGCGACGAACATGCCCAAGGCCAATGTCAACGGCGTCGAACTCTACCATGAGGTCCACGGCGAAGGCTTCCCGCTCGTCCTAGCCCACGGCTACACCGCCAGCACGGAGCTCTGGCAGGACCAAGTGGCTCCCTTCTCGAAGAAGTACCGGCTTGTCATCTACGACTGCCGAGGGCACGGACAGTCGGAGGCCCCGGTCGACCTGTCTCAGTACAGCCTTGACCTGTTCGTCGAGGACCAGCGGGCCCTCATGGAGCACCTAGGCATCGGCGAGGCCTACGTGGGCGGGCTGTCGATGGGCGGCATGATCGCCATGCGATTCGCCCTCCAGAACCCGCAGATGGTGCGGGGTCTCCTCCTCTTCGACACCGCCGCTGGCCCGATAGCCTGGGGGTTGCAGTCGGGGCTGGAAGAGGTGGTGCGCCTCGCACGCAGCCAGGGAGTGGCGGCGGCGATGCAGAAGTTCAATGAGGCCCGCGCCGATATGGGCTTCCCTATGCCTGAGCCGACGCCCGGCGTACTCCGCCAAATGGCTGGCTTGCAGCGGATGAGCCCCGACGGCTTCCTTGGCGCCGGCAAGGCCGTCGGCGAGATGGACAGCGTCCTGGAGCGCCTGGACGAGATCAAGGCCCCCACCCTCATCCTGGTGGGGAACCAGGACGACCTCCTGGGGCCCAGCCGGGCCATGCAGGAACGCATGCCGGGCTGCCGCTTCGTCCTCATCAGGGGCTCCGTCCACGGCACCTGTCTCTGGCGCCCGGAGGCCTTCACCGAGGCCACGTTGGACTTCCTGGCCATGGTCGACGGTGGCCAGCCCGTCGCCGGCGAAGTCGAGCTGTAGACAGCGACCCTTCGGTTTGGGCTGCCGCCAACGCATGGCGCCAGCCGTTGACACAGGGCAGCGGCTGCAATACTGTTCTTCCGCCCACAAGTCTTTGCTCTGAGGAGCGCGATTGGATCTCTACCGCAGCCTAGTCTTCGTGCCCGGCATCCGGGAGAACATGATCGAGAAGGCCCGCGCCTTCCAGGCCGACGTCATCGTGCTCGATCTGGAGGACTCGGTGCCGCCGGCCGAGAAGGAGCAGGCCCGGCAGATCGTGCGGCGGGCCATCCCCATGCTTGTGGCCCTCGGCCACACAGTACACGTCCGGGTGAACTCCGTCGGCAGCGGCCTCGCCCGCGACGATCTGGCCGCCGTGACCTGCGCCGAACTCTCGGGCGTCACCCTTCCCAAGACGGAGTCGGCTCAGGACATCCGCGACATCGACGTGCTCATCCGCGAGCAAGAGTTGGAGCACGATGTGAGGCCGGGAACCCTGGCCCTCATCCCGACCATCGAGTCGGCCCGCGGCGTCCTCCGCTGCGAGGAGATCTGCCGCGCCTCCACTCGACTGGCCGGCATCACCCTGGGTGCCGACGACTACACGGCAGATCTGGGCGTGCACCGGACGCGCGAGGGCCGTGAACTGGACTATGCTCGCAACGTGATGGCCGTCTGCGCCCGGGCCGCCGACATCCTCGCCCTCGACACCCCCTTTGCCGACTTCCGTGACGAGGAAGGCCTGGTGCGGGAGTCAGAGTGGGTGCGCTCGCTCGGCTTCAAGGGCAAGTACCTCATCCATCCCGGCCAGATAGGGCCTGTAAACAGCGTCTTCCGCCCGGCCGAGGAGGAGGTAGCCTACGCCCGCCGCATCGTGCAGGCGTTCGAGGACGCGGTGGCCCGGGGCCACGGCGCCGTTCAGGTGGACGGCCGCATGGTGGACCCGCCGGTGGCCAAACGCGCTCAGGCGCTCATCGAGCTGGCAGAGGCTATCGAAGCCCGCGAGCAGTTGCGCCGGCCCGCCGAATAGAGGCCCTCAGGTCACCGCCCGCCCAAGTCCGCGACCCACCAGTTCTCGTACGTGCTGCCGCTGAGGTGGTAGTAGCCCACCCCGATTTCCGTGAGGGCGGGGTCTAGGAGGTATGTGCGGTGCTCGGGGCTGGCGAGCCAGAGAGCGACCGCGCCCTCCGGGCTTGCGGGTCCTGCCGCGAGGACCTCCGCCAGCGCCATCCCACCGCTGTACCCCGCCGCCTGCACCCGGCTCTCCAGCGGCGAGCCGTCGGGAGCCGTATGGGTGAGACGGTCCGCCTCGGCAATCGCGCATGCCTGGCGCTGGGCGGACTCCGCCAGGGCCGGCGACGGTGAGAGCGGCTGCAAACCTGCCTTTGTGCGCGCGGCGTTAGTCAGTTGCACGACGCGGTCGGTCAAGCCCGCGTTTCCTGTGGGGGCGAGCGCGGGCGGCGGCACCAGCGCGAGCGCAGTCGGTGTCGCGGCAGGCTCGGGGGCACTGGCTTCGGCGGGCAAGGGGGCCGCAGGCTCGACCGGATCCGGCGGCCGCGGCGCTTCGATCACAGGTGCCGGGGGTGGCTCAAGCGTCGGTGCCGATGGCTCCTGAATGGGAACGGCGGTAGGCGGCCACACAGGCTCCGGGGTGGGAGCCAGCGTCGGCGCGGGCGCGGGCGGTAGCGGCGCTATGCCGGGGGTCGGGCTTATCGCGGCGAAGGAAGGCCCGGCGATCGGTGCGGCGGTCGCCGCGGAGGCGAGGACCTCGTGCTGTGGGGTCTCACGGGGCTCGGAGCAGGCGGCCAGCACAAGGAGGCTGCACACGCTGGCCAGCGTGATGAGGGACCAGACCGCAGCGCGCCCGAATCCGGCCCGGCGTGGCTGATCTCTCCGGCGGCTCCCGCCGCAACGAGAGTGCAACAATCCGTTGTCGCCCTTCTCCCCGCTCCGTGGCAGTCTACAGGCGGAGGCGAGGACACGCAACCGGGTGCGGAGCGGTCGCGGGGCCGGGATCGGCCGTTATCGGGCTTCAGCCGGAGTTTGCATAAGGGAGGGGCTTCGTAGCTGGACTATCCGGCGGATGGCTCCAACAAACGGAGGGCATGGGGATCAGACGCGGCGAGGTTCGGCTGGCCGTCGCGGGCCTACCGATCGTCAGTGGCCACGTGCTCTTGGAACCACTGATAGCGGACGGGTGAGATAGTGGCGAGTTCCGCCGGATCATCGAAGAAGAGGGCGAAGGAGTTGGCGTAGTCCTCCAAGGGGTCGGGATGAGAGAGATAGCTCCACACCTCCGGCCCGTCATAGGCGAACTCGAGCTCAGTCTGGTCGTGGGCGGCGGCGACCTCGGCGTCGGAGCTCAGAAGCCGCCAGCCGGTCGCGTCCATGAAGTCGCGCATCTCCTGCTGGAAGAAGACCCAGGCATAGCGTCCCGGCGGCGTCATGCGCATCTGGTATGCATGCCCCAGTTCGTGGAGGATGGTGCGTATGCCCTGGCCGGGGACGATGACCAGCTCGTTGCGGCCGTCGTTGTTGGAGTAGAAGTTAGCGCCGTTGGAGTAGGGCACCTGGCCCGATAGCGTTTGTCCCTCTGTGTTCGACAGGATGTACAGGCGGCCGTAGAAGGGGCTGCCAAGGTCGCGGACTACGTGCTCAGGCAGGAGGGAGAGGGCTTCGACCACTGCCTGCTGCGCCACGGGGTCCCAGGTCTGGCCCTCGACAACGATCTCGACGCCGTAGCGCTGGCGCGCCTCCTCGACCGGACAACTGGCGGCGACTCCGGCGACGAGGAGGAGCAGAGCGGACACAAGAAGCCCCAGTGGCAGCCGGCGACGGGAGGGGAACGTCGGCACCGGTGTCGTTCTGGCGGAGTCTCGAAGTCGAGGATGAAGAAGATGCATAACCGGCAAGCTCTGTTGCCGGTTTCACCATTGGCTGGCCCGTGGGACGGGCCAGGCCGAAGCCCCGGTGACCAGGTTACGGCGCCCTCCGCTGTCGTCCGCCACCCATTGCAGCGAGGAGGGCCCCGGGCCTCGGCTCAAAGCCTCAACAGAAGGTCAAGTCCTCTCACTGATCCTAACTGCCGAGGGGTGCGGATGTTACGCGTGGCTCACATAGTCGGGCGTCTGACCCAGGCGCCTGAGCTCCGCCTGCGCCTCGGACACAATGCGCTGGTGACGTGTCAAGAGTAGCCGCCTGGTGCGCTCGATCAGGGCCAGGCGGTGAGGCGAGAGGAGCCCGCGCCCCTTCAGCTCCGCCACTTCGTCCTCATCCTCCGTCCAGGCCTCGCCTGACGGGTCTACCCACACGTCGAGTGCCAGGTCAAGGTACTCGACGTGGTCGGGCCGCAGCCGGACCTCATCCACCACGTCGAACCGGTGGGCGATGAGGGTGCCGTCGGGGGCGTGCAGGGCGTACAGCAGGTAGTGGCGCCTCGCCCAGAAGAAGCCGTACGTGCGACTGCCGGCTGGGAAGACGAAGCCGCCGGCGCGCCGTTCGCTTGGGTGCGGGAACAGGAGGACCGCTAGACGCGGCGTCACCCCCAGCGCGAGGCAGCTATAGGTCTCCTGCCGTCCGTCGGGGAAGCGCTTGACCTCAAGAACCTCGGTCATCGCCCTTTCTGGACGCTTCACGGCTCAGGGGATCGATGTCCGGTCACCCGCGTACGGGCTGGCGGTGCTGTCTCAGCTTCGCCCTAGGCCCAACCCGATGGCCGTGGGCCATCGGTCATCTAGTGCGCCTGACGGCCCAAAAAGTAAAGCAGGAGCCACGTTGCCGAAAGCTCCTGCCGCTCACCGTTGTCTCTCGACAACAGTGAGGTGGTGTCGTCATAATATCGTCCCAACAGCGGCTTGTCAAGAGTCGCGAGAGTGAGCAAGTGGCATGGGCAACAGGATGGCAGTCTTCATCGACGGCAGAAATGTCCACTATCGTCTGGTGGAACTCGGGTGGCCCGCCGAATACGATGTCATGGCGTTTGCCGAGGCAATCAGCGTTCGCCAGCACTTCGACTTGGTCGCCGTCTACTACTACAATGCGACGCCGCTCTCCAAGATCACCCCCGAACCTGAGTATGGCCGGCAACTTCGATACTACGCCCACATCGAGGGCCAACTTGGCGATAGGTTCCGCAAAGGCTTCCTGATAGACGCTGGTGGGAGGACTATCGAGAAGCAGGTAGACGTGAAGCTGGCCCTGGACTTGGCGCTGGGTGCCCTGAGAGACGAATACGATGTCGCTGGCCTCGTTTCCGCTGATGGTGACTTCGGTGCCGCTGTCGAGGAGGTGAAGGCCGTCCATAAACGCGTTATCAACTACGTGTTCAGGATGAAGCGCTCCTTCAACTTGGCGCAGGTGTGCGACGAGGTGCGGTTTCTGAAGCGAAGGCACTTTGTGCCCCCCACCTATCCGAGTGAGCCCCCACCGACGAGGTAGGACACTGCCCGCCATCGCCCTTTCTGGACGCTCCACGCCTCAGGTGCTATGCTGCGCCCGCCTCGTACACCCGCCGCTCCACGGATTCGACACGGAGGAGAATACCATGCCGGACTTCGAGAGAATCAGGTATGACAAGAAGGGCAGGACAGCCGTCATCACCATCAACCGTCCGGAGCGGATGAACGCCGTTGACCCCCAGACCAGCGAGGAGCTGCGCGCGGCCTGGGCCGACTTCCGGGACGACGATGGGCTCTGGGTGGCCATACTGACCGGCGCCGGCGACAGGGCCTTCTCGGCGGGACTGGACCTACGGGCGACGGCCGAGGCGTTCGCCGCGGGCAGCGTGCCGCAGTTCAAGGTACCCTTCGGCGGCATCACCCGCGGCATCGAGATCTTGAAGCCGATGATCGCCGCCATCAACGGTCACTGCCTGGCCGGAGGCCTGGAGATGGCTCTCTGCTGCGACATACGCATCGCCTCCGAGAACGCCACCTTCGGCCTGCCCGAGGTGACGCGGGCCATCATCCCGGGCGCTGGGGGCACTCAGCGACTGCCGCGCGCGATCGGCCTGGCGAAGGCCCTGGAGCTCATCATCCTCGGTTCCCGCATCGACGCCCAGACGGCGCTGAGCTACGGGCTGGTCAGCCAGGTCTTGTCCCTGCCGGAGCTGATGCCCAGGGCCATGGAGCTGGCCGATCTCATCTGCGAGAACGGGCCCCTTGCTGTCAAGGCGGCCAAGGAGTCGGCCTGTCGGGGCTACAACCTGACCTTGGAGGAGGGGCTGGCGCTCGAAAGCAAGCTCTCTGACCAGATCTGGCTCACCGAAGACTCCCGAGAGGGCCCGACCGCGTTCTCGCAGGGGAGAAAGCCGGAGTACAAGGGCCGCTAGCCAGCGGGCCGCTCCTCACGGACCGGGGCGCACGTTCCCTCGCAGGTCGCTGTGATAGACGTGCTCCCGGCTCTGCGCCTCCAGGACGATGCGGAAGCCGGGGGTGATGACCTCGGCGCAGACCTCCCCGCGGCCGGCGGCGCCCAGGCAGGCGTCGGGCCATTCAACGCGGGTGACCTCCGTCGTCGATACCTCAGCGTCGGGCACGTCCAGGCGCCCCGACAGATCGCCCCGGGCCCGCTGCAGCGATAGAGGCTCCCAGATGACCCAGCGCTCGCCGGAGCCCGTCAGCACCTCCCAGTCGTTGTCTCCTGATCGGAGCCGGAAGACGTCGACCATCCCCTCCTGCGTTTCGCCGCGTCCGAGCTGCTCGAGGTCGGATGGGGAGGGTGAGGTCGTAAGCTGGCTGGCCGCCGCGCGGTGGGATACTCCTTCGAAGACCAGGGCTGCCTCGTCGACTGGCTCGCCGCCGGTCGGGGGCAGCGGTCCGCTGTCGGCACAGGCGGCGGCCACGAGCGCCAGGAGAAGGGCGAGGGGAGCTAGCCAGCGCACGACCCACCTCGGCTCCGAACTGCTCTGTCGTCCCATCTTAGATCATTCCCAAGCACCGCGCCGCTGGAATCCTTTGCCCGTTCCATGCGATCTGCTATACTCGGCGCGGACTTTGGGCGAAAGGAGTGAGCGGCCGCTCTATCGGCCCGGGCCGGGACGGCCGCGATTCATGTCATGCCGGTCATAGTCGTCATTGGCGCTCAGTGGGGTGATGAGGGCAAGGGGCGAATGGTGGACCTCCTGACCCGCAACGCCTCCGTCGTGGCCC
>DAOULP010000207.1:0-8420 GCA_034420175.1 Dehalococcoidia bacterium | reverse complement strand
ACCACCATCATGCGCCGCGGCCCGATGCGCCGGTAGAGACGTCCGGCGGGCTGCGCCATCATGGCCACTCCGATAGCTTGCGGAAAAGTGGTAAGGCCCGACTCTAGTGGACTGAGCCCCATCTCCGCCTGCAGCAGAAGCGGCAGCAGGAAGAGCGCACCGCCAAAGCCGCTGAAAGCTGCGAACTGAACGGCAGTCGCCGCCCTGAAGAGCTTGTCGCGGAGAAGACGGATGTCCACCATGGGCTGTTTGGCCCGCAGTTCGACCACGGCGAAGACGCCGAGGATAGCAAGGCCCGCAAAACCGATCGCCAGCACCCGGGAATCGCCAAGGCCGCGTGTCCCCGCCTCGGCAAGACCGTACATGAGAGTAGCGAGGCCCACCCCGGAGAGCAGCAAGCCTGGCACGTCCAGGCGCCCCGGATCCGCCTGCTTCTGCTCCCGCAGTAAGAGCGCAGCCACCACCAGCCCGACAATGCCGATGGGTACGTTGATCAGGAAGACCCAGTGCCAGGACTGATACTCCACCAGGTATCCGCCCAGCACCGGCCCGCTGGCGGGCGCCACCACGGTGGGGATGGCGAGCACGGCGGAGGCTTGCGCCCGCTCCGCCGGGGGGAACGCCCTGAACAGCATGGCCATGCCGACAGGCGTCAGCATGCCGCCGCCCACGCCCTGGAACACGCGGAAGGCTATCAATGCGTGGATGCTCCAGGCGAGGGCGCAGAGCACCGAGCCCAGCGTGAACACGATGAGGGCAAACATGAAGGTACGTTTCGTGCCGAACCGGTCGCCGACCCATCCGCTGGCGGGAATGAAGACCGCCAGGCTCAACAGATAGGCCGTGACGACCCATTCGATGGTCGTCGTCGGAGCGTTGAAGTCCTTGGCGAACGTGGGCAGCGCGACGTTAACGATCGTCATGTCCAGCAGGGTCATGAAGATGCCGAACACAAACGCGACGGCGACGAGCCACTTGTATTCCAACCGCCTCATCGATCCGCCCTCTCCCTATCACGAATGCGCGCCTTCACGCCTGAGCCTCCGATCCCGCGGCCATGCCCCGGCTGAGCACCCCGGCCACCACGGCAGCGACGCGACGCAGGTAGGCGCGATCCATTTCGAACACGACTTGACCCAGAAACCCGAATGAGAAGCCGAGCCCAGCTATGGCGTGCGCCACAGCCTCGAGCTCCGACTCGGTGCTGAGGCGACCCGCCTGCTGGTGCCGCCGCAGCCTCTCGATGATGAGGTCGACGCGGCGCCTGTTGATGCTGTCGTTGACGCTGCGACCGACCTCGGGGTCGATAATGGCCTGGGAAACGCTGACCCGCATCACGTCCCGCCGCTCCCACATGGCCGCCAGATGCCACAAGAGGAACTGCTCGATCTCCTCCTCAAGGCTTTCGGGTTGGGGAAGGGCCGCATCGAGCTGCTGGACGACCTCACCGCACCGGCTCTCCAGGGCGGCGAGCAGCAGGCCGCGCTTGCCGCCGAAGTAGCGGTGGATGAGGCCCTCGGAGCAGCCGGCCCGCTCCGCCACCTCCCGGGTCGTCGCTGCGTCGTAGCCGTGGTCGGCGAAGACGGTAGTCGCCGCCTCGATCAGTGCCTGCTGGCGCCTATCCTTGGCGTGCTTGCCCCGCTGAAGGGGCGCGACATCGGTTCGGTTCGAGATAACCATGGGCTGCCTCCCAGTTGCATGCTCAACCATTGTCTCTCAAAGTGCGGCAGCTTTCAAGTGCGCACGCACGCAATTTCACAGTTGACGCCCCGTGCCGCGCGCTCCCCATCCCGGAGCCGAACAGGGCTGGTATTATGGCGGATGACCGGCACCTAGCCCAGGCCGCACCTCACGGGACGGCCCGAATGCGCTGGACAGGCAACGATGAACACGCCTAACAACTCCTCGGAGGAGGCGCTGGTCTCCGCGGTGGCGTCGCTGCGGGCCGACCGTCGCAGCGGCGCCAGTGCGCTCTCCCGGCAACTCGCCGCCGTCCTCGACGCCTGGGCGCAGGAAGCGCCGGCCACATCTCGACAGGAGTTCCTCGCGGGCCTGAGGGAGGCCGCCCGGCGTCTGGCCCAGGCGCGTCCCAGCATGCTCGCCCTCGCCCAGGTCGCCGGCCTCCTTGTGGAGACGGCCGCCGACGCCCCCTCCGAAGCGGCTGTCGACGTGCTGCGCCGTCGTGTGCAGGAAGCCGCCCGGGAGGTCAGCGACGGGTGGGAGAAGGCCTCAGAGGCCATCGCGGTCTACGCCACGGGTCTCCTACCTCCGACGGTCCTCACGCACAGCTACTCGTCCAGCGCCATCGCCGGCCTGCGCGCCCGGCGCCCGGACCGAGTCGTCGTCTGCGAGAGCCGGCCCCTGCTGGAGGGGCTGGCCACCGCCCGCGAGTTGACGGCAGCCGGCATTGCCGTGACGCTGGTCACCGACGCCCAGGGGCCGGTCTTCCTGTCGCAGGTGGAGGCGGTGCTCGTGGGCGCCGACGGCGTCCTCGCCGACGGGTCGGTGATCAACAAGGTGGGGACCTATCCTCTAGCCCTGGCAGCCGACGCCCGCGGTGTCCCCTTCTACGTCGCCTGCGAGTCGCTGAAGATCTCGGCCCGCCAGGGGTGGACAGATGTCGACGCCGAGGAAAGCGATCCGCGCGAGGTCCTGTCCGATGCCATCGACGGCGTCACCGCCCGCAACGTCTACTTCGAGCGCACGCCCGCTCGCCAGGTCACCGCGCTGATCACCGACGAAGGCGTCCTCCCACCCGACGGGCTCGGCCCGCTGGTCGACCGGGCCCGCCGCCGGGCCCAGGCGGTGGAGGGGTAGGCAGCGCCACACGGCCAGAGACGCCTAGCACGTAGAGGAGGCCTTCAGGCCTCGACGGCTTCCTTTGGGTCCCCTTCCGCCGCACTACGACTCACCCTGGCCTTTCCCGTCCTCGCCTCATACGCCACGCTTCCAGCTCGTCCCCTAATCATGCTCGCCCGCGCCTGACACCCCAGGATCACACACACCCTCGCCGGCAAGCAGGTTCGCAAAGCTCCCGCACTTCGCGGCTATGCAGATTGCGCAGGCCCATGCCGATACTCCTGGTGTGGGGCCCGGCGCACGCGTAGCGATGAACGGGCCACAATCGGAACACGGAGGTTCGCCATGAGACGCACGTCACTGTACTCGGGCTGCCTGCTGGCTTTGCTCTCGGCCCTGCTGCTGATCCTCTTCTTCCCGGGCAGCAACGCCTCCCAGGCCTCTTCGACCACGTTCACAGTCAACGCCACGGACGACGTCGATGACGGCACCTGCGACGGCACCCACTGCAGCCTGCGCGAGGCGATCACCACCGCCAACGTCAATCCGGGCACAGACACGATCGCCTTCGACATCACTGGCAGCGGGCCTCACACCATCCAGCCGCTGTCAGCTCTGCCCGCCATCACTGATGCCTTGATCATCGACGGGACCACGGAACCGGACTTCGACGGCAGCCCTGTCGTCGAACTGGACGGAGAGAACGCAGGGGCAAGCACAGACGGGCTGCACATCACCGGCGGCAGCAGCACGGTGCGTGGGCTGGTGGTCAACCGCTTCGACGGCAACGGGATCCTCATCGAGGTCAACGGCGGCAACGTGATCGAAGGCAACTTCATCGGCACCGACGTCACCGGTACCCTCCCCTATTCAAACGAGAAGGCTGGTGTGGCAGTCGATGGCACGCCCGGCAATACCATTGGCGGGACGGCTGAGGGCGCACGCAACGTCGTCTCTGGCAACCACTCCTACGGGATAGAGATCTCCGGCAGCGGCGCGTCGGGCAACGTCGTGCAGGGCAACTTCATTGGGACGGAGCCGACGGGCAGCGAACCCCTTGGGAACTTCTACAGCGGAGTTTCGATCAGCGATGCGCCCGGCAACACCATCGGCGGGACAACCGAGGGAGCGGGCAATGTCATCTCAGGCAGCTACTTCGGCCCCGGTCTCCAGATTCTTGGCGGCGGCGCGACAGGGAACGTCGTGCAGGGCAACCTCATCGGCACCAACGCAGCCGACAGCCCCTCCCTCGAAAACAGCCATGGCGGCGTCCTGATCGATGGTGCGCCCAACAACACCATTGGAGGAACGACGACCCTGGCTCGCAATGTCATCTCGAACAACTACCCCTACGGTGTTTCCATATCCGGCGGCGGCGCGTCGGGGAACGTCCTGCAGGGCAACTTCATCGGCACCGATGTCTCGGGCGTCAACCGTCTGACCAACTGGGGCCCTGGCGTGCTCATCACAGACGCACCCAGCAACAGCATCGGCGGGACCGCCGAAGGCGCGGGCAACGTCATCTCGGGGAACGCTGACTTTGGCGTCCAGGTCGAAGGGAGCAGCGCCGCGGGGAACGTGGTTCAGGGCAACCTCATCGGCACGGACGCCACCGGTACTGTGGCCATTGGTAACTGGAACGACGGCGTGTTCATCCAAGGCCCGCCCAACAACACCATCGGGGGGAGCACAGAAGGCGCGCGCAACGTGATCTCCGGCAACGACGGGCAAGGCGTCATGATTTGGGGGGGACCGGAGGCAACGGGCAACCTGGTGCAGGGCAACCTCATTGGGACGGACGTGACCGGCACCGCACTGCTGCCAAACGAAGACGATGGTGTGGTCGTGTTGGCTCCTGACACCACGATCGGCGGCACGGCGCCCGGGGCAGGTAACGTCATCTCAGGCAACGCGGCCGGTGTCAACATCTGGAGCGACGACGAGACGGGCAGCGTGGTCCAAGGTAACCTCATCGGCACAAACGTGACGGGCACAGTCGCGCTGGGCAACGGTTGGGGTGTCGGCATCAACGGGCCAAACAACATCATAGGGGGCTCGACGGCCGAGGCAGGCAACCTCATCTCAGGCAACACGGGGCAGGGAATCTGGATCTCCGGGACCGCAGCGACCGGGAACGTGGTCCAAGGGAACCTCATCGGCACAGACGTAGCCGGCTTGGCCGACCTCGGCAACGGCGGGGACGCCGTCACCATTCGGTCGGGTGCGTCAGGGAACACCATCGGGGGGATTGGCGACGGTGAGGGAAGCGTGATCGCCTACAACGGCGGCAACGGCGTGTACATCCATGATAGCTCTACCACCGGCAACAGCATCCGCGGTAACTCCATCCACTCCAACGCCGGGCAGGGCATCGAGAACATGGACGGCGGCAACACCGAACTGACCCCGCCGACGGTCAGCACCGCTGGCTCTGCGTCGGGCACCGCCTGCCCCAACTGCGAGATCGATGTCTTCTCCGACGACGAGGACGAGGGACGGGTCTATCACGGCTCGACCGCTGCCAACGCTCTCGGGGAGTGGTCCTTCGAAGGCGCGGTGACCGGCCCCTACGTCACCGCCACCAACACGGACAGCAGCGGCAACACGTCGGAGTTCTCCGATCCCTTCTGCCCAACCTGCCCAACCCCAACGCCCACCATCACGCCGACGACACCGCCCACACCGACCATAACCCTCACACCAACCGTGACCCTCACACCGACGATAACCCTCACACCAACGATAACCCTCACGCCAACGCTGACGCCCACGCCCACGATAACCCCCACGCCGACCCCGACGAGCGTGCCACCCAACCGCATGGCCGTTGACACCATTTCGGGCGGAACCGTGGACGCGACCCGAGACGCCGCGGTAGGCTCCACCTTTGACGTCGACATCGTCATCACTGAGGCCGCCGACTCCTATGCGGGCTATCAGCTAGCCTTGACGTGGGACCCTTCCGTACTCGCCCTCGCAGACCACGAGTACCTCGAGGAGCCGCCTGATCGTCTCTTCAACCTGTGCCCGGCCGCATTGGCGTCCTACCCCGGCCGGCTCCTCTCCGGGTGCCTCCTGTTCGACGAGACAACAGGCTTCACAGGGCCGACGGACCACGCCACGTTCGAGTGCATTGACCAGGGCACCAGCGCCTTGCACCTTGTCGTGGAAGGGGAAGCGCCCATCTTCACAAGGACCATGGGAACCGGTGGTCCGAACATCCTCACAGCCCTGGACGATGCGCAAGTGGAGTGTGTCTCGTGTATCGGCCGCGATGCAGACGGGCCTTGCCGAGGCCCGGTGAACGACCTCGACGACGACGGTTGCACCGATGCCCAGGAAGCAGTCCTGGGCTCCGTATTCGACCCCTACGGCTGGTACGACGTCTACGACGTGCCGGTCCCGGCCAGGGCTGATGCCAACGGCGCCAACGGCGTCAGGAACAGCATTGTCGACATGGGAGACGTGCTAGCGGTCATGCTCTACGCCTTCGCGGAAGACGACGCCGGTCCAAACGCCAACGGCGTGTCGTACGACAGCGACAAGGGGATCGACACTGACGGCGACCGGATTGCCGACATCACACCAGACGGCGTCCCTGACGGCCGAGACTATGACCGGTCGCCCGGCCTTGCGCCAGACCCTGTCACAGGTATCGATCCGGCCGGGCCGCCTGACGGGGTCATCGACATGCGAGATCTGCTCGCCGTGCTCGCCCAGGCCTACGCAGTGGATTGCAGCGGGCCGTAGGCTCGAACCCCGAAGTCAGCACTGTCCCCCGCGCGGAGGTATCATCAGCCGACCACCGAGGGCCGGGCACCCGCCCGGCCTTCGGCATTTCGTAGCTCGGCGCCGCTCTGTTTGCCCGACCCTGGTACCTTCGTTATACTGATCGTTACTGATGGCTACCACGGTCGCCTCGAAATACGAGACCATCATCGGCGTTGAGGTGCACACGCAGCTCACCACCCGCGGCAAGATGTTCTGCCGCTGCAGCGCCGACTACGCATCGGCTCCCGCCAACACCCACGTCTGCCCTGTCTGCCTGGGCATGCCCGGCGTCCTGCCCGTCATCAACCAGCAGGCCGTCGAGTACACGATCATGACCGCTCTGGCCCTCAACTGCACCATCCCGGAGCGCTCGAAGTTCGACCGCAAGAACTACCACTACCCGGACCTCATGAAGGGCTACCAGATCTCCCAATACGATATGCCGCTCTCCCGCAACGGCTGGCTGGAGATCGAGGTCAACGGCGAACGCAAGCGGGTCGGTATCACCCGCGTGCACCTGGAGGAGGACACGGCCCGCCTGGTCCACCGCGTCGACGAGGCCGGTCAGCCCTATAGCCTGGTCGACGTCAACCGCTCCGGCACCCCCCTCATGGAGATCGTGTCCGAACCCGACATACGGTCGCCGGAGGAGGCTCGCCAGTGGGCCATGAAGCTGCGGCAGATCCTCCGCTACATCGGCGCCAGCACGGCCGACATGGAGGAAGGCAGCTTTCGGTGCGAGCCCAACATCAGCCTCCGTCCCGCCGGCATCGAGGAGTTCGGCACCAAGGTGGAATTGAAGAACATCAACAGCTTTCGCGCCATGTATCGCGCCCTCGAGTACGAGGTGCAGCGTCAGACAGAGGCCTTGGAGTCAGGGGACCGCGTGGTGCAGGAGACACGCGGCTGGCGTGATGAGTCGGGCGAGACGGTGTCGCAGCGGAGCAAGGAATACGCGCACGACTACCGCTACTTCCCGGAGCCCGACCTGCCGCCCATGACCTTCACTCGGGAGTACGTAGAGGGCGTCCGCGCTCGCCTGCCCGAGCTGCCCGACGCCAAACGAGACCGGTTCCTTCAGCAGTACGGGCTCACGCCCTATGAGGCCAGTTTGCTGACAGAGGACCGTGAGCGCGCCGACTACTTCGAGGCGTCCCTCGCACCGCTGAAGGGCGAAGAGGAGGCGGTGCTGCACCGCCGGGCCAAGTCGGTGTCCAACTGGATTCTGGGAGACTTCGCACGCCTCCTAAACGCGAGCGAGACCGACATCACAGCATCGAAGGTCCGTCCCGACCAACTCTATGGTATGATCCGGTTGATTGAGGATGGCACCATCACTGGAACCACCGCCAAGGCCGTCTTCGAGGAGATGTTCGCCACGGGCAAGGCGCCCGCGGAGGTGGTCAAGCAGCGGGGACTCACTCAGATCAGCGCCACGGACGAACTGGGGGCCGTCGTCGAGAAGGTGGTCGCAGAGAATCCCAAGGCCGTCGCCGACTACCAGGGCGGCAAGCAGGAGGCGGTCAAGTTCTTGGTAGGCCGAGTCATGCGCGAGACGCGCGGTCGGGCCAACGCCGGGATTGTCCAGCAGCTCCTGCGCGAGCGTCTGGATCAGCAGGCAGGGAATTGCTAACTCAGGTATTCCCCTTTACAGAGCAGGTGGTATAATCCGGGGCAAATGCGCAGCCTAGGCGACAGCGACTTCATCAAGTGGTTCTACTATGGCATGCACATCAAGCGGTGGCTGCTGCTGCTACTGCTCGGTGTGGCGGCCATGGGTCTCGGGATCTCCTACCTGCTGCGAGAGGTCTACGTCTCCTACACCTTCCCAGGCTTCGTCTACTACCTGA
>DAOULP010000206.1:0-8119 GCA_034420175.1 Dehalococcoidia bacterium | reverse complement strand
AGGAGCTCGTGCCTGGGGAGCGCATCATTGACGAGGCGAAGCGCCGTTGGGGCCGCTGGCGCATGCTGGCCGCTCACTACCTCTTCGAGGACCTGTTCTGGAGGAGGAAGAACGAGCCCGTGGACTGGCTCGAGGAGCTGATCCGACTCTAGGAGACCATGCTCAGCCTTCAATTCATCCGAGAGAAGCCCGACGAGGTGCGCGAGGCCGTCGCCCGCCGCCACACGACGGCGCCCATCGACGAGATCCTTGAGCTGGACAGCGCCCGCCGTCGCGCCTTGACCGAGATGGAGGCGCTGAAGGCGGAGCGCAACCAGGCCGGGAAGCGCATCGGCGCCGCCAAGGACCCCGCCGAGCGCCAACGCCTGATCGACGGCATGAGGGGCGTCTCGGAGCGCATCGACGGCTTCGAGAAAGAACTCCGGGAGACGGAGGAGCGCCTGAACCGCCTCCTGCTGGAGGTGCCCAACATCCCCCGGCCCGACGTGCCTCCCGGCGAAGGCGAGGACGACAACCCCGTCGTCCGCCAGCAGGGCGAGCCGAAGGAGTTCGACTTCACGCCGCTGCCCCACTGGGACCTGGGCGAGCGGTTGGGCATCATCGACTTCGAGCGCGGCGCCAAGCTAGCGGGCTCGCGGTTCTACGTGCTCAGGGATGGCGGCGCCCGCCTTCAGCGCGCCCTCATCGCCTACATGCTGGACCTCCACACCAGCCGGCACGGCTACACGGAGGTCTACCTGCCCTTCATGGTCAGGGAGGAGTGCATGTGGGGCGCCGGCCAGCTGCCGAAGTTCGCCGACAACCTCTACCACGACGTGGAAGACGATCTGTGGATGGTCCCCACAGCCGAGGTGCCGGTCACGAACCTGCACCGCGACGAGATCCTGGAGCCCGGCACCCTTCCCCTGGACTACGTCGCCTACACCGCCTGCTTCCGGCGCGAGAAGATGAAGGCCGGTCGCGACGTGCGCGGCATCAAGCGCGGCCATCAGTTCGACAAGGTGGAGCTGTACCGGTTCTGCGTCCCAGAGGAGTCGGACGCGGCCCTGGACTCCATGACGGCCGACGCCGAGGAGACCCTGCGCGGCCTGGGCCTGGCCTATCGCGTCAAGGAGCTCTGCACCGGCGACCTAGGCGTCACCGCCGTCAAGAGCTACGACCTAGAGGTGTGGGCCCCCGGCTGCCAGGAGTGGCTGGAGGTGTCCACCTGCTCCAACTGCGCCGACTACCAGGCGCGCCGGGCCAACGTCCGCTTCCGCCCCGAGGAAGGCGCCCGGCCGCAGTTCGTCCACACCCTCAACGGCTCCGGCGTCGCCCTGCCGCGCACCCTGGCCGCCGTCCTGGAGACGTACCAGCAGCCCGACGGCTCCGTCGTCGTGCCCGATGCCCTGCGCGGCTACATGGGGGGACTGGAGGTGATCATCTGATGGCAGTTTGGGAAGTAATGCGCGACGCTGTGCGCGCCGCGCACGAGCGAGGACGAGAGTGGCTCACGGCAGGCGAGGTCGTGCGCGAAGTCCTGGCCGCCCAACCGGGGGTCAACAGGGGAACGGTCGACGCTGATCTCAGATTCCATTGCGTGAACGACCCAAGCAAGGACGCTTACCCGGGCGCTGGATACCGACGGAACCCGCTCTTTGTCACGGACGATCCGACCATGAGGGGGAAACGCTACCGACTGCTGACCGACGAGGAGCGCCGCGCCTACCTATCGAGCCCCCGTGAGGACTTGGACAACGTCAGCTACGCCCAGCTCCTAGAATGGCTCGGGAACCCAAGTACGACCCTTGCCCCGCAGGACGAGGACAGCGAAGAAGCGCTGCAAGAGGCCGAGGGGGCCTTCACCGGAGCTGCACTGCTTGAGCTACACCTTCAGGACTATCTTCATCGCAACTGGGGCACGGTATTCCCGCAACTGACCCTCTACCAGGGTGCCCAGGGACGGGAGTTCATGACCTCTGACCCGAGCGTCGGAATCATCGACTTCCTCTGCACTGATGCCGACGGCAACTTCGTGGTCATCGAAACGAAGCGGGGCGAGCCGGACCGCCAGGCTGTGGGACAACTCCTGGGCTACATGGGGTGGGTCCAGCACAAGCTCTGCCCTTCCGACAAGAGGGTTCGAGGCATACTGATCGCCAACGAGCTGACCGACCGTCTTCGGCTCGCTGTCGCCGCCGTCCCTGCGGTCGACATCTACCTCTACGAGATCTCGTTCAAACTGGAACCGGCCACGGATATGACCTGAGAGCCCGGCACATTCACGCGCGGGCGCGACCAGACGGCGGCGCCCCGCACAGCCAGGCCCAAGGGCTGGACCAGGTAAGCCCAACGCACACGCCGAACGGGCAACCTCATCTCAAGGCGCTACGCCAGGTGGGGAGTCAAACCTGGTAGGGGCCAACCTTCCCCACCCGAGGCGGGTCCGCCTCTGGAGGAAGGTCGGCCCTGCGCGGAGCGGGCGCAGCTGAAGCTACGCCCTTACGGGTCGGCACCCACGGCCGGGAGGGTCCCCTACTGCTCAGATCAATCAGTCGACCTGGCGCGCGGTTCGCGCGCCAACAGGAGGCGGCCCTGACACTCCCCGAGTCGCCGCTGGCTAGCGGAAGAGGACCACGCGGCGGAAGCGTTCGAGGTAGCGGCCGGACTCGTCCCGCCAGCGCTCCTTGACGAACTTGAGGAAGTCCGTCCCGTCGCCGAATTGCGTCTTGTGCTCCAGGAGTGCCTGCACCTTCAGGTCCACAACGTCGGTTATGTCAACCGTGAAGTTCGCCTTGTCGTAGCTCCAGATGTAGATCTCCTTGACGTTGTGGGGCTCCAGGCCCTCCTCCAGGTGCTCGGGGAAGTTCCAGCGGTCGCGGGCGGCGGGATAGACGGCGTCGATGGCCACCAGCCCGGCGCAGCGGTGGTCGGCGTGGTTCACGAAGCTGTCGCGGACGATGACGCTCTCGGGATCGTGGGTGAAGACGGCGTCGGGCCGGATGAGGCGAATGTGGCGCACGACCTCGCCCAGCAGCTCCCGGGTGTAGGTGAGCTCGCCGTCCTCGTGGTCGAGGAAGAAGACGTCCTTGACGCCCAGCCTCCGGGCAGCCGCCCGCTGCTCGTCGCGGCGCAGGGGCGCAAGGCGCTCGGGCGTCATCTCCGGGTCGGCGCTGCCCTTGCTGCCGTTCGAGCAGACGAGCTGGTAGAACTCCCACCCCTGCTGCGACCAGAGCGCAGCCGTGCCGCCGCAGCCGAACTCGGAGTCGTCCGGGTGGGCGGTGACGACGAGGGCGCGCTTGACCTCCTGCTCCTCACCCGACTCGGCGCTCTCCTCCCCAGCAGCGAGGCCTTCCAGGCTAGACGTCTTCTCCATTCTCTGTCCCCTTGCGCGCTGAGGGCGCCCAGGTGGGCGCCCCGTCCATCCCGGCGTTCTTCATTTCTCATTCTAGGAGCCCCCGCCGGACAAGGGCAACCGCAGGGATCGCTCGAGGCGAGGTGCCCGGCGCACGTCTGGAGAAGGCCCACGCCCCAGTCTGGAGCTCAGTGCAGATCGAAGCGGCGCTGGGGTTGACAACGTTGTAGGGCGGTGGTACCCTTGTTCGACAGAACACACGTTCCGAGCATAAGAACGAGGGTGAGCCATGAAGCCCCTATCCTCCAGACAGCAGAAGATACTGGCGTTCATTCGTCGCTTCATCGACGACAAGGAGTATCCGCCCAGCATCCGCGACATCCAGGTGGCCTGCGGCATCAGCTCCACCTCTGTGGTGGACTACAACCTCAAGGCCCTGGAGCGAATGGGCCACATCCGGCGCGACCGGGAGGTCTCGCGGGCCATCGAGCTGCTCGATGGCAGCGGCCGCCGGGCCCGCAGCGTCGCCGTGCCTCTCGTGGGGCGTATCGCCGCCGGCCAGCCTATCCCTGTGCCGGAGGGTGCCGTCGCCTACGACGAGTCGGTGTCCGTCACGCCGGACATGACGGGCGGCCGGGAGAACATCTTCGCCCTCCGTGTCAGGGGCACGTCCATGATCGACGCCCTCATCAACGATGGTGACGTGGTGGTCATGGAGCAGGCGAACACAGCCCAGGACGGGGACATGGTGGCGGCCTGGCTCAAGAAGGAAGAGGAGGTCACCCTCAAGAAGTACTATCGAGAGGGAGACCGCGTGCGCCTCCAGCCCGCCAACGAGACCCTTCCCCCCATCTACACCGACGCCTCGAATGTGGAGATCCAGGGCCGGGTGCTCTCCGTCTTCCGGCCTGTCTCCTAGCTCGCCGCCGCACGAGTCAGCCGCGGTATAATAGCGTTGTGGGTCGCAGCCCGCCTGCTGGGCGCCAGGCGTGGCTGGCCCTGGGCGGGGTATCACCATCATCTCCTCCATCCCTGGCAAGCCACTCGACGACGTTGTCCTCCGAGTCGAGGACCTGAGCACCCATTACTTGAACAAGGAAGGCGTGGTCAAGGCCGTCGACGGCGTCAGCTTCGAACTGCGTCGTGGCACGACTCTGGGTATCGTGGGGGAGAGCGGCTGCGGGAAGACAACCCTGGGGCTATCGGTCCTGAACCTCGTCCCCCACCCGGGCCGCATCGTCGCTGGGCGCGTCCTCTACCGTGGGAACGACGTAACGGTCATGAGCAGCGAGGATCTCCGCCGGATGCGCGGCCGCGAGATATCGATGATCTTCCAGGACCCCGTGGCCGGCCTGAACCCGGTCCTGCCCATCGGCGTGCAGGTCGAGGAGACAATCACCACGCACCTGTCACTCTCCAAGCGAGAGGCGCGACGCATGACTGTGGACGTTCTGCGCCACATGGGTCTGCCTCACCCGGAGCGGCTCGTCCAGGAGTACCCCTTTCACCTGTCGGGAGGGATGTGCCAGCGGGTGATGATCGCCATCGCGACCGTCCTCGACCCGCAGATCGTCATCGCCGATGAGCCAACATCGTCTCTCGATGTCACGGTCCAGGCGGCCATCCTGGACGAACTCAACCGCCTGAAGAGCGAGCGCGAGCTCTCGGTCATCCTCATCACCCACGACCTGGGGGTGGTCGCTCAAATGGCGGACGAAGTCGCAGTGATGTACGCGGGCAGGACTGTGGAGAGCGGCCGGGTCAAAGAGGTCTTCCGGCGACCCCGCCATCCGTACACCTGGGCGCTCCTGTCGGCCCTGCCCAGGCTCGACGGCAGCCAGGGACCGCTGCGTTCCATCAAGGGATCGCCACCCGACCTCGGAGAGCTGCCGCCCGGGTGCGGCTTCCTGCCTCGCTGCCACAAGGCGGTCACCGCCTGCCGCCAGGAGCCGTGGCCGCCGCTGAGTGAGCTATCGCCCGGGCATCGGGCGGCCTGCCTGAACCCTGTCTACCAGGAACCCGAGGACGAGTGAGCCCTGGCACCGGGGGCGGCAGCCAATCGCGCTAGATCCTCCACCAGAACCTCCAGCGCAAGCTCCTCACGGTAGATGCCGGTCTTGATGGCTACATCAGCCTCCAAGAGACGGCGGTAGCTGGCAGCCAGTCTGGCTGGCGGGTATCGCTTCGCCTGATCCACCACCTTGCCGAGCGCGAACTGCGAGCTGATGCCCAGCCGCTCGCCGATCTCTCGCGTCGGACGGCGCTGGCGAAGCATTTCCGTGGCGAGGAGAAGGTTTCTGTACTGACGGGTGAGCATCGCCAGCACGTACGGGGCTGCCGCGCCCTGATCGAGGAGATGCTCCAAGAGGCGGAGCGCCTGGTCAGGCCGGCCCTCGACCACGGCATCCACCACCGGAAAGACGCTCACTTCGCGGGCGGCGACCGTCAGGGCGCGGACGTCTTCTTCCTCGATCTGCCGACCCTGGGCGCAGAGAGACAGCTTGCTCAGCTCCTGCCAGAGGGCCCAGAGATCGTTCCCCACCAGGGTCGCCAAGAGCCGAACGGCGGCCGGCGAGATTGCCACGTTCTCCCGGCAGGCGCGGTCCTGGATCCAGCCGACGAGGTCCCGCTGGGCGAGACGGGGAAAGACCTGCACCTGAGCCAGAGGCGAGAGCATTCGCAGCACGGGGTTCTTGTTCGAGACGTCCCCATCGACGAAGACCAAGGCGGTGGACGGAGGCAGGCCCTCTAGGACAGCAGGCAGGTCCCGCCAGGGGCCCAGGTCTGGCCGCCGCCCGGGCTGTCCCGCCCGGCCTCCGGCACCTCGGCGGCGGTCACGACCGGTTTCGAAACGGCCCAGGAACCCCTCCACGAGAACCAGGCGGTGGGAACCCATGAAAGGCAGCGTTCCGCAGACGGTTTGCAGCTCCTCGGGGCGTAGCTGGTGACCGTCAAAGACGACGGTGTTGGTGGCGAGCATGCCATCGCCGTCCAGCTCCGACTTGAGCTCGGCGAGGGTCTCGTGGAGAGTGAAGCTGTCAGCACCGTAGAAGACGTAGATCACAGCAGCAGTAGCCAGTCAGGGTCGAACCACAAGTCCATCCGGGCTGTCGCGCCCACCGAAGGGAAGACGGGGGCGCGGACGGCAGTACAGGTCGCGGCCCGGCGGCCGGATACTAGAGGCGAACGCCCAGGCGGGAGAGGGCCGACTCCCGTAGCTTCTCCACTGCCACCCGCAGTCCCATCAGCTCCTGGTCCGCAAGAGTTGCGAATATCGCGCTGCCTACCTGTTTGGCGACGGGGAAGCTCTCCTCGAACTTCTTGATTCCCGCGTCTGTGAGCGAGACCAGGGTCTTGCGTCGGTCCCTAGGGTCACTCTCGCGAGCGAGCCAGCCTGCCGCCACCATCCGGTCGACGAGGCCGGTTATCGTCTGCGCCTCCTTCACCATGTAGCGGCCGATGCGGGTCGAGGGCAGAGTGCCGCCGGCAGACACCAGCACAGCCAGCAAATGGAGCTGGGGCATGGTGATACGGTGCGGCAGAAGAGCGAGCTCGCTGACCTTGAACGTGGCGTTGTAGGCCTGGTAGAGCCAGACCCATTCCTCGAGGCCGCGAACGGCTGCCATGTCAAGGGGCGGAACACGCTTCTGGCGCTTGGACATGACTCACCTCCCCCGTGAGTATGTGCCATCTCCTGACATCAGACAACACTGGAGAATCAGCCCCCGAGACCCAGCCCGGTGGTGGCGGGACGGGTCGAAGCGGACGACAGAGCCCGGCCCCTGAGGCAAGATCACTTGACGGAGGCTACCCGACGACCTAGAGTCTGCCCAAGGGACCGCTGGGTCCTGGGCGGCGCGCAGCTTGTGCCGCCTGGGTCCTGGTACTCGTGCCGAGGTAGCAGCAAGGAACGGCTGGCTCTCGCCAGGAGGAGTGACATGCGAACGACGAGATGGGTCTTGCTGACGCTACTCGTGGTCTTCTCCGCCGGTCTGGTCTGGGCGTGCGACGGTAATGACGAGGACGAACCGGGCGCTCCCACAGCGACTCGTTCGGCCGATGAGTCGGCCGTGGACCAGGAGACACCGGAAGCCCAAGAGACCCCAGAGGCTCAGGACACGCCGCAGGTGCAGGGGGACGGCAGCGAGACTCTCGACCTGGCCCGCAAGTTTGGTGATGCCACCTTCAAGGCCACCTACGAAATCCGCAGCAGCGGGGTCTCCGAGATGGGCGAGGGGACCATGACGTGGTACAAGAAGGGCGACCTCATGCGGATGGACTTGGAGGGCGAGGTCGAAGGCGAGCAGATGAGCGCCACCGTCATCACGGGGCCCGACAAGTCCTACCTGTGTGCCCTGAGCCCGGAACTGGGCGGGGAAGGGTTTTGCATGGAGACCTCGGGTGAGACCGAGGAGGGCGTAAGCCAGGTCGTGGGCGAGCTTGAGAACATGCTGAGCGACCCGAATGTCGAAGTCGAAGGCACGGGTGACCGCGAGGTGGCCGGGGAGGACACCCAGTGCTTCACGATCCGTTCTCTCGACTCAGGCGACGAGTCGGAGGTGTGTCTGAGCGGGGATGGCGTGCCCCTGTACATGACGACCACTGGGCAGGGCGAGGAGATGTCGCTCGAGGCCACCGACTACAGCTCGGACGTCTCAGATAGCGACTTCGAGCCACCATATCCGACCACCGAGGGCTTCCCAGGCCTCGACGACCTCGACATCGACGTCGCCGAGTAGCCGGCAGACCGTAAGTCGTAGTTCTGGCGTGCAGGTGGGGGGGCCC
>DAOULP010000205.1:0-3976 GCA_034420175.1 Dehalococcoidia bacterium | reverse complement strand
ATGAACATGACGAACCGCATCATCCTCGAAACCCACCAGGGGCGGCCGTTCATGTTCATGAACGAGGATGACGCCGCCGCCCGCGGCATCGAGAACGGGGAGCAGGTGCGCGTCTTCAACGACATGTCATCGATGTCCATCTGGGTGAAGGTATCGCCCGCCGTCCGGCCAGGACAGGTGATCATCTACAACGGCTTTGAGCCGTATCAGTTCCCGGATTGGAAGGACCCGGCCAACATCGAGCCCGGGATGGTCAAGTGGCTGCACCTTGCCGGTGGCTACGGCCACCTGCGCTATCGAGCGATCCACTGGCAGCCGATCCCCATCGATAGGGCCATCCACGTGGACGTGGCAAAGATGGCCTGAGGGCCGGGTGTAACTCGCAAGAAGGGGGAGCAACATGCTGGTCAAGAAGGTGGCTCTGGACTCCAAGACCCTGCTTGATCCCGCCTCGCCGGAGTGGGAGAAAGTGGCTGTTGAAACCGTCGGCCTGGGTGGCACGCCCCTGGTCAGCCAGCCGTCCCGCTACATTCGCACCGTCTGGGCCGATAGGCCCATCGGCGCGATCCGCTTCCTGGACGTTCGGGCCGCTCACAACGGCCAGGACCTTCTCCTCCGTCTGGAGTGGAAGGACCAGAGCCACGACGTGGACTTCTTGAGTCGCGGCTTCCCGGATGGCGCTGCCGTCCTCTTCCCTCTCAACGGGGACGCGCCGCTCGGCACCATGGGGAGTGAGAAGGCGCCCGTGAACGCCTGGTTCTGGCGCGCAGATCAGCCTGAGGCGGCACGCAACGTCCAGGCCCAGGGGATCGGCAGCGTGGAGGACACGGAGAAGAGCCGCATCGCCGCGCGATCGCTGTGGAAGGACGGCACCTGGTACGTTGTGCTCTGCCGTCCCCTGACCGTCGCCGACCAGAAAGGCGAGGCGGTGCAGCTCGCGGCTGGCGGCTCGGCGAAGGTGGCTTTCGCCGTCTGGGAGGGTAGCAGCGGAGAGAGGGCCGGCATCAAGGCCTTCTCCAAGGACTGGCGTGAACTCAGCCTGGAGAGTTGAGACTGTGAAGGCGAAGGAGCAGACCGGGGCTCCAGCCAAGAGGCAAGACCCTCGAGCCTAGGGGGAGGATAGCATGGCTATGGTTTCGAAAGACGAGCTGATGAAGTCGGACCGCCAGGTGGCGATGGTCTTCGACCTCAACAAGTGCGTTGGCTGCCAGACCTGCTCCGTGGCCTGCAAGGTCCTCTGGACGCGGGACGAGGGCATGGACCACGAGTGGTGGTGCACCGTCAATACCCAGCCCGGTCGCGGCCACCCCAGGGACTACGAGACTATGGGCGGCGGCTATCGTGACGGCGTGCCCTTCCCTGGCATACGCCCGACCCGCGAGGAGTGGGGCGGTGGCTGGGATTTCAACTACGACGAGGTCTTCTACAGCGGCAAGGGTCCCTCGGTGCACCTGCAGCCGCTGGGCGAGCCCCCAACATGGGGACCCAACTGGGATGAGGATCAGGGCGGCGGTGAGTATCCGAACAGCTTCTTCTTCTACCTCCCGCGCCTCTGTAATCACTGCACTCATCCCGTCTGCGTGGAGGCCTGCCCGCGGAACGCCATGTACAAGCGCAAGGAGGACGGTATAGTCCTCCGCGACGAGACGCGCTGTAGAGGCTACCAGTTCTGCCTGGAGGCCTGCCCCTACAAGAAGGTCTTCTTCAACTACGTCAAGAACATCAGCCAGCAGTGCATCTTCTGCTACCCGCGTATCGAAAAAGGGGTAGCGCCGGCTTGCGCCCGCCAATGTCCTGGCAGGATGGTGTTCGTGGGCTACTTGGATGACAAGAATGGACCCATCCACAAGCTGGTGAATGAGTGGGGTGTGGCTCTGCCCCTCCACCCGGAGTACGGTACCGTACCCAACATCTTCTACATCCCGCCGCTGGCTCCCTACCGCCTGAACGACGACCTGAGCATCGACGAGAGCACCCCCCGCATCCCGACGGAGTACTTGGAGCGGCTCTTCGGGTCTCGGGTCAGCAAAGCGCTGGACACCATGAAGGCGGAGATGGCCAAGACCCGCAACGGTGAGAAGTCCGAACTCATGGACACGCTCATCGTCTACAAGTGGCGGGAGCTCTTCCAGCCCTTCGACCGCGACCCGGCCGAGATTCAGTGGAAGTAGTGAGCGGGTCGATGGACCGGGGAGCCCTTAGCAAGGGGGGTGAGTGACTTCCTCTTCTAGCCCGGTCGGCTCGATACCGGAGAAGAGGCCCGTGTCCCAGTCGGCGGCAGAGGCACAGACGCAGGCGCGGAGTCGCCTTTGCAGGCTCCCGGGCCTAGCGCCTGCCGTTCCCGGCGGTGCTTTGAACCAGGACGTGCTCGGTGGCGCCTTCAAGAGTGGGGTGGTGAGAGACGCTGGAGGCGCTGCCCTTCTCGGTACGCCTCACAGACCCGAGCTTTGCGCCCACCAGGACAACCTAGGAGCATTTCTGGGCGGGGTACGTCTACCTCTCTCGAGTGGGGCTGTTCCTTCACCCGAGAGGACCACGGATATGTCGCAGCGGCTCTGGCTTCGCTCTGGTCGTTCGTGGACCAGGGTCGAGTCTGACGGCGTGCCGTCGGATGCGCGACGAGGAGCATCGGAGAGTCTGGCTTGGACGAGGTAGTGAAGGGCAAAGTATCGCGCCGGAGGTTCCTGCAGGCGACAGGGTCCGCCGCGCTGGTGCTGTCCCTCAGCAGGCTCGGCTACGAGGCCGCGCGTTCCGGCGGTATCGCTTCCGCTCAGGACGCGACCGGACAGGAGGTCGTCTACCGGGCCTGGGAGGATGTCTACCGCACCAAGTGGCGCTGGGACAAGGTGACCTACGGCACGCATCTAGTGGACTGCTATCCGGGATCGTGCTCCTGGCGCGTCTACAGCAAGGATGGCATGGTCTGGCGCGAGGAGCAGGCCTGTGAGTACCCCCAGATCGAGGAGGGTATACCGGATCAGAACCCCCGCGGCTGCCAGAAGGGCGGCTGCTTCAGCGAGGTCATGTACGGCGCGGAGCGGATCCTCTACCCGCTCAAGCGAGTGGGCGACCGGGGCAGCGGCCGCTGGCAGCGCATCACTTGGGATCAGGCCCTCACTGACGTGGCGGACGGCCTTCTGGACGCCATTGACAACGGCGGCCCCGAGAGCATCATCTTCGAGTTCGGCTCCGGCGAGGGGGGAGTCGTCCACGGGTCCGTGCCTGCCTGGCGCCTGATCCGGCTGATGGGCGCCACCACACTGGACAACAATGCGCTCACCACTGACTACAACTACGGCCTCGGCATCACCTTTGGCAAGTACGCGTTCGTCAGCTCTGTGGACGACTGGTACAAGGCGGACCTGGTCCTCATCTGGCACATGAACCCGATTGTGACGCGCATCCCCTGCGCCCACTACCTGACGGAGGTTCGCTACGGTGGCGGCTACGTAGTCTCCATCGCCCCCGATCTTAATCCTTCCAGCATCCACACGGACCTGCATCTGCCGGTGACGCCCGGCACCGACGGCGCCCTGGCTTTGGGCATGTGCAAGGTCATCGTCGACGAGGAGCTCTACGACGCCGACTTCATGAAGGAGCAGACTGACCTACCTCTGTTGGTGCGCACCGACACCGGCCGTTTCCTGCGTCAAGACGACTTCGAAGAGGATGGCCGCGACGACCAGTTCTACGTCTTCGACGAGGCCAGGCAAGAGATTGTGGAGGCTCGTCGCGACAGCCTCGGCCTGGGCAAGGTGGAGCCGGCTCTGGAGGGGACCCACAAGGCCACCCTGGCCGACGGCAGTGAGGTGGAGGTTCGGCCCGTCTTCGAGCTCGTGAAGGAGCGGCTGCGCGACTACGACCTCGCCAGCGCCTCTGCAATCTGTGGCATCTCCCCCAATGTGATCAACGACGTGGCCCATCGCGTGGCCAGGGCCAAGCGGGTACACATTCTGGAGGGCTTCAACGTCCCCAA
>DAOULP010000204.1:0-13071 GCA_034420175.1 Dehalococcoidia bacterium | reverse complement strand
CGAGCACGGTGCAGGCGCCGCACAGCCCTTCACCACAGCCACACTTCGTGCCTGTCAACCCCAGGTCATAGCGGATGTAGCTCAACAGGCTGCGGTCCCGGTCCGGCGCCTCCCGCACCTCGCCGTTCACGCGAATCGACGCCATTTCCACCTCCTCCTACCGAGTCCGCGACCTGGCCTTGGAGTGCGCACTTGTCACGCCCCCTCGCCAAACTGTGACCTCGAAAGAATGCCCCGGCTACGCCGCGCAATCTGCGGCCAAGCTCGAGATGGCGATCGTCCGCCGAGTCTCGGTGAGCCAGTCCACGAATCCGTCTGTGCAGTAGCCAACGGAAATGCCCGTCTCAGGGTCTCCCCAGGCGATCTGCCCTCCCGCACCGCTGTGCCCGAAGGCCCGTGGAGAGGCCACGTTGCCGAATCCACGCAGGTGGGCGTTCCCATCGTCCCCGGCCACCACGACGCTCAGACCACGATTGACGGGTATCCCCAGTATCGGCTCCCGGTGATGCTCCTTGGTCCGTACGGTGGTGGCGAACGCGATGGTTTCGGCCTTGAGCACGCGCCTGCCGTCGACGGTTTCGCCTCCCCTGAGAAGGGGTTGGTAGAACAGGGCGAGCTCGGCGGCACTGGCGATGCCGCCGCCACCAGGGACCCCCGCCCGCCGGGCCTGAGGACGGTTGAACACCAACACCGCCTCCGGCCCGCCCTCTCCCCAGCCGCCGGGCGGCTCCACCAGATCACCCACGCGCCGAGTCTCGGCCACACGGCCGTCGTGCTCCGGGGGAAGCCCGACGAAGAGCTCAGGCACGCCCAGGGGCTCCGTGATCCGCTCACGAATGAATGCCCGGAAGTCGACCCCCGTACGCCGACAGATGATCTCCGACAGAACCCAGTGAGCCGACGTGGCATGATACTCGAAGCGACTGTCGGGTTCCCAGTTGAGCCGCCAGCGCCCGAAAGCCTCGAGGAGCTGGTCGCGGTCCCCCCACTTGTCGGGGTGGAATGGCGCATAGGGGAACCCGGCCGTGTGCAGCAGCAACTGCTCCACGGTGACGACTTCCTTCCCGTTGGTCCCGAACTCGGGGATGATGTCGGCGACGCGCTCGTCAATCCGCAGCAGGCCCTCCTCCAACAGCAGCCATATGGCGGCGCCGACGATGGCCTTGGTGCAGGAGTAGATGCAGTAGAGCGTATCGTTGGTGGCCGGCGCCTCGGAGCCACCCTGTACAACCGTCCCGAAGGTGCGCATGCCCGCCACCCTGCCCTGCCGAGCGACCGCCACCTGGGCGCTCGGCAAGACGCCTTCATCCACGTCGCGCTTCGCCCGGGCAAAGAGGGCCTCGAGGCGTTCACGGTCAACACCAACATCCTCCGGCTTCTCCGCCATGTACTCCGCCGTGATCATGCCACTTCTCCTGTCAAGCGCCTCGCGAAGCGTCACTCGTTCATGGTTGGTGGGTGAATTGGCTGCAGATCTCATGGCACCGCCGACTGAAGTCGGCGGCATGGTTGGCGAATCTGGAAGCCGCGGACTTTCAGTCCGCGGGAGTTGCCAAAACCCACCGATAACACACCAGTTACGCGAAGCCTGCGATCACGCGACCTCGTGCATCCGCGGCCCGCTGGGCAGACTCTTCAGATCCGCCTTTCGTCGTCGCCGAGCCAGAAGCCCCTAGCTGGCCCTGGATCGTGGGGCCGGTGCTATCTCGGGCGCCGCCTCGCCGGCAGCGACCATGCGCGCCACGAGGCGCCCGCGGAGCTCCCCCCTGACGTCCTTGTAGGCGGGATCTGCCACAAGGTTGCTCCTCTCGTGCGGATCGGCCTCGAGATCGTACAGGAAGTCCTCCGTGTACTGATCGCTGGCGGCGTCCTTGCCTCCGTCCTTGCCGTGGGCCCGCACCGAGTACTTCCACCTCTTCGTCCGGATCGCGCGGCCGATCTGGCTCTCACTGATCTGGAGGAACACCTCCTGCGGCCAGTCGTTCGGCGCGGCGTCGACAAGCTCCTGAAGCGGCCTCCCCCGCATGCTGGACGGCTTCTCAAGGCCAGCCGCGGCGAGGATGGTGGGCGGCGCGTCAATGAGGCTCACCATCTCATCAATGACCTTGCCCCCTCGGAAGCCGGGGCCACAGGCGATCATCGGGATGCGTGCGCAAGCGTCATGGCAGGCGCGCTTGTACTCGGCATTCCGGGTGCGGAAATGGGAACCGTGGTCGCTCGTTGCCAGGATGAGCGTGTCGTCGGCGAGCCCCAGCTTACCGAGCTCCTCACGGATGCGACCAAGGTTGCTGTCAAGGCTGTTCACCTGCCCAAGGTAGTCCGGGTAGTTCTCGCGCCAGTCACCCTCGGTGCCAACGAGATCGCCCGGGACGACGAAGTCCTTGAATCTGTCCCTTGACCCCTCGGGCCCCTCGTACCGGTCATGGTCGTTCTGATGGTGAGGCTCGAGGTACGAGGCGAAAAGGAAGAAGGGCCTGCTCCCGTCACGGCCGCGAAGGTAGTCGAGGACGAAGTCCGTCTGGCAGTCGACCCGGTAGCCCTTGAACTCCCGCTTGTTCATGCCGGCGTCGAACATGTGGCCGTCGTAGCCGTGCGATGTGAACTCGAGGAGGTCCGAGGCGATCCAGCAGTCCTTGTAGCCGCCGCGCCTCTCCAGCGGTATTGGGGACACAAGATGGTTAACGATTGGCTGGTCCGGCAGCCCAAGGGTCGATGCGAGATGCCACTTGCCGATGTAGCCGACCTCGTAGCCGGCATCGGACAGCCAGTGCGCGATTGTCTTCTCGCCCAGCGGCAGGGCGATGCTGTTCCTGAAGCAGCCAACCTCTGTAGCGTACTTGCCCGTCTGGAATGACGCGCGCGCCGGCCCGCAGACCGGCTGGCAGGTGAAGGCGCGTTCAAAGCGGACGCCTTCGGCCGCGAGACGGTCCATGTTCGGTGTCACGTCCAGCGACTGGCCGTAGCAGCCGACCGTGTCCCAGCGCTGCTGGTCGGTGAGGAAGACGACTACGTTGGGTCTACTGCCCTCCGGCATCTCAGTTCACCTTGTTCGGGTGGGGCCCAGCCCTCCCGATCGCCTCTCGGCGCGAGCCTCGCCCCTCGCGTTTTCCCCAATCACTTCGTCGCTCGTTCAAACGGCATGCTACCGTCCGCTGCGAGGCGAGAGCAAGCCGCCAAGCGCACAGCCACCAGCAGCGGCGGCGGCGGGAGATCGGCCCCAGCCGCTTGACCCACGTCGGAATCGCTGCTTTGATGCTGGCGGACAGCGGCGTACGCGCAGAAGGGACAGGAGGCGAGCAATGACGAGAGCGGTCATCGTCGGATCCGGAATGGCCGGCCTAACGGCGGGGGCCTACCTTGCCCGTGACGGATGCCAGGTGGACGTGTTCGAACAGGCCGACCGAATCGGCGGCGTCACCGCGACGCTGCGCAAGGAGGGGTTCGCCTGGGACCTGGGACCGCTCATGGTGGAAGGCTTCGCCCCGGGCGAGCCGGTGGGGAACATCCTGGCCGAGCTGGGCTGTGCCGATCGAGTGGAACTGGTGCGCGCGGACAGAGGGATCGCCTTCCCCGACTACCGGGTGTTCCGTCCTCCGGAGTACCTCGGGCCCTACTGGCGGCGGGAGAAGCTCAAGGAGGTCTTCCCTGAGGACGCCGAAGGGCTGGACCGCTACTACCAGTTCTACGACATCATGCTGGACCTGATGACTCTCGCCCGGCGGGCCGAGGAGGGCGGGCCCCTGCGGTCCCTACCCCTCAAGCTGCGGATGGCGCTCCTCTACAGGCGGGTCAAGCAGTTCGAGACGTGGAACGCGCAGCAGGTCATGGACCACTTCTTCGCCGATCCCAGGCTGAAGGCGTTCTTCCTGGGCATCCTGGCGGACATGGTGGTGTGTCCGTCCGAGTTCATCGGGCTGGGCGTCCCCTACGTGAACCAGGAGCCGGCCTTTGACACCCGTCTCCCCGCCAAGGTGTCGCCCGCGGGCCCGCGAGCCACCTTCCAGTACGTGGTTGGCGGCTACGGCAACCTGGTCGAGGCCGTGGCCGGAGTCATCCGCGAGAAGGGAGGCCATCTGCACACGAGCCGGCCGGTGAGCCGGGTCCTGATCGAGGGCGGACGGGCGCGAGGCATCGAACTGGCCGACGGGGAGCGACAGGAGGCGGACCTGGTGCTGATGAGCGGCGCCGCCAGAGAAAGCTTCTTCGACCTCGTCGGACGTGAGGCGCTGCCCTCCGATCTTGCCGCCAAGGTGGACGACCTGCCGCTGATGGAGTCAGCGTTCATGGTCCACCTGGGCGTTGACATGGATCCCAGCCCCTACCAGGACGTTGCCCTCAACTACTACTACGGCACCTACGACATCCACGAAGGGGTGATGCGCACCCGACGCGGTGACTACCACGAGGGCAAAGACGGCTTCCTCATCTACATCCTGTCGTACCACTCGCCGAACATGGCCCCGCCGGGGCAGCACGCGATCACCATCTACACCATCGCTCCCAACAAGCTCGAGGGCGGCTGGCAGGCACGCCGGCAGGAGATGGTCGACAAGCTGCTCCACGAGGCCGAGAAGATCATCCCTGGCCTGCGGGAGCATGCGCGGGTGATCGAGTCGTTGACGCCGGTGGACTTCGGCCAGCTCACCTACACGCGGGAGCACCACTCGTTCGGCGGCCACTGCCCCGTGATGGGCAAGAGCGGACCGGCCCACCGGACGCCCTTCGACGGCCTCTGGTTCATAGGCTCTCAGAGCGAGTCAGGGGGCAGTGTGCCCGGCGTCATGCGGGGTGCGCGAAAGGCCTACCACTTGATCAAGGGCAAGGGCTGAGGGAGATCACGGGCGGGACGTCCCTGTCAATCTACCCTCCAAACGTGCACCAGGGACTTGTCCCCATCGGCCAGCGGTTCGAAGACACACAGCAGGCCCCGCTCACGGTCGAAGCTGGCCGCGCCGACGTGGTACCACCGCTGGGTGGATTCCACGCCGTACAAGTACTGGTCGATCTCTAGTGTGGCGTAGGGCTGCGGCTCGTAGGGCTCCATCTCCCCCCTGGCGACAGCAGCCAGATCGGCCGGGTCGTAGAAGATCATCTGCCCCCCCGAACTCATCGGACCGCCAACCCCTGTTCTCGCACTCAAGGCACGGCCACGTCGGGCGGCCAGAGACGATGCGGTTCCAGGGTTCTCAGATTCAAGGGTTCAGCCCACCTTAGTCGCAGGCGAACGAGCCTGTGACCTGCTCGCCGGCCTCATCGGTGCCTTCGAACTCGCCCGATGCGAGGTCCGAGGCCAAGCTGAGGACACCTTTGTGAAGAAAGGTGGACGACCCCTCGATGGCCCACCACACAAAGAAGTCGCCTTCCCCGAACTCACCACCGCCCTGCGCCGAGCGGGGATCCTCCAATGACGGATCATTTCCGGCGCTCACCCCGAAGAATTTCTCTCCTACTACTTCGTCGATATAAACGGCCAGCCATTCGTTGTCCGACACTGCGCAATCGCCGCCATTGAACGTCAGAGTGTGGCCTTCGACGTTCAATGTTGCGCTGGCTGTTCCGCCTGTGAACTCCGGTATGTCGCCTTCCTCTTCTGTCGCCTCAGGAGGAACTGTCGCTTCCGGCGACACCGCACCGGAGGGCTCCCCGGACTTGTTGTTGTCTCGGTCGCAGGCCAGCGCCAGACTGAGCGCCAGAACGCATAGGACCGTTACTCCAATCATCGCTTTCATGGCGGTAACCCCTCGCGCATAGGAGCTTCGAATTATGAACAGTGCCGGCGGGCGGGAGGCCTGTCGGGCTTCTGCCCGATGTGCGGCACGCCACGCTCGACGGTGGGCTACTCCCCAATCTCAGGCAGGTTCGGCAGGCCAAGGTCAGAAAGCGCTACCATCCCTTCGTAGTCGGGAAAGCCTCCCTCCGTCTGGCGCTCGAGGCCAAGCGGAACCGGTACATCCCCTTGCGCAGTTGAAACGGATATGGCCTCAATTTGCTCTACGTAGGTGGGCCCATACTCGGTCCTGATCAGCAGAGGTATCCCCTCGCTTGTGTCAACACAGAGCGTGCCGGCAACGAGGCGCCAGTTGTCGAGCGAGTAGCAGCTTGCCCTTCTCCCAGCCATGGTCGTGTCCTGCAGCGCCGGGCCAAGCCTTGACAGCAGCGTGTCGATGAGAGGCTTGAATGTCAGGTTCCCGCCCCAGCTGCAGCTAACGAACGCCTGACCGGGAGGGGCATTTCGTGTTATGGGAGCTGAGGCTCCCGCCACCCACAGGCAGCCCAACGAGAAATGCCCTAAGGCCGCGCTTGTGGTGAAGGAGGTCGTGAAGGTGATTGTGCCGCCTCCGGTCATCTCTCCGTCCTTGGTGCCTACCAAATCCCACCGGCGTGCGCCATTCCCCTGTCTCCATACCAGCAGGCCCTGCTCGCCGCGGATCGGGTTCTCCCACTTGAAGGTGACGGCGAACGGCGAATTAGGATGGGCTATGAGGTCGGCCGCCAGCTGCTCCTGACTAGGGCGGTCTGTCTGAGACGGCGTCGCCTCGGTCGGAGCTTGGCCGGACGCATCATTCGGCGAAGCATCCGCGCAACCCGCCAGGAGTGCTGCGCCAGCTGCCAGCACGCCTACTGCAAGGCCCCACCGTATGGGCAGCGGAAACGCTCGTCGTTGCGCTATCATGGTGGACCTCCCCAATCGTCGCCCACACTCACGCAGCACTTAAACTAGGGTTGCCGGTCCGGACCTCCAGACCGGTAAGGAAGATCGTTCAGTGGGATGTTAGCTTCCCCTCGATCGATGCCAAGTAGTTCCGCTGTCTGCCATACCGACCAGTGCAGTGGCGTCGGAGGATTCGGCCCCAGCAGGCCCCACAGGAAAATCGTCATGTACGCAAGCACGGTCTCTACCTCCTGGCCGTTGGCTATCCAATTGAAACCGTGTTTCTTGCCAAGTAGCATCGCCCTACTGCTAGCTACTGGGTCCCCGTAGTACCACCACGGGTAGGCGCCAACGATGTCGATCGCGCCAAGCTCGCTTGTCTTGACAGTAGTGCCGTTGGCGATATCGAACCAAGAAGCACGGAGGAAACCGGGTGTCACCCTCCAATTGCAGGCCGTTATCTCCCACCCCACCGGCGGAATCAGAGCCATGCGCTCCTCGGTCATCTTTCCTTCGAGAATAAGATCAACCATGCGCCAAAACAGGTCGTGAGTGGGATCTTCGAGGTAATACTCCACCCAGAATGAGGCGTGCTGCATACCAACTCGCGCGGTCGCTTGACTCAGGCCAGCGCTTGCACAGTCGCCGTTCAGGGCGCAGTCGATGGTTTCGAGCAGAACTGCGCCGATGGCCGCGGTTGCTGCCCCGCCGAGGCTCGGAAACGGTGACTGTGGGACAATCTCGTCGAGGTACATGCCTGTGGGCTCCACGTACGTGAGCGGGCTATTACGCACGTAGGAGTAGCGGTTCAGCATCTGCGGGTTCCCCGGCCCTGCATGATTCGGCAAGCCTGGCCGCTAGGATCGTTTTGACGACCCCTCCCTCAGAAGAAGGAAGGCGAAGAAAGCTCCTACTCCGACAGTGGTAACAGCGAAGAGGAGAAGCATCAGCGGGTGCGCACGCAGATGCACGATGGCCACCGCCCAGAGCGGCAACGACAAGGCGTACGCTACAACGAGGTGCTGGGCTGTGGTTGCGTTCGCTGACGCGAACACCGGCCGACCGGTCCGGCGATCATGGAGTAGGTGCAGCCCGGCGGTCGCTAGGGCGTACGCGATCACCACAGTCGTCGAGCGCCAGGAAGTCAGCCATGCCAGGCCCACCAGCAGTAAGGCCAGCCCAACCATCACCGCGATCTCAGCGTGTCGAAAGGCCTTCCTACGCACGGGCACGCCTAGAATAGGCATGTGGTGGCTGCGGTGCCGGCTAGGACGTCGGCCACAGCCAACCAATACAGAGCTTGCGCGACGTCGCCCGACCTATAGGCTGCAGCTGCTCGTGCGATAGCTGCAGCCGCCCCTACGCAGGCCGCTATGCATTCTTTGTTGTCCTGCACGAAGGCCGACACGGCGTCCACGGCTTCCGCGCCTGCGTCAACCGTTTGGATCACCTGGCCAACGCCAAACCACTGCGCAAGCGTGGTCATAGCCTCATCGAAGTCTCGCTTCCAATCGCAGAACAAGCCACACCCGTAGCCCGTCGGGTCAGTGTAGCGCAGCGGGTTGTTCAGCACGTAGGCGAAGCGGTTGAGAGACTGGGGGTTGGGCGTGAACGTGTCCTTCGGCCATTCGGATGGCTCATCCTCGCCGCTGGGCGTGTGCTCAGCGTTGAGGTCGTCGGCGCCCAGCAGATCCTGGCGAGGCATGAAGCCTTCCGCCGGCCACGCAGGTGACTCGTCCTCGTCACCGGGGACGTAGACGTAGAGGCCCGTGGTCTGGTCGCCTCTCATCAAGCCCACAACTGGGCCGTACACGGAGTCACCTCCACGGCCCGAGAATGCGCTCGGCTGCGTGACCATGAGCGCTGGCCCCAGTACCTTCGCAACCTCCGATGCGTCCGGCACAAATGGGTCCGGCGACAGGAACCGCCCCATGAGCGTGCTGTAGAACCGCGCCCCATAGTTGTACAGCCCCAGGGCGCTCCCCACGTCCGCCTCCTGCTGCTGGCCGGTGAACAGCTTGTCGGTCAGCATGTCGTCGCTGCTGGCCCGCGTCTCACCGTACGGGTAGTACTGCATCGTAGCCTCGACGGCACCAACGCTGTCCGTGAGGACGCTGGAACTGCCCAGGTGATCCGCCAGGAGGTAGTATACCGCGTCTGGCTCGCCTCCCTTCACCTCACGCATCGCTATGCGCCGGCCGAAGGCGGAGTAGTACTTGACGTATGAGCCGTCGGAGCGCTCCTCGTAAAGGCCACCGATGTAGAGCGTCCACTTGCAGCCGGCCTCGGTACGCCTCACCAGCGCCCCCTGGCCGTCGTACTCGTACTCGGCCAGCACCTGCCCGTCCGATGGACCACTGCAGTCGAGGCTGATCTGGGCCAGAACGAGCAGCACGTCCTCCAGGATTGCTATCGAACCGTTGGGAGGGCCGGCCTCGTCGGGCGGGTTGGGGCCGGTACCCACAGAGCGATCGTATGCCAGCCCGTCCTTCACCGTGTCGCCGTCGATGTCCTCGTCATAGTCCACACCGTTGTCGTTGGGGGGACCATTCTCATATGTCCCTGAGTACTCTAGCACGGCAAGTACGTCCGCGATATAAGTGACGGCGCCGTCACGGTTGTCAAGCGTACCGCCGCGATGGAGGGTTGGCGCCGGCACGTCGTAGAAGTCGCACCAGGCGTCGTCGCTGTAGCAGGGCTCCCCCTCGACACAGGTGTGGCCAGGCTTACCAGAAGGCGCGCCTTCCGCCTCCTCCGCCGCCGTGCACCCGGTTCTCCGCTACTACCCTATGCCCCAAACATGCACTACCGGGCTGGCTTCGTCGGCGAACAGCTCCAGGACATAGAGCAGTCCGTTCTGCTGGTCGTAGGCCACGTCGCCGATGCGGTATTGGCGCTGATCCCCTGTGCCGAGCATCTCCTGCTCGACCCCAGAGGGGTTGAGGAAGAGATGTTCGTCTATGTCCAGCACGGCATACGGCTGAGGCTCCCAGGAGGCCGTTTCACCAGCAGCAACCCGACCCAAGTCTGCCGGGTCGTAGAAGATGAACTCTGCATCAGAATGGGTGCTCCACCAGCCGCGGTACTCGTTGTGGCCCGCGCACCCGGAAAGGTCCTCAGCCGGGCAGACCGAGCCGTCGGCCAGGCGGCAGAGGGGAAACTGGCCGAGGAGCTCTGTTTCAACGCATGGCTGCTCGGGTCCGGCAGGATTGACCCACCCATACCGGTACTTCGTCCCATTGGATTTGGTTCCGGCGAACAGCAGCGCCGACTTGCCCGAAGCGGTGGTGACCCAAGCGCCGCCTGCCCACTCATCGGGATGCTGGTAGCCGCTGAGGGAGCGTTCGATGCTCTCGGTGTTCATCGAATTCTCATAGAGCAGCAGCGTCGTCTCCTCCAGGTGAGAGCCCGAGGGCGCGGGTGCGCCGCTTTCGTCCACCCAGGGGCGATAGGCAAACAGCGCCGGGCCCATTCCTGACCAGCCGCCATCCCTGAAGCGACCGGTGCCCACATAGCGGCCCTGGGCGTGCGCATCCGCCCAGGCAGTCGGGATTTCAAGCATGTAGTCGTTCACGCTGTAGAATGAGCGATCGTCGATGAACCATTCACCCTGGAAGTCTGGGTTCGAAAGGACGGGGCTGAACCAGGCGTGTGTGGGCGCCGTGGTGTCAGGCTCGAAGTGCTGCCCGTAGGCGATGTGGATCTTGGGACCAGTGGCCGGGTTGTCGAGATACAGTAGACCAATGCGGGGGATCTCTTCCATTTGCGTGAAGTGCCCGGCAGCCACATCGTGAAAGTCCTGAAGCAACTCAGCGCGATTCAGGTCGGCCAGGCTCCCTGAGGAGACCGGCTCGGGAATGCTGACCTCGGCCACCTGGCCTCCATCCGGCAGTTCACCGTATGGCATGCGGTCGTGCCCGGTGATGAACAGCGACCCCGGAAAGCCGTCGTTCGGGCCGGAGGGGTCGCCGTTGGGATTGAGGGTCATGGCGTTGGCGCCGTAGGCGAAGGTGCGGGGTCGCTCGCCGCCTTCGGGCAGCCGGAATGCGCCCAAGTACTGCAGATCCTCAGGGCGGATCAAGTCGACGGCCGGTGATGGGGCCTCAGCGGGCGCGGCTGGCGGAGCGGCTCCGACGCAGAGCCAGACGGCATCCAAGAAGTCCACGGTCAGCAGGTCGCTCGCCTGAGGGTATGACGGGGAGAACGCCTCGAACCTGCCCTGGGCAGCGTCATAGCGCCACGCCGCCTCCACCACCCCGCTGGGCGTGACCGCCTGGATGACCGTTTGACTCGCCGTTCCGTCGGGGAAGGTAAGGGCGAGGGGGTTGCAACCTGGGTACAGCTGCTCTGTTTCCCCAGGCGCTGGCAGGGCGATGCTGGCCACAGGCTGTGCTCGGACTACCGATGACCAGGAACCGACCAAGACGCCTACCATGCTCGCCACCAGGGCGAGTCCTGCCGCTGCGATGGTGACCTGCTTCACGACACACCTCCTACGGGCTCAGCCGCGACCTTGCATAGACGCTGCCCACGATGAGGGCTGCCAGGGCACTAGCCAGCCCTCCTGCCAGCACCGCCTGTGTGCTGCCGCCTATGCCGGAGCTGGCAGCCCAGCGGTCGACCGGCCCCCAGGGGCCAGCGGAGCAACCCTGGCTCATAGGCCCAACTTCTGGTCATTGAGCGGCGTACGCTCTGACCGCCTGGTCGATGGAGTCAGCGAATTGGGGGCCGATGTTCTGGTTGGCCTGTTCGTTGGGGTGCGCATCCCACTCATCGGTCCGGTACTCGGCGCGCAGCATGTTGTCCGAGGGGTCGGCCAGCAGGTCGAAGAAGTTGAAGGTGAAGACGTTCGGGTGACCGCTCAGGTACTCACCCGAGGCAAGCCAGCTGGCCCAATCACGCGCCCGTGCCGCGGCCGTCGGGTCGGTTTCGTTCGGTATCTCCGGCGGCGGCGTCACGACGATGAAGATCTTGTTGGGGTACTCATCCATCCGGTCACGGATAGAGAGATAGTAGGACTTGTAGTCGGCTAGCTGCTCGTCGCTCAGGATGTTACTTGTTGGGAAGCAGGACTTGAAGGCGATGACATCGTACTCCATCAGGTGGCTGAAGGTGTTGTCCGGCGGGTCGTGCAACGGCTGGGCAAAGATGTCGGCATAGCCGTCGGGGTCAGTGTTATCGCCGGGGACATCGAAGTTGGTGCCGGTCCAGGTGCCATCGGCCAGGACGAGGCCGTCTTCGTTGTAGCCGTGATCGTAGAACCCGTAGCCCAGACCGGTGAGGCGCTCTCGCACGCCTCCTTGCTCGATCAAGTTGGCGCCACAGGAGTGGTGCAGGAACATGACGCGATGGAACTCGGCCGCAGAGGGAGGCGCTTCCGATGGCAAGGGCGTGGCGCTGGGCAGCGGTAGGGCGGCGGACGTGGCTGTCGGCCCATGCGGCGCCGGTGTGTCCATCGCCTCGGCGACCGGCCCCGCGGGCCCGGGGGCCAGGAGCAAGATGGCGGCACGGCCGGGCTCCAGGGTGACCTCGTCTACAGCGCTGTAGTCGAGAGACCATGTGGCAGGCAGAACGCCATCGCTTGGCACCGTGCCGCCGCCGTCGGGCTCGGCCATATAACGGGTACCGTCCAGCGTCACAGTGCGGGGATCATCGCCGGCGTTGACCAGCACCAGCCCGTTGCTGTAGCTGCGAGCGTAGACACCCGAATCAGCGTCGAGCAGCGCTTCCGCGTCTGCCGGTGGTCCTTCTTCCGGTGTGCCAATGGGGATGTCGTATTCCGGCCACCATTCGGGATCTTCGCCGAAGTCCAGGTTCACATAGGTGCGATCCCCTTTGATCAGGAGATAGCTTCCCAGCGTGAACAGACGAGTGTCGGCGCTGTCCACCGAATACGACTGGGCGATGACGGCCTTCCCAAGGTTGACAAAGCCAAGAGCTCGGTCCAACTGCAACACCCAATCGGTTTCGCCATAGCTCTCCCAGGTATCGAAGCCGAAGCCTTCGATCATGACGCCGTCAGCACCACTGTAGTCGACCACGTCCCGGCTGGTGACCCAATGGCCGACGTTGGGAATGAGGTAGTACTGCCCGGCGAAGCGCTCCTGGACATGGGCGATGAAGTCCTCAATCCGCGTGGTCCATTCGTCCTCAAACGCGGGGTCAAGCTCAGGCAGAGCGGGATCGTACTCGGCGGCTCCCAAGTAGTTGGGCACACTGAGGCTGTCGGCGAAGAGGCCGTCACTGTCGTTGTCCGCCAGTTGTGAGAGAACGCCGTCGAGCCACCAGCTCCGCCAATCGGGATCGTCCAGCTCCATCAGGTACCAGCCCCAGCCGCAGTGGAGCACGCGCTGACCGTCGACTTCGTAGAACCAGCCGTCCTGCACCACGTCGTCACCGGGCCATTCCCGCGTCCAATC
>DAOULP010000203.1:0-4642 GCA_034420175.1 Dehalococcoidia bacterium | reverse complement strand
GGTCGACCTGCTTTATGCCTGGCTTGATCCGCGCATTCGCTACTCGTGAGAGGTGACGAGTGTCCTGGGCGGGAGCAACTCGCGACGTCACGGTAGAGTTCGAAGAACAGACCCCCAAGATCGGACGTTGGCGCAGGACGGGCATCCTGATCCGCGACAACCCTTTGGGCGTGTTCGGCCTGCTCGTGATGATCGTCCTTGTGATCTTCGCTCTCTTCGCCCCCCAGATCGCGCCCTACTCTCCCGATGAGTTGGGTGCGGGGCCCAAGCGCCTGGGCCCGTCGATGGATCACCTGTTTGGGACAGACAACCTAGGCCGCGACATGTTCAGCCGCGTGGTGTACGGCGCACGCATCTCGCTGACAGTGGGCCTCGGCGCCGTGATCTTCGGGACGCTGGCGGGGACCATCATCGGTCTTCTATCGGGCTATATGGGTGGCATCATCGACACCATCATCCAGCGGATCGTTGACACGGCCATTGCGTTCCCCACGCTGCTGTTGCTGCTGATCCTGCGGCAGGTGTTGGGGCCCTCTGTACAGACACTGATCATCGCGATCGGCATCGCGATCATCCCCAGGCTTACCCGGGTCGTAAGAGGAACCGTGCTGTCGGAACGAAACAACCAGTACGTAGAGGCGGCCATCGTGCTAGGTGCCTCGACACCGCGGATCGTCTTTCTGCACATAGCGCCCAACATCGTGGCGCTGGCGGTCATCGTGATGACCACTCTCCTGGGGACGGCGGTGCTGGCAGAGGCATCCCTCAGCTTCCTGGGTCTGGGTATCCCCAGCGCGGTTACCTGGGGTGGGGATGTCAATGCAGCCCGGAACAGCTACCCGGTGCATGTCTGGTGGGCGTTCTTCCCGGGCGCTGCCATCACACTCACGGTCCTGGGTTTCAGCCTGTTCGGCGACTCCCTGCGTGATGTCCTGGACCCGCGTCTGCGGGGCCGCGGCACCTAGCGCTCGGAGTTGGAGAACGTGGCCCATCTTGAGGTGGTCGGGGTGCCGACCTGCGTGGGCCATTCCGCAGGCACCGTGTCCCGCTGCGGACACAGCCCCGATGTTACGAACGCCGGCCGACAGCCGGAGGCGAGTTCACCGTAATCCCCATACCCTGTACATCGACGCGGGACCGAGAGCATCGGCCGAGGGAAGGGACAGCGGCACGAGCTTGACAGAGGAGGACGACGGTGTACCTAGAACTGAACACGGACGTGTCGCCTGAGGCGGCGGCGCTTAGGGAAGAGACTCACCGCTTTGCCGCGGAGGTCATACGCCCCGCGGCCATTGCGCTCGACAAGCTGTCCCCGGACGAGGTGATCGCCCCGGGATCGGTGCTCTGGGATGTCTTCCGCAAGTGCTACGAGAATGGCTACCACCTACGGGGGCTGCCGCCGGAGATGGGAGGGCCTGGCCTGGGGCCGCTCGAGGCTCACATCGTTGGAGAGGAGATAGGCTGGGCGTCCGGAGGCCTGGCGATCAGCCTGGGCGTGACGGCGTTCCCTTTCATGTTTGCGGCCCGTTTCGCGGCCCTCACCGGCAACCAGGATCTGATGAGGGAGGTCGTGACGCCCTATGCGGAGGACCGTCAGGGCAAGTACATCGGGTGCTGGGCCATCACGGAACCGGAGCACGGTTCCGACAGTCTGATCTGCGGCACGGAGCAGTTCAGCGACTCTGGCATCAGTTTCCAGGTGCAGGCGCGGCTGGACGGCGACGAGTGGGTCATCAACGGCCAGAAGGCGGCTTGGGTCTCCAACGGGACCATTGCGACCCATGCTTGCACGTTCCTCACCGTCGATCAGTCACGGGGAATGAACGGTGGCGGTGTGGCCGTCATCCCCCTGGACCTGCCAGGCGTGTCAAAGGGCCCACCACTGAACAAGATCGGTCAGCGCGACCTTAACCAGGGCGAGATCTTCTTCGATGACGTTCGCATTCCCAAGCACTACATGCTCGTGGGGCCGGACCTCTACCCGGTGATCATGGACGGTATCCTCGGCGGTGCCAACGCCGGGATGAGCAACACCTTCACCGGCGTCGCGAGGGCGGCATTCGAGGAGGCCCTGGCATACACGCGGCAGCGCATCCAGGGCGGCAAGCCCATCTGCGAGCATCAGCTCGTTCAGGACAAGCTCTTCCAGATGTTCAGGAAGGTGGAGTCGGCTCGCGCCCTCTCACGCGCAGCCTCCCTGTACAACCGGGCGGGAGGCGGTCCGTCGTCGACAGAGTACTCCATCGCGGCCAAGGTCCACTGCACTCAGATGGCGTTTGAGGTGGCCAGCGACGCCATCCAACTGATGGGTGGCTACGGCCTGAGCGCCGAGTTCCACGCCGAGAAGCTCTTCCGAGACGCCAGAGCGTCGATGATTGAGGACGGCTGCAACGAGGTGCTGGGCCTGGCGGCCGCCCGCCGCATCGTGGACGGCTACGCGATCTGACAGACCGGACGGATGTGCTAGTTGGCGCCCACGACGCTCACAGCGCCGTGGGCGTCGTGGCAAAGGCGTCCATCCCCCTGACCTAGGGTCCCTTCGGCCAGCCATTCCGGGCCATCTGGCCGTTGTCAAGGTCTTTCGGTCCGGGCGAACATACCCGTTGTTACTGCTCAAGACGCCCGACAGCAGTGACCACGAGCACTGGATTCGGAGCCTCACGGAGGTACGGTATGCCGGCAAGGAGTACGAGATCGAGGGGCCAGCCGAGCAGCGCGCAAGGCCGTCGCTGGGCTGACACCTATCGCGACAAGTGGAAGTGGGACAAGGTGACGTGGGGTAGCCACTCGGTGGACTGCTACCCCGGCGGCTGCCCGTGGCGGGTCTACGTCCGCGACGGGAAGATCGTCCGGGAGGAGCAGGCGGGTGTCCTGCAGCCGGTTGAGAAAGGCATCCCGGACCTCAACCCAATGGGCTGCCAGAAGGGGGCCTGCTGGAGTCACTTGCACTACAGCCAGGATCGCGTCACGCATCCGCTGAAGCGAGCCGGAAAGCGCGGCGAGGGGAAGTGGAAGCGCGTCACCTGGGACGAGGCGCTGGACGACATCGCCGACGCGATGCTCGACGCAATTCAGGATCAGGGGCCCGATTCGATCGTCAACCTCTTCACGCCGGAGGTCGGTGCGACACCCGCGCGACTGTGGACGGGGTTCCTCGGCGCCGCTTCGACCGACGGCAACTCGGAGTTCCAGGACTTCAGCCCCGGTTTCCACATCACCTGGGGCAAGTACAACCCGGTCTCCACCATGGACGACTGGTTCCTGGCGGAGCTAACACTCATCTGGCACGCCAACCCGGTCTACACGAACATCCAGTGGTACCACTACGTGTCGGAGTCCCGGTACAACGGTGGTGAGGTGATCACGATCGCGCCTGACTACAGTCCTTCTGCGATCCATGCCGACTACCACCTGCCGGTGCGGATCGGGACGGACGTGGCGCTGGCGCTATCGATGTGCAAGGTGATCATCGATGCGGGGCTGTACAACCGTCGGTTCGTGCAGGAGCAGACGGACCTGCCGTTGCTGGTGAGGAGCGACACGGGTCGCTTCCTGCGGGGGAGCGAGGTGACAGCGGGGGACCGAGAGGACCAGTTCTACTGGTTGGACGGCAAGTCGAAGCAGGTGGTGCCGGCGCCGCGGGGCACACTGGCGATGGGTGACATCGAGCCGGCGTTGGAAGGGAAGGCGACGGCGACACTGGCTGATGGGAGCACGGTGGAGGTGCGGCCGGCGTTCGCGTTGCTGAGGGAGCGTTTGGAGGAGTACGAGCCGGAGAAGGCGGCGCGCATCTGTGAGGTGCATCCGGACCTGATCCGGAGTGTGGCCCGGAAGGTAGCGACGAGGAAGACGAAGATCTTCATTGGCTGGAACTCAGGGAAGTACTACCACGGGGACCTGATCGAGCGGTCGATGGCGCTGCTCTTGGGTTTGACGGGTAACTGGGGGAAGAAGGGTACGGGCACCCGCTCCTGGGCCATCTTCGGGTTTGATGGCAGCGCTTTCTTGACGGCCAAGGGTCGGCTCGGCCCGGAGGCAGCCTTCGAAGCGCGGCGCCAACTGCAGGTGATGCGCCGGATGCTGGTCCAGGATGACCCCACGCTGACCGACGAGCTGGCCCTCAACCGGGGCCAGGTGTTCATGACGCGGTCGACGACCGCCGGGGCGCGTCTCGGCGGCCTGGGCGGCTCCTTTCCTTCCGCCTTCCTCTGGTACTACCAGTATGGCTTCAAGGAGCGCTTGAATCGGAAGGAGTGGCACGACCCGTCGATGAAGCGCACCTTTGACGAGTACGTGAACGAGGCGCTGGACAAAGGGTGGTGGGACCACACCCGGGCCAAGGTGTGGCAGGATGTCACGCCTCGCGTTCTCTTTGAGTCTGGTGGCAACGTGCTGCGACGCCAGCGGGGTGGCCAGGTGATGCTCCTTGAGCACCTGTGGCCCAAGCTCAAGATGATCGTCTCCGTTGACTATCGCATCAACACCACGGGCCTCTACTCGGACTACATCCTGCCGGCGGCCCAGCACTACGAGAAGTTCGGCACCAGTATGCCGTCCGTCCATCACCTCAACACGGTGCTGATAGAGCCGGCCGCACCCCCACCGGATGACGCGAAGACCGACCGCCAGATCGGCCTCATGA
>DAOULP010000202.1:0-19193 GCA_034420175.1 Dehalococcoidia bacterium | reverse complement strand
GCCGGCGTGTCAGTTGGCGTGTGTTTTTGGGTTGGAGTGTCTGTCGGCGTGTCAGTAGGCGTGGGCGTGTTGGTTGGCGTGTCTGTCGGCGTCTCAGTAGGCGTCGGCGTGTTGGTGGGCGTGCCTGTCGGCGTCTCAGTGGGCGTCGGCGTGTTGGTAGGCGTGTCTGTCGGCGTCTCAGTAGGCGTCGGCGTGCTGGTAGGCGTCTCCGTCGGCGTATCAGTGGGAGTAGGCGACGGCGTCAACGTGTCGGTGGGCGTCGGCGTGGGGGTCTCACATAGCACATAGCAGAACAACATGTGAGTCGGCTCGTATGGCTGGTTGTTGGGCGGGTCCCACGGCGCGTGGACATCAGCACCCGAGGTGGCAGGTGGGTACGGGTACAAGACGGCCCACTCGTCCTTCCTCATGATGACGGCGTCAATGTCGATGGTTGAAGCCCAGTCGAAGTAGAGACCATCGGTCGTGGTGACCGTCACCGAGTTCCCACCGGCGAGTGGGTGTGTGCCGGCGATAGGTGGAGTGACCGCCGTCTCGAGATCGTTGTAGCCGAAGTCAGTGCACGTGTGGCACATCGGCGCCACCGGCGTCGCCGTGGCCTCGTTCCCGGACAGCAACACAACCGCCGTTGTCAGCCCCGCGGCCAGGGCCACGGCCAGGCCGCTGCTGGTCAGCAGCCGTGCGCGGCCCTTCTCCTCTCGTAGTAGTCTGCGTAAGAGATTCCGTGCCTTGCCCATAGCTCAGGTCCTCCGCCTTCGCCCGTACCTACACAAGAGAGCCGCCGCCTTCAGCGCCCGCTTGGTGAGAAGGCTGCGGCTGAAGACTCTCCGAAGCTCCTCTCCGGCAACCCGGCCGTCCTAACCTTCCACTCCCGTCCGAGAGGGATAGGTCGTAGACCCGTGGCTTTGCGCCCGCTGCTGCGGGCCCCGGTTCCTCCGGGGTGACGCGGTTTCCCGCGCCTTGCCTTTCTCGGAGACTCTATTCAGTTGTGTTATCTAGGGGTCCCGGGGACCCGTCGCAGGGCCCCGCCTTCCCTATGCCGGGCCCCGAGACCTCTAGAATCGTCAGCCCGCCGCCTTCTGCAGCGAAGAAACGGGCTGAAGACTCGCGAATAAGTGCTCTTCGGCAGCCCGGCGATCCTGGCACATTGGCCGTAGACCCGTAGCTTTGCGTCTCCCGAACGCCTTGCGGTCGGGAGGCGGGTGTGCCCATTCAGAGCCTCTGGCTCGGGTGAAACACCCGCCGGTGCGGTTTCCCACACCTCGCCCTTTCGGAGACGTATTCCGGATGTACAGGTACCAGCACCGAGGTGTGGCCCCATTCCTTAACGGCCACTCCTCAGACCTTCTACCCGGCCATCGCCTCCATGCGGGTTACAGGCCGGCGGATTGCAGTCGATACTATCTCTGAGGCGAGACTGGCACAGCCCCGTCGGCTGGTTCGCACTCGCCTGAACTCGTCGTATCAGTCTCCCACAGGCTATCGAACGGTGTCAAGCGAGCGACCTCTCCTCTTCTACCTATCGTAACGCTCCCTTGGAGACGTTGTTACAGGGGACGTGTGTTTGAGCTGGTCCCGAGCCGGAGTCGTGTCCTGACCTAGTCCGATGGAATGGCATCTGTGGTCCATTTTCCGCCCGCGATGCTGTGTCCAGAGATACTCCCTCGCTAGCCGGTGCAACCCATCGGCTAAACCGTCGTCGAGCGGAACCGAAACTACAGTGGGGAGAACTGAACGATGACCGAATGGGCCTCGCGTGCGCGCCTGTTCATGGTTCTGGCCGCCTTGATCTGCGCTTTGCAGTCGACGGCAGCCGTCGGTGGCGAGGAACTGGCAGTGGACATCGCCAGCCTCGATCCTGATGGCTCCGGTGGTGTCATTGCCGTCGTCAGCGTGGTTGGCGGCTCGGGCCGCCCCGTGCTGGGGCTCACGGATGACAACTTCGCCGCCAACGTCGGCGGGACACCGGCGTCCATCGGCGAGGTCAGCGCCGCCGTCGACTCTGATGCCAGTGTCGCGGTAGTGCTGGCCGTCGACGTCAGCGGGAGCATGGAGGGAGCGCCTCTGGATCAGGCGCGGCGAGCCGCCCAGTCCTTCGTGGAGGGGCTGGCGCCCGCTGATAGCCTGGCCCTGGTCACCTTCGGCGACGACGCACGGCCCATCCTTGGCTTCACCACCGATCGAAGCCTGGTTTCCACCGAGCTTGACGCGCTGCAAGCGGGAGGCGATACGGCCCTGTACCAGGCGACGAGCGTTGGCGCTTATGTCGCCGCTTCGGCCCAGACCCAGCGGAAGGCCGTCGTTCTCCTCAGTGACGGCCTCGATTTCGGCAACCGCAGCGCCGTCGGTCGCGAGGACGCCCTGGCTCAGGCGGCCGCGCTGGGCGTGCCGTTCTTCGCTGTCGGGTTGGGCAGCGAGATCGACCGGGCGTACCTGGAGTACCTCGCGCTGGGCACGGGGGGCCAGTTCCTGGAGACGCCCACGCCCCAGGGTCTGAGCGAGCTCTTCGGCACCATTGGCGACTTCCTCCGCAGCCAGTATGTGGTCACTGTGGACGTCAGCGGCTCGATTCAGGATCAGGACCAGCCCCTTACGCTGGAATTGCAGGTCACGCTGGGTGACGCCTCCGGCGGCGACAGCGAGGTGCTGCCGATTCTGGAAGTGCCGGTGGAAATAGTGGCACCCCCGGCCGTGACGGTGAACGGCCTCGTGTCTGGAGCCGAGATCGACGCGCCGGTGGACCTCTCGGTGGACGGCGTGACCGATCTGGGGCCGGCGACAGTGCGCGTCACCGTGGACGGCGCTGTTCTCGCCGAGATGGTCTCGCCGCCCTACCGAGTGCGCCTCGCCCCGGCCGATTTCGCGGCGGGCGATCACATTCTGGGCGTTGAGGTTGTCGACGCGACCGGCGTCGCGGCGGCGACAGAGGTGCCGTTCGTGGCAGCGGTCACCTCTGGCGGGGGACCATCGTCAGGGTTGCTGATGGTTGGTGTGGTTCTCGTGCTGATGGCGGCGCTTGGGACGGCTGCCCTCCTGGCAATAGTCCGGCGTCGACCAGGCACGGAGGTGGTGGCCACGCGTGTCGGCCCCTGGGCTCCACGTCGCCACCAGCAGTCTGAACCCGTGATCAGTCTACCCAGCGAGGCTGAGACCGAGCTACCGACGCCGAGCGATGAGCCACTCGGGCGTCTGGTGGTTGTGGTTGGTCCCCACCAGGGGGAGGCATTGGAGATTGGCACGCGCCCGCTGCGCATCGGCTCGGCCGTCTATTGCGATCTGGTGCTGAGTGACGAGGACGGGAGCATACCGCCCGAGGAGGCCCGTGTGTGGGTTAGCGAGGGCCGCCTGATGTACCACAGGCTCACCCGCCTGACCGCATTCGCGTCGGACGGCCCCACTGGCGGTTGGCTCGTGCTCCAGGACGGCGAGGAGGTCCGGGTGGGCCCGTACCGCCTGGTCTTCGAGCTGCTGGCAAGGGACGACAGCATCACCGAGGCACTTCGCCAACTGGAGGAGAGGAGCCAGGGTCAGCCCTCGGTCGAGTCGAGGCGTGTCTCAATACTGGATGTTGCCTTTCGCGGATCCGAGGACGGACCGGGCGCTCGTGGGCTGAATCCGGGGAACGGGACCGGCGGCGAAGCCGACAACGACTAGCGTTTCCTCTCCCGCAGCATAGGACCTGCCCAGACGGGCAGGTTTTTTCGTTTCCAACAGCCCATTTTTCCTTCCTAATCGCTGGCGGGACCCCCTGCAGAGCTGCGGATCGCTGCCGATCCTACCTAAGGGAATACCCCAACCGACGGCGGGGAAAACCCTAACCATAGCGGCGCGATGCCCCCTGCACCGAGGTCATTCCTACGACGGTGCTGCTGGTTAGGGCCCTGGGACCAGGCGACTGCTGCCAGGCGGGAGGCGGATGCTAGAGCTTGAGACACGGGGCGCCGACCACGAGCGCTCACTTGTCGGAAGGGCGGTGGCGCGTGATGCCGCCGCCTTTGGTGAACTCTACGACCTACACGTTGTGCGCGTGTACCGCCACATCTACTACCTGGTCAACAGTGCAAGCGAAGCCGAAGACCTGACTGCCCAGACGTTCTTGCGGGCCTGGGAGGCCGTGGACCGCTATGAAGACCGCGGCGTCCCGTTCGTCTCCTGGCTGCTGCGGATCGCTCACAACGTGGCCGTCAGCCACCTGCGCTCCAAGCGCATAGGCAGCCAACTGCACGAGGGGCTGGTCGACCACGACTCGTTCCGCGATCCGGAGAAGGTGGCCGAGCGGCAGGCGGACGGGGAGCGGGTCAGGCAGGCAATCCGGCGGCTGGGCCACGACCAGCGACAAGTGATCATCCTCCGCTTCGTGGAAGACCTGGACTACCGCGAGGTGGCAGACATCGTCGGCAAGAGTGTGGCAGCCGTGCGTGTCATCCAGCACCGGGCGCTCAGCAACCTACGCAAGCTGGTGCGGGCAGAGAGCGCTGGCTAGCCTGGTGCGACCCTCGGCTGGCTACCGCCCGCGCCCTGGGCGGGCGCTGTACGGTAATCATCCAGGTCGATGGAGAAGCCGTCCTGGCCTGCCGGAGGCGCACCGATCAATCGCTTCAGGATTCTACAACGGCGCCGATACTGTAGAGGTCACGCCAGATCAGCGAAAACCCTAATCGACAGGAGGTGAGGCCCCGACAACGAGGACCACAGGAATAGAACTGGAGACAGGCGTCCCTGCCCTGGGTCCTCGATCCGGGCAAGGGGCGGAAGCGGAGAGTAGAGAACGTGACGCCGGCCGAGTGGGCTGGCGGCAAGGCCGGGGGGCCGCGAGTGTGAGCTCCCCGGGTATTGCAGAAAGGAGAGGGTCATGCGGCTGCTCAACAAGGCGCTACTTCGCATGACGACGTGGGTCCGCCGGGAAGAGGGTCAGACCCTGGTGGAGTACGGCCTGATCATCGCCCTGGTCGCAATCGCGCTGGTCTTGAGCCTTCAGTTCCTGGCCGGGGGCATCGACGGAGTGTTCCAGGACATCGTCGGAAACTTCTAGGCTGCGAGAGCCCCTTCATACGCGTTGCGTCTGAAGGAAGGCCGCTGGTTAGCGCCTTGGTGTGTTGAGGCGCTAGCCAGCGGCACCGGCTCGGCAAGGAGAGTGACATGCACCGGCTCAAGCGGCACTTCCTGGAGCGTCTGGGAGCCCTTCGGCGACAGAACGGGCAGACCCTGGTGGAGTACGCTCTCATCATTCTTCTTGTTGGCGTTGCGCTGGTGCTTGCTCTTCAGATGTTCGGCTCTGGAGTGGATGGCTTGTACCAGACGGCAATGGCTGCCTTCGCCTAGCCAACGGCAGTAGTTGGGGAGACCCAGAGCGAGCGGTCGTGACATGGCCAGAAACGTGAGGGGGCGGGAGACAGTGGTTGCCAATCGAGGGACGAGAGCGCTGAGGCGACGCGAAGGCGGCCAGGCTATTGTGGAGTTCGCCCTCGTGGCGCCCATCTTCCTGGTGCTTCTCCTGGGCATCGTCGACTTCGGCATGGGTTTCAAGGCCTGGATCAGCATCACCAATGCCGCGCGCGAGGGCGCGCGCATCGGCGCGGTCCATGCGACGTGCAGCGAAGTCGCGTTGAGGACGGTCGAGACTTCGTCCGATCTCCTGACCCTGGACGATGTCACAGTGGTGAACTGCGAGGGCGATCCCGGCGAGTCCGTGGTTGTCACCGCGGAGTACGACTACCAGTACGTGACGCCGCTGGGCAACTTCGTCGAGACCATATCCGGCGGGCCCCTCCACATGGTGGCCAGCGCCGAGATGAGGCTTGAGTGATGAACGCTATATCGTGGCTCTCGCGCGTGCTGGGCGCGTTCCACCGCCGCAGGAGCGGCCAGTTCCTCGTCCTGACCGCCATCTCGATGGTGGTCGTCCTGGGCTCCGCGGCTCTTGCTGTCGACGTCGGTCTCTACCTGCACGGCCGCCAGGAAATCCAGACCGCCGTGGACGCCGCCGCCCTGGCCGCCGCCCAGGAACTGCCGGACAACGGAGACGTGGCCGAAGCCCTTGCCCAGGACTACATGGACGCTAACGATATCGACATCCCGCAAGACCAGAGGGACGTCACTTTCCGCTGCATAGTCGGCGACCGCAACGGCGACACCCAGCCCGACGCCATCGACATACCCCTGGTCTGCGACCCCGGCGCAGGCGCCTCGTTCACCTGCAGCGGCGGCCTGTGCGTCAGCCCTTGCGATTTCAGCAGCCCGGGCAACAAGTGCAACACCATCGTGGTGGGAGCCACCAAGGACGTGCCCTTCATCCTGGCGCCGGTCCTCGGGAGGCTGCAGGAGTCCACCGGAGACATACGGGCAGCCGCCTGCCGCGGAGCCTGCGGCGGGCCGCCGACCGTTCCCCTGGACATGGTCATGATCATCGACCGCACCTACAGCATGAGCACGACGGACATCGACAACGCCAAGGATGCCGCCAGGGCTGTGCTGGAGTTCCTTGACCCCTCGCGCCACCACATTGGGCTGGCCGTCTTGCCGCAGAGCACAACGGCCAATCACTGTCAATCGGTGGCCAATGGCGACATGAATAGCCCTGACGTGGGCGAGTGGGTGCCGGTGGGCCTGAGCGACGACTACCAGAACCCCGACGGAACCCTGAACACAAGCAGCGAGTTGGTCGCCACCATCAACTGCCTGCAGCGGGCGCCAATGTACTGTTTCTCTTGGCACCCACCTCCTCCCTATCCCTGGTGCCCGGGACAGACCAACATCGGCGAGCCGCTCAAGAGGGCGGCGGAGCTCCTCGAAGCCGAGGGCCGCCCCGACGTGAAGAAGGGCATCATCCTCCTCACAGATGGCCAGGCCAACCTGCCCTACCCGGACAACCCCTGCGAATACGCCTACGACCAGGCTGTCACGGCCAAGGGCAACCAGATCGAGATCTTCACCATCGGCTTCGGCATCGAGGGTGCCCGGTGCAGCGACGACGACAGCGGCCCGTACGACAACGTGCTGGTGACGGAGCTTCTGGCGGACATGGCCACCGAGTCCCTGGACGACTGCGGGAACTGCGATACCAGTGGGGAACGGGAAGCCGAGAACATCGACGGGGACCACTTCCTGTGCGAGGCCAGGTCCGAGGACCTGGCGCCGCTGTTCCAGTACGCGGTCCAGACCATGACGGTCGGCTCTCGGCTGATTCAGATTCCGGATTGACCGCCCGTGCTGGCGAATCCCGCTGGCCCCTCAACAGAGCAGCCCCAGTGCCGTTACTAGACATAGGGGATAGACACGAAGCAGGCAACGCCCTGGAACGATGGTGTTGGCGGCAGGGACGTTGGGCGTCCGTGTGGTGGTCGATGTAGGACCACAGTGACCCTCTGGGAGCGCAAGGCTCTGGCAGAGGGGGGCAGAAAGGGAAACGGACATGGCTAGATCGCTAGGCAACATGGCCGGCGGAAAGATGAACCGCAGGCTGCTGCTACTGGCGCTGGTCGCGGGCATTGTGGGTGCCATCTTGGTCTACGCCGTCCTCAGCCGTGACTCGGGCAGCGAGGGCGGGGCGGTCGACAGCGGCGGCACCACCGATTCGATGGTGCCGGTGGTGGTGGCAAGCATAGACATTCCCGCCCGCACGAAGATCGCCGCTTCCATGGTGGAGGTGCGCGAGGTGCCGGAGGACAGCCGCAGCGAACTGGCCGCCACCGACGTGAGCCATGTCGTGGGCATGGTTACCCGCTATCCCATCGCTACCAGCGAGCAGGTCTTGGCCACAAAGGTGGTGGCCCTGGAGAGCGCAGCCTCCACAGGCGACAGTCTTTCGTACATCATTCCGGACGACAGACGCGCCATCTCCATCTCGGTGAGCGAGGTGATCAACAGCGGTGGTCTGGTGCTGCCCGGCGACTATGTTGACATAATCGGCGTCTTCGACGTCGCCTTCATCGACGCCGAGGGCGATGAGAAGGTGGAAGAGCGGTACTTCGCCCGCCTCATCCTCCAGAACATTGAGGTGATGGCTGTGGCCCAGAACCTCGTCGATACGGCGCCCGAAGCAGGGACAGCGACCGACGCCGACGGCGAGGCGGTCGCCGACACGCAGGACGCTTCCGGCCAGAGGGTCCGCAACACGGAGGCCGACCCCAATCCCGGGGCTGCGACGGTTACTCTGTCCGTGACCCCCCAGGAGGCCCAGCTCGTGTTCCTGGCAGAGGAGAACGGCGTTCTGCGGCTGGCCGTGCGGCCCTATGGTGACTCCGAGGTGCAGGACATCCCGTTCATCGTTGAGACGGAGCTCATCCCGCCCAACCTACCTGCGCCGGCGGTCAGGCAGTAGGTGGAAACCCTAATGGGAGGCGCACCCGCGCCGATAATTGTACTGGAGGGCGGACACTCCCGGGGAGCAGCGCTATGGCCCAGACCCCAGAAGTAGTCACGGTTGACCCTGAGCTCAGCAGTCGTGCCGAGATGAGGCGGACCCTCCAGACGGCCCACTTCACGGTCACGGGCGAGGCCGGCTACGGCATTGAGGCCGTCACGGTGGCCCAGGAGAAACTGCCTGACTTCTTCGTCCTGTCGGTCGAGGAGCCGGTGGCACGCGCTCTCCAGACCCTTGAGTCCCTGGCCGATGCCGTCCCCGGCGCTCCTGCCATTGTCTACTCCTCCATGGCCGATGCAGCCGCCGTGCGGCGGGCCATGGTCGCGGGGGCGCGCGACTATCTGATCAAGCCCGTCAAGCCTGAAGAGCTCATCCGCTCCATCCACGGCGTTCTGGAGCAGGAGGAGCGCAAGCGCATGCGCCTGGCCGGCCAGACCACGGAGACGGCGGCCCGCGGCACGGTCATCACCGTATTCGGCGCCAAGGGGGGCATCGGCAAGACCACCATCTCGACCAACCTCGCCACCGCCCTGGTTCGCTGCACTGACTCGTCCGTTGTGCTCGTGGACATGGACACTCGTTTCGGTGACGTGGCCATCATGATGGACGTGCCCGTGGAGCGCAGCATCGCCGATGTCGCCCGCAGCCTGGACGATCTGGACCGCGACAAGGTACGGGACTTCCTGGTCCAGCATCACAGTGGTGCATCGATCCTGCCGGCGCCGCTGCACCCCAGCGAGTGGCGCAATCTGACGCCGGAGCACATCGAGAAGATCATCGGCCTGCTGGCCCAGAGCCACGACTACATCATCATCGATACGCCGGGCACCTTCAACGAGATAATCGCGACCACCCTGGAGGAGGCGAGTCTGATCCTGCTCATCACGAGCATGGACATCGCCAGCATCAAGGACACGGCACTGGCTCTTGAGATGCTGCGGGCGGCCTCCGTGTCCGAGGACAAGGTCAAGCTAACGATCAACCACTGCACCTCTGCGAACAGTCTGCGCGAGGCGGACGTGGAGCGGGTGCTGGAGTATGAGGTGTTCTGGCGCGTACCCCATGACCTGGCCGTGTCGAGCAGCACCCAGCTCGGTCAACCCATTGTGCTCGCCCGACCGTACGCTCGTGTCGCGCGCAATCTCACCGAGCTCGCCCACGCTTTGAGCGGCACCCGTCCGGAGCCTCGGGGGTTTCTGGACCGCATCCTGGGCCGCTGAGCGGCGGAGGAGTCGCCGGAGACGGCGCCCTATTAGGAAGGCCACCAGCCAATGAGTCATTTCCAGTGGCAAGGCACCAAGGCGGGCACAGGCGGCGATGGCTACTCGCAGCGCTCCGCGGGAGGGGCCGCGAGCATCCGGTCCGGCGAAGCCCTCAACGAGCTGACCTACAAGCTCCACCAGCGTCTCATTGAGGAGCTGGACGCGGGCAAACTGGAGGGACTGGAGCCGGAGAAGGCCCGCGGGGCGGTGGAGACGGCGGCCCGTACCCTCATCTCCCAGGAGATGCCGGGCATTGTGGGGGCGGTCCGGGACGACCTCGTATGCGCAGTGGCCGATGAAGTCCTGGGGCTCGGACCCATCGAGACCCTGGTGAGGGACAAGGCCGTCTCCGAGATCATGGTCAACGCCCCGGATACCGTCTTCTATGAGAGAGAAGGGCGCATCTACCTGAGCCCGATCCGCTTCCGGGACAGCAATCACATCATGCGGGTGGTCGAGCGCATCGTCGCTCCCCTCGGCCGCCGGGTCGACGAATCGTCGCCTATGGTGGACGCCCGCCTCGGCGACGGCTCCCGTGTCAATGTGATCATCCCGCCGGTGGCGCCCCAGAGTCCCACGATCACCATCCGCAAGTTCCGTCAGGACAAGCTGACGGTGGAGGACCTCATTGCAACCGGGACCTTGACCCGGGAGATGGCCGAGTTCTTTCGGGCCTGCGTGCAGGTCAAACTGAACATAATCATCTCCGGCGGCACAGGGACCGGGAAGACGACCCTCCTCAACGCGCTCTCGGCCTTCATCCCGGACACGGAGCGCATCGTTACTGTCGAGGACCCGACGGAGCTGAAGCTCCAGCAGGCGCACGTGGTGAGCTTGGAGGCACGCCCACCCAGCCTGGAGGGAACTGGGCAGGTGACGCAGCGCGACCTCGTGCGCAACTGCCTGCGAATGCGCCCGGATCGCATCATTGTCGGTGAGGTTCGCGGCTCTGAGGCCTTCGACATGATGCAGGCCATGAACACAGGTCACGAGGGATCCCTGGGCACTGTCCACGCCAACTCTCCCCGGGACTGCCTTGCCCGCCTGGAGAACATGATCCTGATGGCGGGCCTGGACCTACCGATGCGGGCCATCAGGGAGCAGATGACGTCTGCCATCCATCTGGTGGCTCAGATCTCCCGCCTCACGGACGGCAGCCGGCGGGTCACCCACATCTCTGAGGTCTCAGGGATGGAGGGCGAAATCGTAACCATGCAGGACCTGTTCCGATTCGAGCAGGAGGGTGTTGACGCCGAGGGCCAGGTTGTGGGCCAGTTCCGTCCAACTGGCATCCGGCCCCGCTTTGACGACCGATTCGAGGTGGCGGGAATCACTCTCCCCTCGGACCTCTACGGCGCTGTGAGGTTCTAGACCGTGGACCCGCTTGCACTGGCGGCTGCTCTCGCTGTACTGGTGGCCATCGCGCTGGGTGTGGTGGTCGTGGGCTCCCTCGCCACTGGCGCTGGCGCCAATATTGCGCGCGACCGGCTGGAGAGCCTGCTTGGGAGATCGGTCCTAGAGCACCCAACCGTCGGCTCCGCCCTGCGCGAGCAGCCCACCGATCGGTCTGGCGGGCCGTGGCAGGCCTTCTTCGGGCGGGAATGGGCGGCCACGACCACCCTGGAACTGAGTCGGGCTGACCTCCATCTCAGGGTCAGCGAGTACGTGGCAATGCGCCTGCTCATGGCCCTCGGTCTGTGCACCCTGTCCTTCATGCTCATCTCATCGCGCCCAGTGGCGACGGCGATTGGGGCAGCGCTGGCGGTCGTGGGCTACATGGCCCCCGGCTTCTATGTGCGGTATCGCAGGCAGAAGCGGCTCAGGAAGCTGGAGGGCCAGTTGGAGGAGCTCCTAACGCAGGTCTCCAACTCCCTAAAGGCCGGATTCGGTCTGGTTCAGAGTCTGGAGCTGTCCACCCAGCAGATGGAGCACCCGATCGCGACGGAGCTGCGTCGAACCCTGCACGACATCAATATCGGCTCCTCCACCGAGGAGGCGTTCCTTGCCCTCAGCGAGCGGGTGAGCAGCTATGACTTGGACATTGTGGTGACTGCTATCCTCGTCCAGCGCACTGTGGGCGGGAATCTGGCGGAGATACTGGAGACGGTAGCCCGCACCATGCGGGAGCGGTCCCGTATCAGAGGCCAGATTAGGGCGCTCACCGCCCAGCAGCGGCTGACGGGCTATGTCTTGGGTCTTCTGCCCGTGGCCATGCTGGGTGGCCTCTACCTGATGTCCGGAGACTACATCAGGCCGCTCTTCACCACTGTCGGCGGTCAGGTGCTGCTCGTAGGAGCGGGGATCCTCGAGTTCCTCGGCATGCTGCTCATCGGTCGCATCCTGGCGATAGAGGTGTAAGGCGGCGATGGACGACAATCTACTGGCCCTGCTTGCGGCATTCTTCGTCTTTGCATCGATCTTCTTGGTCGTGATGGCGTCCTTCTGGCGCGGCGAAGACCCCATGCAGGCTCGCGTCGCCTCGCTGCGAGGGGGGGGTCCGCCCGAGAACCTGCCTGACCTATCGCGTCCCTTCACGGAACGAGTAATGGGCCCAGCCTTCGACGCTCTGGCCGAGCGGCTCATTGCCATTCTGCCCCAACGGGTCCTCGCTGGTCTTCGACACAAGCTGGTCCTGGCGGGGGAGCCCTTGAACCTGGGTGGCTTCCTGGTCGTCATGGCCGTTTCGGGCGGGCTTCTTCTGGTGCTTGCGTTTTCCATGATTGTGGCAGGTGGAGGGAGCTTCGCCCCCAAGCAGGTGTTGCTCCTCGGAGCGGTGGGAGGCCTGGGGCTGGCGCTGCCCTATCTATGGCTGATAAACCGGGTGCGCCGCCGCCAGACTGCCATTACCAAGAGTCTGCCCGATGCCTTTGACCTCGTGACCACCTGCGTGGAGGCGGGGCTGGGCCTGGACGCGGCACTTACCAGAGTGGCCGAGAAGGTGGAGGGTCCCTTCGCTGACGAGCTCTCACGCACCCTGAAGGAGATCAGCATGGGCCGCATGCGTCGCGATGCCCTGCGAGACATGGCTGATCGGTCAGGAGCGCCGGACCTTGTGACCTTCATCAATGCTGTCATCCAGGCAGAGCAGATGGGTACCAGCATTGGGCAAGTACTGCGCGTCCAGGCTGATCAGTTGCGTTTGCGGCGTCGCCAACGGGCTGAGGAGACGGCCCAGCAGGCCCCCGTGAAGATGGTGTTCCCGCTGGTGCTCTGCATCCTTCCCACCTTGTTCATGGTCATCCTGGGACCGGCAGGAATCGCTCTCTACGAGTCCTTCTCCTAATGAGTGGCGAGCTGCTGCGAGTCAGCAACCTCACCCGTGGCAGTGAGGTGGCAGCCCGCGCACGGCGCGCCGACGGCCCCTGGTCGCGCATGGTTGGCCTCCTGGGCCGCAGCGGACTCGCCGAGGACGAAGGGCTTCTCCTGGTGCCGTGCAGCTCCATTCATACCCTCCTCATGCGCTTCCCGATTGATGTCCTCTACTTGGATCGAGAGCACGTGGTCGTGAAGGCGGTGCGATCTATGCGCGCCTTCCGGTTCTCCGCCTGTCTGAGGGGTGGCCACTCGGTCTTGGAGCTACCTTCCGGCGCCATAGAGGCAAGTGGGACACGGGTGGGAGACCGGCTAAGCGTCACCCATCAAGTAGAGGAGCCAACCGCTCCCTAGCGCATACCCCCCATCATCTCAGCACGTGGAGTCCCCTGCCCGGCCGCTGGCGGCGCCTGGGGCGGAGGAAGAGTTGGCGACCTGCTGGGCACCGTTCCCTCCAGTTCGGCTCAGGCTTGGCCTTCGCAGCGATGCTCGGATCGGTGGGGTGGTGGCCCGTCGGAGCATGTTGACAAGTCACCGGGAGCGGTGTAGGTTGCGGCAAGATCGCGTGTGTCCTGGCAGGGCAAGCTGAGCTCGCTGACGATGGATCCGCGGCCACGGTGGTATCTATTACAGAGGGGTAGTGGCAATGAGGCGTGTGTTTGTGGCTCTGGTCGCTCTTGCGGCGTGTTCGGGGATCATCTTCATCGCTGTTACCTCAGGTAGCGGAACGGTGCACGGCCAGGGAGAGGTCCGCTTCACGGGAACCGTCATGACGCTTGGTCAGGACCCCGAGCCGCCTTTTCCCTCTTGGACGGAGGAAGCGGGTCCCTTCGGCTGGTGGAACATCCAGGTTGATGACGTTCTGATGGGCACGCTGGAAGAACCCACGGTGGACGTATACGGCCCTGGCGTCGTGGCCTGCTTGGGATCGATAGAGCTGCCCCACGATGACACCACGATAGGGCAAAGCGTTGAGGTCCGGGGGTGGTATGACGGCACGTACCACGTGGATGTGTGCGGCGCGGGCCATTACATGCGAACGGTGGAGCGCGGGCCGACTCCGACGGCGACCCCCGAGGCCCAGATGAAGTCCATCACTGTCCTCAAGCTGGACGACGAAACGGACGAGCCTCTTTCGGGATGGGAGATTGTGCTCTACGGGGGATCGGAGTGCGAGGGCCCATCCATAGCCGAGGCCATCACCGACGCCACCGGCATGGTCGACTTCGTCGGCCTGCCCCCCAGCGTCTATTCCGTGCAAGAGTCCTTGGGCGCTGGCTACGAAGCCGTGTCTCCGACCTGCCAGTCTGTAGACCTCACGGACCCGCCGGAACCGCCAGGGCCTTGCCCCATCGTCCCGAATCTGACCTACCCAGACGCTGGCTGCGATGTCTTCGACTCCGGGGCCGCCGTCAAGATCGACCTCTCTCCGATCGGCCAGGGCGTCCACCGGGTCACTCTCAACGGTCCGACGCAGATCGCCCGCTCCCAGAATCCCCTCAGCCCTCACGATGGCGACTCAGATGGCCTCCGCGACTTTGACACCGAGATCGTCCACCTTGACCTGCAGGGAACATCTGACCTCGGCCCGATCACGGTTACCGAGAGCCCGTCAAGAGACTCCGCTGGCTCCGTGGAGGAGCAGTCTCCCGGCGGCGACTTCTTCCCCGCCGACAGCTTCTTCGACGTCTTCGTTGAGGTCGATACACCGGCCGGTCGCCTCCACAATGAGGAAGCCTTCCGTCTCGAGTGCGAGGTCAACGCCATACCGCCGCTCAACTGCTTCTACTTCCCAACCATCCGTGGTCGTACACCCCTCCTCACCAGCGGGGGCGACCTTGTCGGCTACATCCGCCACGGCGCTCACATCCCGCTGCCCGACCGCGAGATCCTCGTGGTGTTCTGGAACAGGCCAAAGGTGGGGCCCACCGAGGAGCTCTCTCTCTTCGGCGGCGTGTGCACTCCGGTGACGACCACATACCCCGATGGCACGCCCATCGCAACGATTGCCGGCGCTGTGACCCCGTCCGGCGCGCTGGAGGCACTGTGGCAGATGGACGCCGGTGCTTGGCTGGGCTTCTCGCCCGATTTCCCCCAGGCCAGCAACCTGACGGACATGGGCTTCCTGGACGTCGCCTTCATGTGCGTGGGCGGCTCAGGGCCGGGAACCGCCAAGTTCACAAGGCCGACGGTCTGAAAGCCCTGCAATCGTCTCGACCACCCTCGACGTTAGGCTGACGAGCCACAATCGGTCCTTGCAGGCGTTCCGCTACGGCGATCCTCGGCACGCAGCCGTGGGCTGCGCTAGAATGCGTCCGAAAGGAGGCCAGCCATGGCACTCGTCCGCGCCGAGGAGATGACGTACACGCACGTCCAGCAGCTCCACCGAGAACGCTCGATCGCCTTCATGTCGGTATCTGCCATCGAGGTGCATGGGCCGCACCTTCCCGTTGGGAGCGACGTGTTCATGGCCCGCTGGCAAGCCGAAGAGACGGCGCGTCGGTTTGCCGAGGCGCATTCGGACTGGACGGTCGTGGTTTACCCCCATCTGCCGCTGGGTACCGACGAGTTGCCCCTCCCGGGCTCCATCGATGGGACGCAGCAGACGCTGTATCGGGCGCTCCTGGCCCACGGCGCCTCGATGGCCAAGGCGGGCTTCGGCTACGCCGTTCTCACCAACGGTCATGGCGGCGCCCGCCATGCCGCCGCCATCGAGTACGCGTCACGAGAAGTGAGCCGGCGTAACGACATCCGGATGTTCAGCCCATCCATTGCCGTCCTCTACGGCGTCGTTTCCGGCGGCAGACACCGGCAGCTCGAGGAGAACCTCGGCCGCCCCTTGACGAACGAGGAGCGGGAGGGGCTGCTCAACGGCGAGCACGCAGGCACCATGGAGACCTCGTTCGCCCTGGCCGAGCGCCCGGAGCAGGTTGACCCGGTCTACCGCACTCTGGGGCAGGACGGGCCGCCCTCGTTCAAGCCGCTGGCCGTCGCTGGCCGGGTGCTGGCGTTGCCGTTCGGGGGCGGCTCCAGCCGTGTGGCCGAGATATCGAACACAGTGGCCAGGAGTGTCGGCTGGGCTCTGAACACCCACTATGGCTATGGACGTCCGGACAAGGTGAGCTACGACGGCGATCCATCGGCTTCCTCTCCCGAGCTGGGTAACGCCATCCGTGAGACGGTGATCCAAGGCTGCCTGGAGTACGTCGAGCAAGTGACGAGCGGCCAGCTCTCTCCGGATGACGTTCGCTCCATTGCCTCCGACCCGATCTTCATCCAGCCTGGCTTCTGGCGCCGTGTCAGGTTGGGTCTGACGCTCGCCGCGGTTGCCCTGGCGTGGCGGGCGACCTGTCGGAGGTGCTAGGGGGGTCTCATGAGGGCCCGCGTGGCCCGAGCACGTTCCCCAAGCCGATCCTTGAGTCGCAGCGTGTCAGGAGGAGACCGGTGAGCCACTTCCCCATCATAGACGCCCACGTGCATACCTATCCGACGGCGGAGATAGGCCTCCAGGCCATGCAAGGGGCCGGCCAGAGTGGGTCCAGCGGCACCGTGGACGAACTGCTGGAGCTGATGCGGAGCGGCAATATCGAGAAAGCGGTCATGGTCAACATGACCCCGGTGGCGGACATGCGAGACGTCGCCCTGGCCCGCGGCCAGAGTGAGGACGAGGCGCGTACCCTTGTCGTCGAGCGGCTCCGGCGACGGAACACCTGGACCTGCCAGGTGGCGCGGGAGCACCAGGAGCTGGTGGCGTTCATCAGCTTGGACCCATGCATGGGGCAGACAGAGGCCGTGGCGGAGGTGCGCCGTGCGGTTGGCCTCGGGGCCCGTGGCATCAAGCTACATCCCGCCGCCCAGCGCTACTACCCCTCGGATCGGGCGCTTTGGGGTGCCTACGAGGAGGCTCAAGCGCAGGGTCTTCCCATCCTCTCCCACTCAGGCGCGGCCGCCGAGGGAGGGCCAGAGTCCCCGTACGCACGGCCCAAGCAGTTCGCTGAGGTGCTGGAGACGTTTCCGCGCCTGACGCTGGTGCTGGCCCACCTGGGTCTGGGTTGCTGGGAGGAGTCGGTGGAGATGGCCGGGCACCATCCGAACCTCTTCTTCGACAGCTCAGCCGCCATCAATGGGACGGTGGAGACGCCGCCACTGCCCGATGAGGAAGCTGTCGGGGTCATCCGGAAGATCAGCATCGAGCGGGTACTCTTCGGCTCTGACTGGCCGTGGTTCGATCCCCTTCGGGACGCGGAGCGCATTGACCGCCTGCCCCTCTCGAACGATGAGAAGCGGCTCCTTCTCAGGGAGAACGCTTTCCGTGTCCTCGGGCTGGGCTAGGCCGCGAAGCCTGGGGATTCTTGAAGGGAAAGGGGTCTCCGTCTACACCACCCCGTACTGACGCCAGTCATGGATACAAAGGGCCAGGGTGAGGCGCGGCTCCCAGCCTATCTCCCTATACTGTGGGAACTTCGCGCGGATGCGCTCCCATGCCTGGTCTTGCTCCGGGCCGGTCACCGGCTCGGCCCGACACCGCAGTATGACGCCCTTGAGCCGATTCCAGTCCTCAGAGTACTCGTCGATCAGCACGGTCACACGTGCGTCCGCCTCGATGTTCTTGGCGGTGACGTAGTCGGGGCCGATATCGACGTGCACCGTGGCCTCGCCGTCGAAGACCGGGCATACGGGGATCACGTGCGGCTCGCCGCTCCGCCGGACCGTGGCGATGCGACAGACGCGGGCCGCGGTGAGGAAATCCTTGACGCCTTGTGGTAGCGGTTCTGACACAACCGACTCCTCTCGAATCACCCGCGCAGGCGGTCAACCGTGCCCAAGCATCAGCCGTACCCCTGATTCCCGGCGCGTGAACAAGGTCATCTGCCCAAGCACTCGTCCAGCGCCGATACGCACCGAGGATTGTGCGTGACCTAGCGGAAGGGGAAGAGGGGAAGGCCCGGCGCTGCCAGGTCGAAGGCCAGCACGCGCGCGCCGCGCGATTCTGTGACGAAGAGCGTCTTGCCCTCCGGCCCGCCGAAACAGCAGTTGGTGGGCATGGACTCCTCACCGCAGGGCAGCTTTTCGATGCACGCTCCGCGCTGGTCGAAAACCTGCACCTCGCGGGCCAGGGTCGCTGCCACGTATAGCCTTCCGTCTGCGTCGAAGGACATGCCGTCGGGGAACCCAGGCTCGGTGCGGCAGAACTCGGTGGGCTGACCTAGTCTACCGTCCCGGAGGCGGTACCCAAGGACCCGCTGGCCGAGGGTCTCTGCCACGTACAGCTCCGTGGGATCCGGGCCGAAGGCGATCCCGTTGGTGTAGGCCGGGCCCTCGGCAAGAAGCTCCGGCTCGCCGCCCTCCGCGAGGGCGTAGACGCGGCCCGGCTGGCGCTCTCCCGTTGCGGCGGGGCGACGGGGGTCTGTGAAGTACAACCTTTCGTCGGGGCCGAAGCAGAGATCGTTGGGAGCCTCCAAGCCCCGCGCCAAATAGGTGACTCGCTCCCCCTCCACACGCTGGATCCCCGGCTCAGCGGCTGGCGCATTCCCCGCGTCGGGGCGCGAGGAGCCACCATTCTGGGCAACGTAGAGGATGCCGCCGCGGCCCTCCGCAAGGCCGTTGGGGCCGCCGCCTGTTTCCGCCCGGACCGTTGGGCCCTCGGAATGCAGTTCATATAGACGGCCCTCGTCGATAGAGGTGAAGATCAGCTGCCCGTCCCGAGTCCACACGGGCCCCTCGCAGAAGTCAACCTCTGTGGCAACCACGCGGCTCTTCATGTTCCGGTATTTTACCGCGCTCGTCCGACCGCACACAACCTCCGGGGTGTCAGGGCCTGATTTGTGTGTTGGGTGGTCAAGACTGCGGGAATCGGGCTGGTAGCTCGGTCGGCACGCCCGACGGGGGCCGTGTCGGTCAGCGGCGTGCTTCGCCAGCCGGCGTGAACAGACACCGGGCACGTCGCGTGTCGCAGGGCGCGCGGATTTCGGCAGGCGAGGCAGTCCGTGTTTCGTCAGGCGCTCACTCGCGCTTGCCAGGCAGCTTCGGCGCCAGCCAGGAGATGAAGCTGTCAGGGTTCCGTGTCTGCAGGTAGAAGCGGCCGGGACCCGTGAGCTTGCAGACTAAGCCCTCGCCGCCGACCAGCGTCGTCTTCCAGCCGCCAGCGCGGCCGACTTCGTACTTGACCGTCTCGTCGAACGCCACCATGTGGCCGGTGTCGACGACGTGCCTCTGCCCCGGTTCGAGGTCCACTAGATGTATTGCGCCGTAGCTCG
>DAOULP010000201.1:0-3281 GCA_034420175.1 Dehalococcoidia bacterium | reverse complement strand
GCCGGCGTTCGGGTTTGTGGACACGATGGCGGTGTTCAGCAACGTGAACTACCAGGCGCAGTCGACGCAGCCGTTTGTGAATCCGTATGCGGCGGTGCCGAGTCTGCACGTGGGGTGGGCGCTGCTGTTGATGCTGGGGATCATGAGCGCGACGCGGTCGAAGCCGCTGTGGTTCCTGGCTGCCTTGCTGCCGGTGGCGCAGTTTGCGGCGATAGTGCTCACGGCCAACCATTTCATCTTCGACGCCATCATAGGTGTGATCGTCTCCCTGATGGGGCTGGTGATAGCGATCATGCTGCAGCGGTTCGGGTATGCGTACGTGTGGCGCTGGCTGAGGCAGGAGCCGGTGTCTGAGGCGCGGAGGGCAGGCACCTGACCCCGCGTTTCCGGTGGTAGTGTGAGGGCCGCCCCAAGGGCGGCCTTCGTTCTTGCGTCAGCCTGGGTTCGGTGCCTGCTACGATGCCTCCATCTCCTTGACGATGGCCTCCAGCGCCTCTCGAGTGTCTCGGGTCGTGTCTACGACGTGATGGGGTCGTTGAATTCGCTCAGCTCGCATGCGCATGCGTTGGTACACGCGGAGGTCGGCGGACGACTGGTCATGGGGGTTGGCCTGCCGGTCGCGATTCGTCAGCCGGGCGCGCACTGTGTGCGGTGGTGCCTCCAGCCACACAAGGATGAGCCGGGCGCCCGTGCTCTCGGCGATGGCGTACACAGGCTCCCGCTCCCACTCGGCCAGATTGGTGGCGTCCAGGATGGTAGGCACGCCGTCCCGGAGAAGCCGCTCGATGGCGGCATGAATGGCCGCGAAGAGACGGCGGCTCTCCGACTGGGAATGGTCCGGGTCCCCGAAGAGGGTTCGGCGCAGGGCATCGCTCTCCAGGATGACGGCGCCGGTGCGCTGCCGTAGCTCACGACAAAATCGCGACTTCCCCGAGCCCGGCAGGCCCGCCGCCATCACCAGCGCCGGCCGAGGCCGCGACGCCGGCAGGGGGCCTGCTTCCAGAAGGACCCTGTCGACATCTTGGGCTGGGGGTGGGGCTGTCATGGGCCAGGCCTATGAATCGTGGGTGACCATCTGCTCAACCGCCGCGTTGCGGCAGGCTACCGCTGGTCGAGGTAGTAGGCGATGCCTAACAGGCCCGGGCCGGTGTGGGCGCTCATCACCTTTGTGAACTCACATACGTACAGCTCGGCTGGCTCGAGGGCGGTGCGGACCTCCTCGGTTAGGGCTTGGGCTTCCTCTGGAGCGTCGGCGTGGTGGACGCAGAGGTGGAGGGAGTGGGCGCCAGCGGCTCGTTCCCGCAGCAGTGCCAGGAGGCGCTCCCGGGCGCGTCGGCGGGTGCGTGGCCGGGCAGCCAGTCGCACGCGGTCCCCGCCGAGCTGAATCACGGGCTTGACCTGGATCAGGGAAGTGGCCCACGCGGCGACACGCGGCACGCGACCGCCCCGTGCGAGGTAGTCCAGGGTGTCCAGTATGGCCAGGATGCCCAGATGTGGCTTCAGGGCCTCGGCGCGGGACGCCGCCCCCTCGAGGTCGGCGCCTGCGGCGGCGGCGCGAGCTGCCTCCAGCACCATGAAGCCCTGGGCCATGGTTGCCGTGCCTGAGTCTATGACCTTCACCCGGAGCGCAGGCAACTCATCGCGTGCCATCTCTGCGGCCCGGAGAGCCGAATCGTAGGTGGCGCTAAATCGGGAGGCTACGGTGATGCACAACGCGCTGTCCGCCCGCCGGGCGGCGCGACGCAGGACCTCTAGATAGTCGCCGGGCGAAGGTGACGCGGTTGTGGGCGGCTGCCGGGCCACCCTCAGTTGGCGGTAGTACTGGGCGTTGTCGCTGTCGCGCTGGTCCTGAAAGGCCTTGCCATCCAGCACCAGCGTCAGCGGCACGACGTGGATTCCGTGCTCCTCGACCAGTTGGGGCGGGATGCAGGCGGCGCTGTCCGTGATGAAGGCGACGTTTGTCACATGAGGTACTCCACCTCGCGCAATATACCACAGGGGCCGGGCACTGTCCGGTTCCTCGCTCTCGAGGCGCATCCGTGCGCTGAGTGAGCGCATCGGTTGACGGCCTGTTGGCGCCCACCTATACTACTGAGGCTGCGGCTTGTTGGCTGGCTGGCGGCGAGTGATTGGTGGCCCTTCGGGGCCTTTTCCTTGTCCGCCGATCAGCCGTGTGGGCTTGTCTGCTGTCGGCAGGTGCGGGCCCAGGAAGGACAGCGGCATGTCGATATCGTGGGAGCTAGGCGAGCTGGCGAACGGCCTGCGGGTGGTCACCACCCCTGTGCCGACGGCACAGTCCGTGAGCGTGAACGTGTTTGTGGGCGTCGGGTCCCGTGGTGAGGACCGTCGCCGAAATGGCCTGTCGCACTACCTGGAGCACATGGTCTTCAAGGGCTCCCAGAAACGTCCCAGCGCCATGGCCATCGCGGAGGCGATTGAGGGCGCAGGAGGTGTTCTCAACGCCTACACGGGCAAGGAGCTCACCTGCTACTGGAACCAGGTTCCCTACGACCGCCTGGAGCTGGCGATGGACGTCTTGGCTGACATGGTGGTCCGCCCGGTTCTGGACGCGGCGGAGATCGACCGCGAGCGAACGGTCGTGCAGCAAGAGATCAAGCGCGCCTACGACCAGCCGGCGGCCTGGACCAACGAGCTCCTCTCTCGCGCGGCCTTCGGCGATCAGCCCGTCGGGTGGGCCATCGCCGGAACCGAGGAGACCGTCGGCGCCCTCCAGCGTCAGGACTTCGTCGACCACGTGGCGATGTGGTACATCCCCAACAACATGGTCCTGAGCGTGGCCGGCAACACCGACCACGCTCAGGTGATGGATGCGGCGGCCCGCCACCTTGGAGATCTGGACCAGCACCCCGTCCCCGCTTGTGAGCCCGCCCGACCAGAGGTGCCCGACGAGCGGGTGCTGGTCGAGAATCGGCAGATCGCCCAGTCCAACCTGGCGTTTGCCCTGCGGGCCATCTCCCGCATGGACCCCGACCGCTACTCGCTCACGATTCTGAACGGCGTTCTCGGCCGTGGCATGAGTTCGCGACTGTTCAAGGAGGTGCGGGAGCGCCGTGGCCTGGCCTACGCTGTCGGGTCAGGTGTCACCCGGCAGAAGGACACCGGCCTCCTCTCGATAACCGCCGGCGTCAGCCCCGAGAACCTCCGCGACGCCGCCCAGGTCATCCTGGAGGAGGTCTTCAAGCTCTGCGAGGAGGCTGTCCCGGAGGAAGAGATGGCCAGGGCGCGGGACTACACCGTGGGCACCTTCCGCCTCAGCCTGG
>DAOULP010000200.1:0-5842 GCA_034420175.1 Dehalococcoidia bacterium | reverse complement strand
TACGTTCGGCACTTTACGGGTTGCGTGCGCGAACATATCTTGGCTGCGGGGCAGGCGTGTTGCCTGCAAGGTAGGCGTCTGGAGCGGAATGACAGCCGCTGCCGGGCGTCGATTTGCCTATTAGGGTCGTGCGGGAGGTGGCTGTTGGGCCTTCGGGAAGCCGAGTGGCCGGTCATTGATCTGCCGACACGTATCGTGGGGCTGGTGACCACCAACCGCGTCTGGCGCTCCATGTTCCGCTTCGCCTACCCGCGGGACGACAGAACGCGGGCTCTCGTCATTCCTGCCATCTTCTTTCTCCACATCCACCCGCTGAAGGTAGACCTGCGGTCCATCCGCCTCACCTACACGTGGGGTCTTGGCCTCTTTCTGTTCTTCCTCTTCGGCATCGAAACCGTGACCGGCATCCTGCTGATGTTCGTCTACGTGCCCCACGTGGGCCGCGCCTACACAGACGTGGAGGCAATGTCTACCACCATCGCCTTCGGTGCTCTGCTGCGGAACATACACCGTTGGGGCGCCCACCTGATGGTCCTGGCCGTGTTCCTGCACATGATGCGGGTCTTCTACACCGGCGCCTACAAACCGCCGCGCGAGTTCAACTGGGTCATCGGGGTCATGCTGTTGCTCCTGACCCTCGCCCTGAGCTTCACTGGCTACCTGTTGCCCTGGGATCAGCTCTCCTTCTGGGCTATCACGGTAAGCACCAACCTGGCGGGATACGTCCCCCTGATGGGCGAGGCGGTGCGCGTGTTCATTTTGGGAGCCAAGGAGGTGGGCCAGGACGCTCTCATCCGTTTCTACACGCTCCACGTCATCCTGTTCCCAGCGATAATGACGGTGCTCATCGGTCTCCACTTCTGGCGTATTCGCAAGGACGGCGGCCTGGCCGCCTCGAACCCCATGCCGCGGGGCGTGGCCCGACAACAAGCGCCTGACATCCCGACCACGGCGGAGGACGGCCAACCTGGCAGCGCTGAGGCGCCCGCCCAGGCGAGCGCTCGCCCGGCTCCGGCGCGGAAGCAGACCGTGGCCACTTGGCCCAACTTGCTGATCCTGGAGATCATCGCTGGTCTCTTCATCACCACCGTGCTTGTGGTGATGTCGGTGTTCGTGGATGCGCCACTGCGAGACCTGGCCAACCCCGACGTTACCGAGAACCCGGCAAAGGCGCCCTGGTATTTCCTCAACCTGCAGGAGCTCCTCCTGCACATGGACGCGGCGCTCGCGGGAGTGTGGATACCCGGGCTGTGGATAGCGATACTGGTGGTTCTGCCCTACCTGGATCGAGATCACAGCCATGTCGGAGAGTGGTTTGGCACCCGGAAGGGGGTCATGATCGCTGTCTGGACGGCGGTGTACTGCACGGTCTGGATGACGGCCCTTATCATCTTCGACGAGCGCGTGGGCGTGCGCTCGATCATCGGGGAACCTGCCATCTTACCCAACTGGATCATACCATTGGGGGTCATCGCGGGTCTGACCGCCATCCTCCACGTCAGCATACTTCCCTTCAAACCCAGCCGGCGCGAGATCATGATCGGGTATTTCACGGGCATCATGGTGATCTACACGCATCTGACACTGGTGGGCAGCTTCTTCCGGGGCATCGGCATGCACCTGGTGGAGCCCTGGAACCTGCCGCCGGGCGGACTCAGCTTCTGACCATCGAGGTGACTGTCATGGCGCAAGAGGAGACTGAGGCACGCGGCTTGCTGTCGAGGTTGAGCCGGCGCTCCTTCATGGCCTACGGCCTGTGGGCGGCGGCGATCGCCCTCATCGTGGAAGGTGGCGTGGTCAGCGTTCAGGCCGTCCGCCCTCTGGCGAAGGCGGCCGCGTTCGGCGCCAAGTTCGAGGTGGGGAGTGTGGAGGACTTCGAGGTGGGCAGCATCACCTATTTCCTCGACGGCCGCTTCTACGTGTCCCGGCTGCCCGATGGCCTGCTGGCCATGTATCGCAAGTGCACTCACCTCGGCTGTGTGGTGCCGTGGCGCGTGGACGAGCAGTCCGAAGATAGCCTGGCGGGAACAGGCCGCTTCAACTGCCCCTGCCACGGCTCCATCTTCGACCGCTTTGGGGTCGTAAAGGGTGGCCCAGCGCCGCGCCCCCTGGACATCTTTCCCATTGAGATCGATGGCGACCAAGTCATCGTCGACACGGGGACCATCATCACGCGTAGCCACTTCGACGAGTCACAACTGGCGAGGGTCTAGTTTGGAGAAGCGGATCCTGTCGGCCCTGGTGCTTGGGGTCATCCTGGCTGCGGCGGTGGTCGTGTACGGGGCCCTGGAGCCCGACCACCAGGAGCGTGTAGCCGAGAACGTGGCCGAGGAGACGGTCGACAGAGGCGCCCTGGTCTACATTGAGAGTTGCGCCTCTTGTCATGGCACCTACGGCGAAGGCACCGCGGATGGGGATCCGGTTCGGGGCACGCAGCTCACGATCGGGGAGGTCCGGCGAGCCATCGCAGAGGGTACGCAGGCCTTTCCCTCCACCTACCATGTGTACAGCCGTGGCGGGGGCGGGCCCCTGTCGGATGCTCAGGTCGAGGACGTGACCTACTTCCTAATGAACTGGGACACGCAGGCAGTGGAACTTGCGCGCAGTGCGCCGATCGTCGTCGCCACGGAGCTAACGGGTGAGGGAATGGCGCCAGCCGATCTGGAGATGAAGGCCGGGGAGCTTGTCCGTCTGGTGGTGGCCAACTTCGCTGGAAGCGAAACCGTCTGCCACGGCGACGGCCTGGTGGGTCGTATGCTGGCAGAGGACGGTGTCGAGGAAGTCGAGCAGGAGGTGGCCCTGGAGGTCGCTGTCGGCGAGACGGGGAGCTTGGAGTTCACTCCGACCAGCGCGGGCTCATACGCCTTCACCTGTGACCCTTCGGTGGCCGGAGCCGCCGTGTTCGAGGGAACGATTACCGTCACCCGCTAGCGGGGAGGAGACGCGCATGCTGGCAAAGAGGGTGGCAGCGGCCTCCCAGGACCTGCTGGAGGTGGACGCGGCGGAGTGGCAAGAGGCTCCCCTGGAGACCATCTCCACGGCCCAGACGCCCATAGCGAACCAGCCGAACGAGTACCTCAAGGTGAGCTGGCAGGACCGTGACTTCGGCGTGGTCAAGGAAGTGCGGGTCCGGGCCCTCCACAACGGCCTCCGCATCTTCTTCCACCTCGAATGGGATGACTCGATCCCCAACTACAGCATCACGGAGGACACGGTCTTCGCCGACGGCGCCGGCGTCCTCTTTCCCCTCCATGGCGACGCCGACATCGCAACCATGGGGTCCGTGGATCAGCCGGTGAACGCCTGGTACTGGCGGCCCGACTTCGACGACCAGCCGAAGAACGTTACCGGCGGTGGCGTCGGCTTCGCGCAGTGGCTGGCCAGCAATGCGTCCCTCGCCTCCAGGTCTCGCTGGGCCGACGGCGTCTGGCAGCTCGTCATCGGACGGCCCTTCACGGTGGCGGAGTCGGCCGACGACGCAGTGCCCTTGGAACCGGGCAAGAAGGTGAAGGTCGGCTTCGCCGTCTGGGAGGGCTCAGTCGGCGAGCGGGCAGGCTTCAAGGCCTTCACTGAGGAGTGGCGCGAGCTGGAGATCGAGGCGTAACTCGCGTCGAGCCGGAGTTGGCCCGCGCCGTTCAAAGAGGCACCCGCTAGTACGTGATCCTGGGTGCCGGTCTCGAAACGTTCCCGTACCGGAATCCTTATGCTGGTTCCCGCCTGCACGTCTACGACGTCGATCATCCGGCGACGCAGTCTTGGAAGCGCAGGCGACCTATCGAGACAGGGATCGCCGTGCCTGATTCCCTTGCGTTTGTCCCCATTTGACTTCGAGGAACATAGTCTCGCCGACGGCGGATGTCTCGTGAAGGCCCGGGTCTGATCGCCTAGCGCACGCGGTAGTACCGCGTCAGCACCCGCTCGAACAGGCCACCAGGCATGCCTTTCCTGGCCGCCGCGGCGAATCGCTGGAAGGCGCTCGCCACCGGGTATCGCAGCCGTGGGGACCGGCTGCGCAGGATGCGTTCCAGCGACCGGGCGATGGCCTCCGGGGAGATCCCGTATTCCTCGTCGTGTTCGATTACGGCCAGGGCGCGCTGCAAGTTGTCGGCATATGGTGAAGTTTCCTGGCTGCCCTCCGTCCGCCGCCGGTTCGCCGTAAATGGCGTGTGCGTATCCCCCGGTTCGATCAGCACCACATGGATACCGAACGGCCGCACCTCCATGCGCAGGGCCTCGGTGACCGCCTCCATCGCGAACTTGGTGGCGCAGTACAGGCTGACGAAGGGCTGGGCGATGAGTCCCGCGAGGGAACCAACGTTGACAATGGTCCCCGCGCCCCGCTCGCGGAAATGCGGCAGCACGGCCCGGCAGACGCGGAGTATGCCGAAGAAGTTCGTCTCGAAGATCTCCCGGGCCTCGTCAATCGACGTGTCTTCCAAGGCCCCACCGAAGCCGAAGCCAGCGTTGTTCACGACCACATCCAGCCGGCCAGCCCGCGCCAAGACCGTCGCCACCCCTTGGCGGACCGAGTCCTCGTCGGTCACGTCCATCGAGATCATCTCGAACGGTTCTCCTGCCTCAGCTTGCGGCCGCCGGCTCGTCCCGAATACCCGGTACCCCCGCCTCGCCAGGCGCAGGGCACATGCCTGCCCAATCCCTGAAGAGGCCCCAGTGATCAGCACAACCTTGGGCTTCGCATCAGCCATGCAATTGCCTCCGCGTTCCTCTGTTGGGGGTGTGGCCCCAGTCGTGTTCCTGCTGGTCTGACCAATGAGTGGACGTCGTCGCGGCGACCTGGCGCCTCATCTCACGGAGACGTCTGTCCCGGCACGCCGTACATCTGGTCCGGGCCCAGGAGATGGGGCATCTGGGGACGCAGGGCGCGTCGTAGGTCGTAGCACATGTGGCACTCGTCCGCGTAGCCATCGGCGTGGGGCAGGTCGAAGGCCTCGGCAAGGGCGGCCGGGCCGCCGCGCAGGAGGTGGCCGCAGACAGGGTGCTCCTCCGGCCGGTAGTGGGCCATCAGCTCGGACAGCGGTTGCTCCCAGAGGTTGCCCAGGGCCAGGCCCTGGCACAAGTGGACGTAGCCCAGGGCGTCGATATGCACGCGCTTCGGTGCAGCCAGGTCTTCGTGGGGGCAGGAGTCCATCTCGCGCCAAGGTCGGCGCGGCACCCCTTCGACCAGGATATCGGCGGCGCGGCCCCGGAAGTGGACGGCGCCGCCGGTGATGGGCTCCCCTCTTGGCGTATGAGGACCGTCCACGCTCTGCTCGGCCGGCCTGACGGTGATCGTGTGGACGGCTATGCCGAGTTCGCGCGCCGCCTCAGCCGCTGCTCGTGTCAGGCCGGGATCGTCGGTGGAGCCGTGGTAGGCGTCCTCGCTAAGGAATATGCCGCGCAGCGGCAGCTCGGCCAGGGGTCGCAGGAAGAGAAGCGCATCCTCGTCGGAGACAGCCCAGTAGGCATTGGTGATGAAGTCCACTGACCACCCTCGGGCCCGGGCCAGTCGCGCCGCCTCCAGAAGGGTAGGGTAGTAGAGGGAGGGCTCCCCGCCCTCCAGCGAGATGGCTTCGATACCTCCCAGGGCCTCGCCCTGGTCGTAGATCTGCCGTATCTGAGCCAGGGTCATCGTGCCCGACTGCGACGGGCTGCCCCACACGAAGCAGTGGTCGCACTCGAAGGTGCACTGGTACGTGAGAAGGAGGTGCAGCTCCCGGAGGCCTGCCATGCCCGGTTCTCCCTGCAAGGCCAACTGTCCGATGGTCTCATTGTATCAGGTGCGGCCTGCGCTCGGCGTGCGTGGCCGGATGACACCAAGGCGCGCGAGGGTCCCTCTGGGGCC
>DAOULP010000199.1:0-24190 GCA_034420175.1 Dehalococcoidia bacterium | reverse complement strand
GGCGGATCATGGACATCGGCCCCGACACCCTTACGACCTTTCGCGACACTCTGGAGGATTGCGAGACCGTCGTCTGGAACGGGCCAGTGGGCGTGGCCGAGTTCTCCTCGTTCGCCGAGGGCTCGCTCGGCCTGGCCCTCGCCATCGCTGAACTGGACGCCACCACCATTGTCGGCGGCGGCGAGACGGTGGCCCTCGTCCGGCAGGCGGGGCTCGTGGACCGCTTCAGCCACGTTTCCACGGGTGGCGGCGCCTCCCTGGAGTTTCTGGAGGGGCGCGTGTTGCCCGGCGTGGCGGCCCTCATGGACGCGAAGTAGGAGGCTGGGTGCCAGGGATGGCCCATGGATCTTGACCTCGCCCGACAGCTCGCCGTAGCCAGCGACACCAAGATCGTCCTCTACGTCATCGATGGGTTGGGCGGGTTGCCCCACCCGGAGACGCGGCGCAGCGAGCTGGAGGCTGCCGACACACCTCATCTGGACCGTCTGGCCGCTGAGGGCATCTGTGGCCTCACGATTCCAGTCGGCCTCGGCATCACCCCGGGCAGCGGCCCCGGCCACCTGGCGCTGTTCGGATATGATCCCTTCCGCTACCAGGTGGGGCGAGGCGTTCTGGAGGCCCTGGGCATCGACTTCGACCTCCAGGGCGGTGACATCGCAGCCCGCGGCAACTTCTGCACCGTGGACGAAGCCGGTCGCATTACCGACCGCCGGGCGGGACGCATCAGCACCGACACCTGTGCCGAGCTCTGCGGCCTCCTGCGGGAGATCAAGCTGCCCGGCGTCGAGCTGTTCGTGCAGCCGGTGCGGGAGCACCGCTTCCTGCTTGTGCTGCGCGCTCCCGGCCTGGATGATCGCCTCGCAGACACGGACCCGCAACGCTTGGGGGTAGAGCCGATACCGGTGCACGTCCTGGCGCCTGAGGCGGAGGGCACGGCCTCGCTCGCCGGCCGCTTCATCGAGGAGGCGCGGCGCATCCTGGCCGGCCACCACCCCGCCAACATGCTCCTCCTGCGCGGCTTCTCCAACCACCCCTCGTTTCCCTTGTTCGGCGACGTGTTCCGGATGCGAGCGGGTGCGGTGGCCGTGTACCCCATGTACCGGGGCCTGGCGAAGCTGGTGGGCATGACCGCCCTCGCCACGGGGACCAGCCTCGAGGATGAAGTCGAGACGCTACGCTCGCACTGGCAGGACTTCGACTTCTTCTTCCTTCACTACAAGCGGACGGACGCCGCCGGCGAGGACGGCGACTTCGACGCCAAGGCGGCCGCGTTGGAGGCCGCCGATGCCATCGTTCCCGCCCTTCGGGATATGGGCCCCGACGTCCTCATGGTGGCCGGCGATCACTCGACGCCCTCCGCGCTGGCCGCTCATAGCTGGCACCCCGTGCCCTTCGTCCTCCACTCGCGGTGGTGCCGCCCCGATCGCGCCCGGGAGTTCAACGAGGCGGAGTGCGCCGCCGGCTCGCTGGGCACCTTCCCAGCCACCGAGGCGATGCCCCTGGCCATGGCCCACGCTCGCCGCCTGACTAAGTACGGAGCGTAGACGTGAGAGTTCCCATCATCGCTGGCAACTGGAAGATGAACACCACCGCGACCTCCTGCGCCGAGCTGTGTGACGGCGTCTTGCAGGGAGTCGATAACGTCTCCGGTGTTGAGAAGGTGGTCTGCCCGCCCTTCCCGTTCCTTTTCATCGCCCGTGATCGGCTCCTGGGCAGCTCGGTGAAGGTGGGCGCCCAGAACATGCACTGGGCCGAGAAGGGCGCCTACACCGGTGAGGTGAGCCATACGATGCTCGCTGGCGTCGTCGACTACGTCATCATCGGCCACTCCGAGCGGCGCGCCTACTTCTGCGAGACCGACGAGACGGTGAACAAGAAGGTGGCTGCCGCCCTGGCCGCTGGCCTCAAGCCCATCTTCTGCGTGGGAGAGACGGAGTCGGAGCGCGAGGCCGGGCACACCGAGGAAGTGCTGCTGCGCCAGGTGCGTGTCGGACTGGAGGGCATCGAGGTTCCCCAGGCCTTCGCCGTCGCCTATGAGCCCGTGTGGGCCATCGGAACCGGCAAGGCGGCGACGGGCCCCATGGCGAACGATGCTATCGGTCTGATCCGGGCCGAGGTGGCCCACCTCGTCGGCGGCGACGTCGCCGAGAGCGTGCGCATCCTCTACGGTGGCAGCGTCACCCCCGACAACATGACCGAGTTCGCCCGCGAGCCGGAGATAGACGGCGGTCTGGTGGGCGGCGCCTCTCTCAAGGCCGAGTCCTTCATCAGCCTGGTCCATCAGACGGCGGAGGCCACAGCCGCCAAGCGATGAGGAAGCTGGTCGCCGTCGTCGGTCCCACCGCGACGGGCAAAACCGACCTCGCTCTCCGCCTCGGTCTCGCCTTCGACGGCGAGATCGTCGGGGCCGACTCACGGCAAGTCTACCGGGGGACGGAGGTCGGCACCGCCAAGCCCACACCGGAGCAGCGCGCGCGGGTGCCCCACTGGCTGGTCGACGTAGCCGACCCGGACGACGAGTTCGGGCTGGCCCGCTACCTGGATCTGGCCCACGCTGCTCTAGACGATATCTGGTCGCGGGGCCGTCGGGCGTTTCTCGTGGGCGGCACCGGCCAGTACGTCTGGGCCCTGCTGGAGGGCTGGCAGGTGCCCAGGGTTGAGCCCGACTGGGCCCTGCGGCGGGAGCTCGAGGAGCGGGCCCGTCGCGAGGGAGCCGACGTTCTCCACGCCGAGGTGGCGGACCTGGACCCGGACGCTGCCCGTCGCCTGGACCCGAGAAACGTGCGCCGGCTGGTGCGGGCGCTCGAGGTCATGCGGCGAACCGGCCGCCCTCTCTCCGGCTCTCAGACGCGCCGCCCGCCCGACTTCCCGTGGCTGGCACTGGGGCTGGACCTCCCGTCCGAGGAACTGTACCGTCGCATTGACGCCCGCGTAGACGCTATGATGGAGGCGGGCTTCGTCGAGGAGGTGCGGGGGCTGCTGGCCCAGGGCTACCGCCCCGACCTGCCGGCTATGTCCGGGATCGGCTACGGACAGCTTTGCCGGCACCTGGCGGGGCAGCTATCGCTGGAGGAGGCGGTGGCCCGCACGAAGAACGATACCCACCGGCTGGTCCGCCACCAGCGCAACTGGTTCCGTCGCGACGACCATCGCATCCACTGGCTGGCCGCCGCTGACGATTCCTACGATGAGGCGGCCCATCTGCTAGGGCCGGAACTGAGCACAGAGGAGTAGTCGCCCGTGGACGCTGAGACAGAAGCCATTGGCCACCAGCTACAATCGATTCTGACGCGCTTGTGTGACTGCCTGGAGGGGCTGAGCGAGGCGCAGCTCAACTGGCGGCCGCCCATCGATGGCGCCAACAGCGTGTATGTCATCGTGGCCCACACGCTGGGCAATGCCCGTGCCTGGGTGCTGGGGATCGCCTGCGGCCAGCCGATGGGGCGGGACCGGCCGGCCGAGTTCCGGGCCTCGGGGCGTGACGCCGCCCAGCTTCTGGAGAGCGCCAAGCGCCTCTTGCCGGAGGTCGACGCGGCACTGGCGGCGCTCGAACCGTCGGAATTGGACCGGCGCCTCGTGCCGCCACGGGACCTGTGGGGTGAGGGCGAGCCGCGTGAGATCTCGGTGCGAGAGGCACTCCTGCACGTCGTGGAGCACGCCTCCCTTCACCTGGGGGAGCTCTACCTGACGCGGGATTGGGCGCGCCGGGCATCGTGACGGCAGCTGTGGTCCAAGAGATGGAGGTCTACATAGCTGAGCTTCAGCGCTTGCTGAACCGTCTTGGCCGTTGCCTGGATGGCCTTGGTGAGGCGGAACTCAACTGGCGCCCTCCTGCTCCTGATGCTAACAGCCTCTACGTCATTGCCACGCATGTCCTGGGCAACGCCGAGGCTTGGGTTCTCGGCATCATCTGCGGCCAGCCCGTCCACCGCGATCGCGACGCCGAATTCCGCGCCCGCGGCGCAGACGCATCCGTCCTGACGAGCCGCGCCTGCCACCTATCGGAGGCGTTCGCGGAGGCGCTCCATTCCCTTCCGGCATCTGCTCTGGAGGAGATGCGTCGGCCGGCACCGCCTCTGCTGGGGATTGGACCCGCCGAAGAGCTGACAGTGCGGGAGGCTCTGATGAGGGTCCTGGTGCACCTCCTGATGCACGTGGGCCAGATGCAAATCACCCACGACCTGGCGGTTGCGGCCAACAAGCCGCAGTCGACGACGCGATGGTGAAGGAGATGATGCGCTTCGACAAGTGGCACGGCATCGGTAACGACTTCGTCCTCGTGGAGGCGGAGAGCGAGGATCGTGACTGGCCAGGGCTGGCCAGCGCCGTGTGCGACCGCCACTTCGGCGTCGGCTCGGACGGTCTTCTGCTCCTGTTGCCCTCCGACCGCGCCGATCTCCGCATGCGCATGTTCAACCCGGACGGCTCGGAGGCGGAGATGTGTGGCAACGGCTTCCGGTGCTTCGTCCGGCACGCCGTCGAGCGAGGGCTGGCCCGCCCCCAGGATGGGCGCCTTCGGGTCGAGACGGGCGCGGGCGTACTGACGGGCGAGCTGCTGGACGAGCCAGGCCGAGAAGGATGGGTGCGCGTCGGCATGGGACGCCCGCGCTTCGCCCCAGCCGAAATACCGGTGCTGGTGGAGATGGAGCCCCCCATCCGCAACCTCTCGCTCACGCTGGACGACCAGATCGTGTCCGTGACCTGTGTGTCGATGGGCAATCCCCACGCTGTCCACTTCCATGCCCGGTCGGTGGACAGCTATCCGTTGGAGCAGGTGGGCCCAAAGGCGGAGGTGCACCCGCTATTCCCCCAGCGGGTAAACTTCGAGGTGGCGCGGGTACGGAACCGCGAGTTGATCGAAGCGCGTGTCTGGGAGCGGGGCGCCGGCATCACCCTGGCCTGCGGCTCCGGTGCCAGCGCCGTCATGGTGGCGGCTCACCTCCACGGCCTGGTCGAGGACCGCGCTGAGGTGAGGCTCCCCGGTGGGACGCTACTGCTGGAATGGGACGGCGAAGGCGAGGTGTACCTGTCGGGACCGGCCGAGCACGTCTTCACCGGCGAGTGGCCGGACGAGCGAACGTAGGGGTCTTCTCATGAAGGAGATGCGGCGTCTGGATGTGCCTGCCTCGAAAGGGCTCTTCCAGCGCATCCAGCGCAGTCCACTGCGAAACCTCGATCCTCGCTTGACGTCCGAGGACGACGTGACGGGCCTCGAGAAGGAGCACCCGGAGCTGATCGTGGCCGACGACAAGGGCGCCATGTTCTTGAAGCCCTGGCAAGACGTGCTGCTGCTGGTCTACGGTTTTGCCGACCGCGACTCGCTTCAACAGCGATTCCAACCCCTGGTGGAGAAGCTGGCAGATGGGCTCGACACCGCCCGCTGGCCGACGGGCGTCTATCTTCGCCTCACCGACCACCCCAACCGGCCCTTCATCGAGCCGGTGCTGACCGGCTGCGCCTTCGAGCCGCTCCACGAGTGGATAGAGATGGATCTCATCGAGCTGCCGGAGGCCGATCCGCCCTCGCCGGCGGTGGCGCCGGGCTACCTCCTGCGGCCGGCGACGGAAGATGACCTGCCGGAGTACGTCGAGCTGGACCGCGAGGCCTTCGACGCCCCCCGGCCCATGACCATGCGGGCGGCCCAGGAGAAGCTGGCCACCGAAGACCTCTTCCAGATGCTCGTCTCGGAGGCCGACCGGCGACTGGCCGGCTTCCTCTGCCTCATGCGCTGGCCGCAGGCCACCGGCTTCATCGACGATGTCGCCGTGCGGCCGGACCTCCAACGCCGCGGCCTGGGCGAAGCGATGGTGCGCTGGGCCCTGGCCTGGTTCCACGAGCAGGGGATGCGCCGCGCCCGGCTGGAGGTGCTCCTGGACAACGGCTCGGCCATCGCCCTCTACAGGAAGCTGGGCTTCACCGCTGGCACGACTGGCCTCACCTATCGCCGCCCCCTCGACCAGAAGGAACTGCGCCGCATCCGCGACAGCCAGCGGGGCACCTACATCAAGTTCGGGACCTGGCGGTAGGAGCGCGGTGGGCCAGTGAGACCTGACGCACCGCAATGAACCGCTACACCGAGCCCCACCGCGAATCGGCGGCTCTGATTACCATCGATGTCCAGCGGGACTTCTCGCTGCCAGGTGCGCCCCTAGAGATAGCGGGCACCATGGACACGGTGCCCCGCATCGGCCGCCTGCTTGACGCCTTTCGCGCCGCCGGGCGACCGATCGTGCACGTCGTGCGCCTCTACCAGGAGGACGGCAGCAACGTGGACCCCGTCCGGCGCGCCGCTGTCGAGGGCGGGCTGCGGATGGCCGTGCCCGGCAGTGACGGCGCAGAGCTGGTGGACGCTCTCAAGCCCGCGCCCGGCCTTCGCCTGGACTGCGACGCCCTCCTACGGGGCGAGTTCCAGTACCTGGCAGAGAACGAGTACGCCCTGTACAAGCCCCGCTGGGGCGCCTTCCACGGTACGGCGCTTGAGGCCTTCCTGCGAGAGCGCGGGATCGACACCATAGTGCTGGCTGGATGCAACTTCCCGAACTGCCCGCGCACCAGCATCTACGAGGCGAGCGAGCGCGATTTCCGCATCGTGGCGGTCGTCGACGCCATCTCGGGCGCGTATGACCGGGGCATCGCCGAGCTGCGGAACATCGGCGTCCTGGCCGTGAGCACCGAGGAGGCCCTGGCCTGGTTCACTGGCGAGTCGGCGTCGGCGAGCCGGCCGGGGTCGAGTCCCGGCAGGCCGGAGGCAAACGACTGACGGGCATCGGGGAGCCGCGACGTTTGTGTGCCGTCCTGGGGGGCGGCTGACGCGCGCCGGTGGGTGGAATAGCAAGCGGCATGGCGACTCTGCTAGATCTGATTCGACGGCGCCCTCCCGCTCCTTGGCGGGACGGCGACAACATACCTTGGCACGAGCCGGGCTTCAGCGAGAGGATGCTGGCCGAGCATCTGTCGCAGGCGCACGACCGCGCCAGCCGCCGCTTCGACACCATCGACACTCATGTCGATTGGATAGACCAACACCTGCTGAGAGGCCGACCAGCGAAGATCCTTGACCTGGGTTGCGGCCCCGGCCTGTACGCCAATCGTTTGGCTCGGCGGGGTCACCAGTGCGTCGGGGTCGACTACTCGCCCGCATCGATAGCGCACGCAGAGGAGGAGGCGCGCAGACTGGACCTCCCGTGCGACTACGTTTGTCAAGACATCCGGCAGGCGGAATACGGAACCGGATTCGACCTTGGGATGCTGATCTTCGGGGAGCTCAACATCTTCCGCCCATCCGATGCGAGGGCCATTCTACGGAAGGCGAATCACGCTCTGGCTGAAGATGGTCTGCTTCTCTTGGAGCCTCACACACATGACGCCATCAGAGCGGAGGGCTCCCTCGGCTGGCGCTGGTACTCCGCCGAACGCGGCCTTTTCTCCGATGGACCGCACTTGTGCCTTCAGGAGCACTCTTGGGACGCTAGTACGAACACGGCCACGATTCGCTACTTCATCCTCGACGCGGCGACCGGGGACGTCAGTATCTACGCTCAGACCTTTCAGGCGTACTCTGACGAGGAGTACCGCTCGCTCCTCATCGATTGTGGCTTCGACAGCGTTGAGTTGCTGCCCTCGTTGACGGGCGATGCGGGTGGACGTCAGGACGAGCTGATGGCTGTCGTGGCGCGCAAGCAGGTCTCGGACGCTGGCTGATGGAGCACACGTCCGCTGGGCGGCGCGATCATACTCGCCGGACCGGCGACTGCGTGGAACCTCTCCTGCTACCCCTGCACGAACAGCATCCGGGAGGTTATACTAGCGGCAACCATCCGAATATGATAGGGATCACGTGCTGACGGACACGGCGCCGAAGGTGGAAAGGAGACAGGCCATGGAGCTACGGGATAGCCCAGAGGAGGCTGCCTTTCGACAAGAAGTGCGAGAGTTCCTGAAGAAGGAGCTCCGTGAAGAATGGAAGGCCAGGCCGGAGGAGGCCGAGGAGGACATCGCTGAGCTCTACGAACGGCGGCGCCCCTGGCGGGAGAAGCTGGCCAAGAAGGGCTGGGTCGCTCCCGCCTGGCCGCAGGAGTACGGTGGAGCGGGCCTGACGGTGATGCAGCAGTTCGTGATGAACGAGGAGTTCGCCGAGGCTCGCGCGCCCGCGAGGGATCTCTTCGGGGTAGGCATGGTGGGCCCCACCCTCGTCGTCCACGGATCGGAGGAGCAGAAGAAGGAGCACCTCCCACGGATCCTCAAGAGCGAGGTGAGATGGTGCCAGGGCTACAGCGAGCCCGAGGCCGGCTCTGACCTCGCCTCTCTGCGCACGCGCGCGGTCCGCGACGGCGACGACTACGTAGTCAACGGGCAGAAGATCTGGACGTCCGCTGCTCAGCATGCCAACTGGATGTTTATGCTGGTCCGAACCGACCCCGACGCCCCTAAGCACAGGGGCATCAGCTACCTCCTCGTGGACATGAAGACGCCGGGTATCGAGATACGGCCCCTTGTCGACCTCTCCAACCGGCACATGTTCAACGAGGTGTTCCTCGAGGACGTACGCGTCCCGGCTCGCAACTTGGTGGGCGAGGAGAACCGAGGCTGGTACATAGGCGCCACCACGCTGGACTTCGAACGCTCCAGCATCGGCGCCGCGGTGGGCCTCCGCATGCTCGTGGAAGACCTGGCCAAGTTCGCCGTGGAGAACGCGGGCAAAGGGACATCCACGCTGGCTCGACAGGGAGCGGTTCGCCACGAGTTGACGGATCGAATGATAGAGGCGAATGTGGCCAAGATGCTCTCCTTCCGGGTCGTGGCCATGCAGGCCAGAGGCCTCATCCCCAACTATGAGGCGTCTCTGGTCAAGACCTTCGTCTCGGAGCTGAACCAGCGCATCTACAACACGGGCGTCAAGACGCTGGGGCTGTACGGCCTTCTCCAGGGCGACAAGGCGCCGGAAGGCGGTCGCTACGGGCGCGGCTATCTCGAGACCCTTGGCAGCACCATCGCCGGGGGCACCTCGGAGATACAGAGGAACATCATTGCCACGCGGGGCCTGGGCCTGCCGCGTCAGTAGGAGCGGGAGTTCCGGGGACCGGCCCGACTGCACGAGGGGCGGTGGCAGTGGAAGGCCACAGAGTCGCTGCGCACCACCCATTGTGTGTTCCAGTGCTGAGGAGTGACTCCTGTGTCAACGGACGAGGCGATGGCCAGGTAGAGGACGCGGAGCGGGCCTGCTAGATTCCTGCCCCACCCCGGAGCCAGGCCAGCCCCTCCAGGTGAGCCCGCGTCCATTGGCTGCCTAGGGCAATGCCAAAGCTCGGTGAGAGACATGTCAGTCTATATGATCATCGAGATAGAAATCACCGACAAGAACACCTATGCCGAGTACGTGGAGAAGGTTCCTGCTACTGTCGAGGAGTACGGCGGACGCTACATCGTTCGTGGGGGAGCGGTGACGCCGTTGACTGGAGACTGGCGTCCGGAGCGGGTTATCGTCTTGGAGTTCCCGTCCGCCGATGAAATGCAGCGTTGGAACTCGTCACCGGAGTATCTCGAACTAGCACCGCTCAGAATGAGATCCACGAAGACCAGAGCGATTGCCGTCGAAGGGTGCCCGGCTGAGGATTAGCAGGCCGACGTTGCGACGGCTGTCCCCTTCGCGCGAGGAGTACGGCTTATGTCAGCGAGGGAAACCAACGTGCCAGGGGTTGAAGCCAAGCTGAAGGAACTCGGCCTCACGCTTCCAGAGCCCATGAAGACCCCGTCTCGCGTGGAGTTGCCCTTTCCGTGGGTGAGGGTACGCGGCAGCCGCGCCTACGTCTCAGGACACGGCCCTCAGAACCCGGATGGCTCTCTGGCGCAGCCGCTGGGCAAGGTAGGCGCGGATCTGACGCTGGAGGAGGGCCAGCGGGCAGCTCGGCTGGTCGGCCTGTCGATCCTGGGCAGCCTCAAGCGCGTGCTCGGCGATCTGGATCGGGTGACGGCCTGGCTGAGGGTCTTCGGAATGGTAAACTCGGCGCCCGGTTTCGACCAGCAACCGCTGGTGGTCAACGGCTTCTCCAACCTGATACTGGAGCTGTACGGACCCGAGAGAGGCCTTCATGCCCGCTCGGCCGTGGGCATGGCGGAGCTGCCGTTCGGAATCCCCGTCGAGATCGAGGCCGAGGTCGAGATCGCTGACTAGCGCCCGTTTTTCCGGTCCTTCACGTGCTCCCCGCCTGGGACGCCGGATCGTGGTCTACGGCCCGACGGGATCGGGCAAGACCACTGTGGCCCGACACATCGGTGAGCTGCTCGGCCTGCCAGTCGTGGAGCTGGACGCCATATTCTGGCGTCCCAACTGGGAGCCAACACCGGCGGACGAGTTTCGAGCCAACGCGCTCGACACTCTTCGCGAACATGACGGCGGGTGGGTGTGCGAAGGCAACTACTCGATGCTGCGCGGCACCATCCTGCCGATGGCCGATACGGTGGTCTGGCTGCGCCCTCCGTTCCTCGTGGCCTACTGGCGACTCCTCAAACGAACCATTGCCAGATCCTGGACCAACGAGCCGCTGTGGGGCACCAATCGGGAATCGTGGCGGCAGTCGTTCCTGAGCAGGGAGTCTATCCTCCTGTGGGGCATCACCCACTGGCGGGCCCACCACAGGAACGTCCAGAGGGCTCTCCGCGAGATACCGCATCACGCCAACGTCGTCGAGCTGCGGTCGGCGCTCGAAGTGAACGATTTCCTGGCATCGCTGGTGAGTACGCCTGTCGAGCACGCCGTGCCACTGTCTGACGTGGGCTGGAGGAACCCTGGATGATGCGATTCGCCGAGCGTGTCGAGAAGCTGCCGCCGTATCTCTTCGCCGAGATCAGCCGCAAGATCGCCGAGAAGAGGGCGCAGGGGCTGGACGTGATCTCTTTCGGCATCGGCGACCCGGACATCCCCACGCCGCCGCACATCATCGACGCGCTGGTCGAGGCCGCACGCGAGCCGGCGAACCACCGCTACCCGGAGACCGAGGGCCTGCCCGAGTTCCGGCGCGCCGTTGCCGGCTGGTACGAGCGGCGCTTCGGCCTTTCGATCGACCCGGAGCGGGAGGTCCTGACTCTAATCGGCTCCAAGGAGGGCATCGGGCACGTTGCCCTCTGCTTCATCGACCCCGGCGACATCGCGCTGGTACCGGATCCCGGCTACCCCGTGTACGGCGTTGGCACCCTGTTCGCTGGCGGCGAGCCCTACAATCTGCCCCTGCGCGAGGAGAACGGCTTCCTGCCCGACCTCGATGCCGTGCCGGCCGATGTGGCCCGGCGGGCCAAGCTCCTCTGGCTGAACTACCCCAACAACCCGACAGGCGCCGTTGCAGAGCTCAATTTCTTCGAACGGGTGGTGGCCTTCGCCCGTCGCCATCAACTGGTCGTCTGCCATGACGGCCCCTACAGCGAGGTTGCCTTCGACGGCTACCGACCGGTGAGCTTCCTCCAGGCGCCCGGTGCCCACGACGTGGGGATTGAGTTCCACTCGCTCTCCAAGAGCTTCAACATGACGGGCTGGCGCATCGCGATGGCCGTGGGCAACGCCGAGATGATCGATGCTCTCATGCGGGTGAAGTCGAATCTGGACTCAGGGGTGCCTCAGGCCATCCAGCGCATGGCCATCGCCGCCCTGGAGGGTCCCCAGGACTGCATCGACGAGCATAACGCCGTCTACCAGCACCGCCGTGACCGTGTGGTCGAGGCGCTGCGGGCCATGGGTCTGACCGTTGAGCCGCCGAAGGCCAGCCTCTACGTCTGGGCGCGCCTGCCTCATGGGAACTACTCGGTGGAGTTCGCCACCCGCCTTCTGGACGACGTGGGCGTCGTCGTGACGCCGGGCGTCGGCTACGGCGAGGGGGGCGAGGGCTACGTCCGCCTCTCCCTCACCATCCCCGACGACCGGCTCGAAGAGGGCCTGCGGCGGCTGCGGAGGTGGAGGGGAACGTAGGTGTCCCCTGAAGACGCGCAGGAACGACCTCTGCTTGAGGCCATTCAGGAGATCATCCGAAGGGGCGACCACGGCTTCACTCTGCACGCGACAAGCCGCGCGACCTCAGAGGGAATCCCGCTCTCGGAGGTGGAGCGAGCGATGTGTGAAGCCGGAGCGCAGGTAATCGAGAATTACCCGGATGATCCCAGAGGGCCCAGTTGTCTCATCTTGGCCTACACTAGTACCGGTGATCCCTTGCACGTCGTGTGCTCGCATGCCCCGAACGCTGCTATCATAAGTGTGTACAGACCGGACCCTGAAAGATGGGTGGACTATCGTAGTAGAAGGTGAACGCATGACTCGATGTCCGCTGTGCAAGGGGCTCCTGGAGCGAAAGACCATCAGCTACACGCAGCCTTTCGAGGGTCGCCTGTACATCGTGGAGAACGTGCCGGCCGCGGTGTGCCAGCAGTGCGGTGAGATCGTGCTGGACCCCTCGACGGCAAAGAAGATCCAGCAGCTTGTATGGTCCAGCGAGCCCAAAGGGACTCTCCAACTGCCCGTCTTTGATCTGGCTGAGGTGCCGTAGCGCCGCGCATCCCCATGGCAAGGACGAGGCGGGCCTGCGGCGGCTCGAAGGGTGGAAACCGGGGGCGGTCTGACTGCCTCCTCCCCGTCGTGGTATTCTGTGGGGCGGAGGTGAGGCCCTCATAGCCAATCGACTTCACGCAACCGCCGAGCCTGAGGAGCGGGCCTACCTCGTGGCCGTGGAGCTGAAGGGCCGCGATGGCTCCGGCTCCGCGTCTGGCAGCGGATGGGATCCTCAGAGCTCATTGGAGGAGCTGGCCCTCCTGTCGGAGACGGCCGGTGCCCGTGTCGTTGGGCGCACGGTGCAGAGGCTGGAGCGACCGCACCCCGCCCACTACGTGGGCAGTGGCAAGCTCTCCGAGATCAAGGCGGAGCACGGGCACACCCATTACACTCTGGTCATCTTCGACGACGAGCTGTCGCCGTCGCAGCAGCGCAAGCTGGAGGACGCGCTGGGGGTCAAGGTGCTCGACCGCACTGCCCTCATCATCGACATCTTCGCGCGCCGGGCCCGCACTCGCGAGGGCCGCCTGCAGGTCGATCTGGCGCAGGCTGAGTACCTCCTGCCCCGCCTGGCCGGCCAGTGGAGTCACTTGGAGCGGCTTGAGGGGCGTATCGGCACGCGCGGCCCCGGCGAGACGCAGTTGGAGACGGACCGGCGGCTGGTCCGCAACAAGATCGGCCGTCTCAAGAAGCAGCTCGAGGCGGTGCGCCGGCAGCGGTCCCTCTACCGGCGGCGGCGGGCGCGGACGGGCGTGCCTGTGGTCGCCCTGGTGGGCTACACCAACGCGGGCAAGAGCACCCTCATGCGCGCTCTCTCCGGGGCGGACGTCTTCGTAGAGGACTTGCTGTTCGCCACGCTCGATCCCCTGACGAGGCGCGTCGTCCTGCCGGGTGGGCGGGAGGTACTGCTGACGGACACAGTGGGCTTCATCCAGAAGCTGCCGACGCTGCTCGTGGCGGCCTTTCGGGCGACACTGGAGGAGCTATCGGAGGCCGACTTGCTGCTGCATGTAGTCGACATAACGCATCCCAACGCCGCTGACCAGGCAGAGGCAGTGGAGAGAACCCTGGCCGAGCTGGAAGTCGCCGAAAAGCCGCGGCTCACTGTCCTCAACAAGGTGGACTGCCTGACCCGCCACGATGGCTCGCCCCTGCGCGGCCTGGACGAGCTGGCGGACTACGAGGCTTCGCTGAGCGTCCACCGGCCGGACGCCTGCCTCATTTCTGCGTTGCGGGGCTGGGGACTGGAGGAGGTGCGGTTGCGCATTGAGGAGGCTCTGCTGGATGGGGAGGCGACGACCGCCGCCCGCGAGTGGTCGAAGGGGCGCTCGGTGGGGTAGTGCGCGCGGGCCTTGGCCCCTAGCACAGCGAGCGATGCGAAGGCCAGGTCTAAGCCTGGCCTCGTTCCTTCTCGATGAGCTCCCGGCGCAAGATCTTCCCCGACAAGCTCTTGGGTATGGCCTCCACGAACTCCAACTGCCGCACCTTCTTGTAGGGGGCGACCCGCTCGGCCACGAACGCCATCAGCTCGTCCGCTGAGGCGGTATCGCTCGCGACCAGCACCACGAAGGCCTTGGGGATCTCGCCGCCGACGGCATCGGGCTTGGGGATGACGGCAACGTCACGCACCTGTGGGTGCTCGAGCAGAACCGCCTCCAGCTCGGCAGGCGCGACTTGATAGCCCTTGTACTTGATCATCTCCTTCTTGCGGTCGTGGATGTAGGCGTAGCCCTCCTCGTCCAGGGAGGCGATGTCGCCTGTGCGAAGCCAGCCGTCTTCGGTCATGGTCTCGGCCGTGGCTTCGGGCTGGCGCCAGTAGCCGCGCATCACTTGTGGCCCGCGGACGAGAAGCTCGCCCACCTCGCCGCGCCTCAGCTCCCGGCCGGTCTCAAGGTCCACCACCTTTTCCTCCGTGTCGGGCATGGGCGGGCCGACCGAGGCGTGCTTGATGCGCCGGATGGGGTTGACGTTCGTCGAAGGGCTGGTCTCGGTGAGGCCGTAGCCCTGGAGTACCGTGCAGTTGTACGTGCCGCTCACCCGCTGGGCCACCTCCGGGGGTGTGGGGGCGGCGCCGCAGAGGATGAAGGTCAGGGAGGACGTGTCGAAGCGTGAGGGGTCGGCCAGGTTGGCCATCGCCAGAAGGGCGGGCGGTGCGACGAAGAGGTTGGTGACCCGGTGCTTCTCGATGAGATGCATCATCTGCTCCGGGTCGAACCTGGGCATGACGACCTGGGTCGCTCCGATGGCTAGCCCCACGTTCATCAGGACGGAGAGGCCGTAGATGTGGAAGAAGGGCAGGAAATCGAGCAGCACCGAGTAGCCGTCGGTGAGTCCGATGGCCAGGTTCTGGCGGACGTTGCTGGTGAGGTTGTAGTGGCTTAGCTTCACGCCCTTCGGAAGGCCCGTCGTGCCACTGGAGTATGGCAAGGCTGCCAGGTCGTGATGGGGGTCGATGGCCACCGGGAAGGGGTCGCCCGTCACTTTGTCGGCCACCTGCCAGACATCCTCGATGGTAAAGAAGTGGCGTATCGTGGGCAGCTCCCCTCGGACTGCCTCGATCAGGGGTGCGTGCAGGCGGGAGTGGAAGAGGGCGACGGCGCCAGCGTCGTTGAGCTGGTGTTCCACCTCCCGCTCACGGTAGAGCGGGTTGAGAGTGGTGGCGACGCCTCCCGCCATCAGGATAGCGTGGAAGACGACGGCGTATTCGGGGCAGTTGGGGGCCAGGATGCCCACCCGGTCTCCTCGGGCCAGGCCGTGTTCCTCCAGGAGGCGGGCGATCTTGCGCGTAGCCCTCCAGATGCGGGCGAAGGTGTGCTCCCGGCCGTCGGCGGAAATGAGGGCTACCTTGTTCGCATGGCGGGCAGCAGCCGACTCTACCATCTGGGTGAGGGGGATTCTGGGGTAGGGTTCCAGACTGAGCCAGGGACTTCTCACGGGCATCACAGACTCTCCTTCCGCGGGGCGTACAGTGGACTGATCCTACACTGGCCCGTGCCCCCCGGCAACGCCTGCCTCCCTTCGTCGGGATCACTGGGGGAGAGCGCGTGCGAGGTGTTGCAGCAGTCTCCGGGCGGTCGAGGCGAGGCCCCGCGTTCCTCGCGCGTTGTGGCTCAGCGAGCAGACCGCTATAATGACCTGGTATTCGGGCTCAGACTCACATCCCAGGGGGTTGCAGTGCCCAAGAAACCGCGTCCTCGCGCCAAGCCCGCGGCACCGCGGAAGAAGGCCCGCCGCCGCCCGCCACCCCCCGCCGGTGCTTCCGGGGCCAGTGCTGCGGTCGCGCCAAGCCCGGCGCCGGTCGTTCGCCCCAGCAGGCCGGTGCCAGAGGCGGCCGGTCGGGGTCGCACGCGGGCCCAGGACTACGGCTATGTGTTCCGCGAACTGCGGCGTATCGCGATTGTCAGCGCCGCTAGCCTGCTGCTGGTCATCATTCTGTCGTTCGTGCTGCGCTGACCGTGGCTCGTATGTCCCCTATCGCAGGCGTCCGATGGCGATGAAGGCGGCCACGGCGACGACCACGTAGCCGAAGACGTCGTTCGCCTGGAAGACCGCTGCCTCTTCCACCAGGTTCCTGACCCCGTAACCGACGAGCACTCCCAGGACGGCCATCCCCTGGAGGGTGGGCCCGCGCTTGCGATTGGATGCCCAGCTCACGGCCTCCCCCACTACGTAGCCCAGGCCCAGGCCCAGGAAGAGGCCGATGAAGGCGCCGACGCGGTAGGGGAACAGGAGGGCCCAGAGAGCCCCGGTGGCGGCGCCAACGGCCAGCGCGGCTCCAAGGCCCCGCAGGACGAACGCTATGCCAATCTGATGTGTGGGCAGGCGTCGCAAGCGGGCGCAGTCATGGCAGCGGGCTCCCACGGGCGTCATGACCAGGCAGCGTGGGCAGATAGGCTTGCCGCAGCGGCTGCAGGTCAGCTCGGTCTCAACTGAGGGGTGGGTGGCACACTGCATGCGATGGATGGCCTGTCATTCAATCTTGGCGCGGGCCGATGCAATCGAGATGGGGACCAGGCTGTCTTCGCGGTGGCCGAGCGACATGGAGAAGAGCCCGGCCGGCCTCAAGCCCTGTCGGCGACGTACGTCTTACTCAGGGCCATGAAGTCGTCGATGGCCTCATCGGGCAGAGGTATGTCGCCGGGCAAGCGCTCCTGTTCGCCGCCGAGGCCGTGGTAGTCGCTACCGCCCGTGGGCAGTAGATCGTGGCGGCGGGCAATAGCCAGCAGCCGCTGGATGGTCGCCTCGTCGTAGTCTTGATAGTAGACCTCCATGCCCCGCAGGCCTGCCGCGTTCAGGCTCGGCAGCAGGCTTTCCAGGTCATCCATGTCCCGGGGGTGCGCCAGGACAGGCAGCGCTCCTCGCTGTCGCAGGACCGCCACGGTCTCGACCGGGGTCATCTTGGCCCGCTCCACGTATGCGGGGCCATCGCGGCCGATGTAGCGTTCGAAGGCCTCTTGGAGCGAGCCGATATGTCCCTTCTCGAGGAGAGCCTGGGCCACGTGAGGCCGACCCACGGCGCCGCTACCGGCGATCGCCTGGACCCTCTCCCACCTGATGTCCATCCCCATCTCGCGCAGTTTCTCCACAATGAGCCGCCCGCGATCCAGGCGGGAGTTGCGCAGCCTGGCGAGTTCCTCCTGAAGGAGCCCGTCATCAGGGTCCACGAAGTAGCCCAGGACGTGCACCTCGCCGCCTGGGACGTCGGTGCTCATCTCCACTCCAGGGATCAGCGTGAAACCTGGGTGGTGGGAGGCAGCCTGGATGGCTTCGGGGATGCCCTCTGTGGAGTCGTGGTCGGTGAGCGCGAGAATCTCCACTCCGCGGGATACCGCCAGGTCTACCAGGGCTCTGGGGGTCAGTATGCCATCGGAGTGGCTGCTGTGGGTGTGGAAATCGGCGCGGCTACTCACGCTGCGTCATTTCTCTGTCTACCCGGCCGATGCTACGGGCCAGGCCCGTGGCCTCATCGATGTCGATTAGGACGGCGTTGAATTGGAGGTGTCGGCTACGCTGGGCGACGGGCAGACGGTGCGGGAGCTGCGACAGGAAGCGGGATAGGACGGCATCGATTTCATCGCCGATCACGGAGTCCCGGCTGCCGACCATCCCCACGTCGCAGACGAAGGCCGTACCCTTGGGAAGGACGCGGGTGTCGACCGTGCCAACGTGGGTGTGGGTGCCCAGGACGGCCGACACCCGCCCGTCGAGGTACCAGCCCATCGCCACCTTCTCGCTGGTGGCCTCCGCGTGCATGTCGACGATGATGGTGGATCTCTCCGGTAGATCCTCCAGGATAGCGTCTGCGGCGCGGAATGGGCAGTCCAGGGGGTACATGAAGGTGCGCCCCTGCAGGTTGATGATCGTGGTGCCATTGCATGTGATGACGCCGCGTCCGGGCGTCCCCGGAGGGTAGTTGCTGGGCCGGAGGATGGGGGCGTCCTCGTCCAGGGAGGGGATGATCTCCTTCTGGTCCCAGATGTGATTGCCTGAGGTGATGATGTCCACCCCGGCGTCGAACAGTTCACGGGCCGCTGGCAACGTCAGACCGCGGCCGCCGGCGGCGTTCTCGCCGTTGGCGAGCGTCAGATCGACTCCCAGTTCGCGCCGCAGGCCTGGCAGCAGGGCCGTGGTGGCTCGCCGGCCGGGCCGCCCCACGATGTCGCCCACCATCAGCACCTTCACGGCGCGTGTCCTAGGGAATGCGATGAGGAGCGGCTGTCCGCGCTGCTCCGCCCGTGGCCGCTCCTCATGTCTTCTCTACTTGGCGTAGTCTACGGCCCTTGTTTCCCGGACAACGGTCACCTTGATCTGCCCCGGGTACTCGAGGTTCTCTTCGATCCTGCGGCTGATGTCCCTGGCGAGTCGCATCGAAGCCAGGTCATCCACGTCCTCGGGCTTCACGATGATGCGGATCTCGCGGCCGGCCTGGATGGCGAAGGCCTTCTCCACCCCCTCAAAGCCGTTGGCCAGGCTCTCCAGCGCCTCCAGGCGCTTGATGTAGTGCTCGAGCGTCTCCATGCGCGCCCCGGGGCGGCTCCCGCTGACCGCGTCGGCTATCTGCACGACCACGGCCTCCACGGTGCTGGGCTCCTCCTCCTCATGGTGGGCGGCGATGCAGTGGAGCACCGCAGCGCTCACTCCGTTTCGACGGGCGAGCTCTGCTCCCAAGAGGGCGTGAGTTCCCTCAACCTGGTGGTCGATGGACTTGCCGATGTCGTGGAGGAGGGCGCCGCGCCGGCAGACGTTGATGTCGGCGCCGAGCTCTTCGGCGAGCATGGCCGCAACGTGCGCGCTCTCGACAGAGTGCAGGAGCTGATTCTGGCCGTAGCTGGTGCGGAACTTGAGGCGGCCCAGGCTCCTGACGATTTCCGGGTGGAGGCCGGGACACCCGGCCTCAATGGCCGCCTGTTCCCCCGCATCCTTGATGCCGACTTCGATCTCTTGGCGGGCCTTGCCCACGATCTCTTCGATGCGCGTGGGGTGGATGCGCCCGTCTGTCACAAGTTTGCTTAGGGCCAGACGGGCTATCTCCCTTCGCACCGGGTCGAAGGCAGAGAGGGTGACGGCGTCCGGGGTGTCGTCGATGATGAGGTCGACGCCGGTGGCGCTTTCCAGGGCGCGGATGTTTCGGCCCTCGCGGCCGATGATCCGGCCCTTCATGTCATCGCTGGGGATGGGAACCACCGAGACTGTGGATTCCGAGACCACATCGGTGGCCAGCCGCTGTATGGCAGTGGCGAGGATGTCGCGGGAGCGGGTGGCGGCTTCCTCTCGTGTCTCCGCTTCGATGGCGCGGACCCGCCGGTTGCCCTCTTCTCGAGCCTCCTTTTCCACCTCTGCCAGCAGGATCTCGCGGGCTTCCTGGCTGGTGAGGCCGGAGACCCTCTCTATCTCTCTTAGCTGCTTGTTGCGCAGCTCCTCCAGTTCTTCCCTGGTCCCGCTAAGCTCCTTCTCCTTCTCGTCGAGGGAGTCGCTACGACGTTCCAGGGTCTCTAGCTTGCGATCTAGGTTCTCTTCTCGCTGGGCAACGCGCTGCTCCACCTTCGTGGCTTCGGCTCTTCGCTCCTTGAGCTCGGCCTCAACCTGGCCCCGCAGTCGGATTGCCTCTTCTTTTGCCTCTAGAAGGATCTCCTTCTCTTTGGTTTGGGCGTCTGCAAGGATTCTGGCAGCGTCCCTCTCTGCTGCCGCTAAGCGACCTTGGCCGATCCTCCGCCTTATGGTGCTACCGAGAAGAGCCCCGATCGCCAGCCCCAGGGCGCATAGAATGACGCCCAAGGCGATGGCTTCGGGCATTGAACCTCTCCTTTTGCTTGGATGCTCTCCTTGTCTTGATTATGTTTCGGTAGATCGATACCATTCCGAACCCGCGCTCGGCGGGTCGGATCTCAGATTCATGATACGAGCAGCCGGAGGAGGGTGTCAAGGAAGCCGGCCGGGCCCCAGCTACCGCTGCCGGCGCTCATTCTCTCTGCCTTCCGGGCCATCGTTGGTCTCCTCCCAGCAGCGGTCCAGGATGCGACGGGACACGTCGTAGGAGAAGCCGCGGCGAGTCAGGAAGCCGCCGAGCCGGCGCCAAAACGTCTGCCGGTCCAGGCCGCGGTAGGCGTGCAGACGGCGGCTGGCCGCTCGATAGGCGGCCTCTTCGTCGGACACAGCCGTCGTCGCGGCGGCCGCCGTGTCGGGGTGGACTCCCTGCACTCGCAGCTCCCGGACGATGAGGTGTCTGCTGCGGGGGCTCGTGGTCTCTCGAGTCTCCGTCCAGAACCGGGCGAATGCCTCGTCGTCCAGGTATCCCTGCTCCCTGAGGCGGCGCACCGTCTCGTCGATGAGCCGCAGGCCGATACCCCGGCGGACCAGGCGACGGCGCATCTCGGTCTCGCTGCGGGGCCGGTAGGACAGGAGACGTAGGGCGGCGTCGTAGGCGGTGTGGCGGGCGTCGGCCTCTTGGAGGGCGTTCGCCTGGTCCTCGCTGAGCTCCATGCCGGTGTGGAGCCCGGCGTCCTGTGCCAGGTGCAGCGCGAGGGCGAAGCCGAAGCGGCCATCCTCGACGTAGACGTTGACCCGCTTGCGCCGCTTCTGCTTCTCGATGGCGGTGATGATCATCAGCGCAAGACGCCGGAGATGAATGATGCGCGGCCCAGCGAGGGCCGGCCTCACGCTGCCGCTGGCCTCCTAGGCGGCGGCTAGCCCTCGCCCTCCTCGTCCTTCGGGGGAGCGGCCGGTCCGCCGACGGCTTCGTGGATCTGTTGCTCGATGTCCACGGCCAGTTGGGCGTTCTGGCGCAAGTACTCCTTGGCGGCCTCGCGGCCCTGACCGAGGCGAAGGTCGCCGTAGCTGAAGAAGGCGCCCATCTTCTTGATGACCCCGTGCTCGACCCCCAAGTCTATGATGTCGCCCTCGCGGCTGATCCCCAGGTTCTTTCCGGCGAAGATGATGTCGAACTCGGCGGTTCGGAACGGGGGCGCCACCTTGTTCTTGACGATCTTCGCCCGCACCCGGTTGCCGATGAACTGCGACGCCTGCTTGAGCGACTCCACCCGCCGCAAGTCGATGCGCACCGAGCTGTAGAACTTGAGGGCGCGACCGCCCGGTGTCACCTCCGGGTTGCCGAAGACGATGCCTACCTTCTCCCGCAACTGGTTGATGAAGATGACGGCGGTGTGGGAGCGGGCGATGGCGGCCGACAGCTTGCGCAGCGCCTGGGACATGAGGCGCGCCTGAAGGCCGGGGAGCGAGTCGCCCATCTCCCCCTCGATCTCGGCTCGCGGCACGAGGGCGGCGACGCTGTCCACCACCACGATGTCGACGGCGTTGCTTCGCACCAGGGCCTCGGCGATCTCCAGGGCCTGCTCGCCGGTGTCGGGCTGGGAGACCAGCAGTTCGTCCACGTCGACGCCGATGGACGAAGCGTAAGTGGGCTCCAGCGCGTGCTCGACGTCGATGTAGGCGGCCATCCCGCCCATCTTCTGGGCTTCAGCGATGATGTGCTGGGCGAGCGTCGACTTGCCGCTCGACTCCGGCCCGAAGATCTCTGTGACACGGCCTCGGGGGATGCCGCCGACGCCAAGTGCCAGGTCCAGGGCCAGAGAGCCGGTGGGTATGGCCTCCACCTGCAAACCGGCGGAGGCCTCGCCGAGGCGCATGATGGCTCCCCGCCCGAACTGCTTCTCGATCTGCCCGATGGCCGTTTCCAGGGAGCGCTGTCTTTCGGTCGTGGCCGGGCCGGCCTGTTCGGTGGACTGCTGTGTTGCCACGGGAATCCCTCCCTCAGCGCAACCACTGGGGCGGCTGCGCAGTTTCCTTGCGTTCGGCGGCATGATAGCACAAGGGTTCGGGTTTCGCAAGGCAAGAGGAGGGAACAGGCAGCAGGTAACAAGCAACAACGGCGTGGGGCATCGTGCATAGTGCATCGCATTCGGGCTTTGCCTTATGCTCTGTGCGCTATGCCTGGTGCGACCTTGGGTCCCAGTTCCTGGTTCCTGATCAAGGAGGCGAGCATGAGACGCGCGGCGATACTCTACTGGATAGCGGTGGCGGCCCTGCTCGCTCTGCTGCTGCAGGCCGCATCGGGGTTCATCCTCTGGATCGCTCTGCCACGTGGCGACGGCTTTCACTTTCGTGGCTCGGGGTCGCGGACGGCGCACGAGAGCTTCGGGTTCACCCGCGAGACGTGGCTGGACATCCACGACTGGGCCGCCGTCGCTCTCATCGTCATCCTACTCGTGCACCTGCTGCTGCACTGGCGCTGGGTGCTCAGCGTGACGAAGAGGGTGCTGCTGGGGCCGCCTGAGGAGCGGTAGGTATGCCTACCACCCTCCGCGTTCGTTTGACGCCGCGTTCGGGCCGGGACGAGGTGCTGGGCCTGGACGGCGACGTGCTGCGGGTGCGCGTCAAGGCGCCGCCCGTCGAGGGGCGCGCCAACGAGGCGCTCCTGCGTTTGCTGGCCGGGGCGCTGGGCGTGCCCCGGACTTCGCTGCGCATCGTGCGCGGGCAGCGGGGCCGCGAGAAGCTGGTCGCCGTCGAAGGGCTGCAGGTGGAGGAGGTGCGTGAGCGGCTGGCGCGCCGGGGCTAGGCGCCCTGGATCAGCGCCCGGCTCAGGAACTGGAGAATGATGATCGCCACCAGCGGCGTGATGTCGATCATGCCGATGCGGGGCACCACCCGGCGCAGCGGCGACAGGATGGGCTCCGTGATCATGTCCAGCATCTCGACCAGCGGGTTGCGCCGGTCCAGCGCGAACCAGGAGAGGATCGCCCGCACGAAGATGGCGATCGACAGGAGATTGATCAGGATCAGCACGAAGCCGGTGATGCTACCGATGGCTTTACCCTCCCAGGCCTTGCGCCTTCTCGTAAGTGGCGATGATGGCCTCGATAAAGGCGGCGCGGACGCGCGCGTTCTCGAGCACGCGCAGGCCCTCGGCGGTTGTGCCGGCGGGTGAGGTCACCATGTGCCGCAGCTCGAAGAAGGGTCTGCCCGTCTCCTGGGCCAGCCGGGCCGTGCCCAGCACCGTCTGAGTGACCATCTCGATAGTCAGGTCCCTTCGCAGCCCGATGTGCACGCCGGCGTCGGTCAGGGCCTCCATCACCAGAAAGACGAACGCGGGGCCGCTCGCGGAGACGGCGGTGGCCATGTCCAGGTACTTCTCGTCGGCCACGTAGAGCTCGCGCCCCAGGGCGGCGAGCAGGTTCCGCACCTTCTCCCGCTGCCCCTCGTCGACGGCGTCGGTGGCCGTCCACAGGCTCATGCCCTCGCCGATCATGGCCGGTGTGTTGGGCATGGCCCGGACGACGGTCGAGTAGTCGAGTTCGCTGCACAGCCGCTCGATACGTACGCCGGCCATGATGGAGACGACGGTCTGGCCGGAGTTGAGGTTGCCCTGAATGACCTTCGCGACGCTCCCGAACTCCTGCGGCTTCACGGCCAGAAGGGCGATGTCGGCCTCGGCGGCCAGGCGGGCGTTGTCCTCGGTGATGGCGAGGCCGTACTGCTTGGCCAGCAGCTCGCGCCGCTGAGGGTTGATGTCGCTGGCCACGATGTCGGCCGCCGAGAGAGCCCCCTTGCTCAGGATGGCCGCCACGATGGCCTCGCCCATCAGGCCTCCGCCGATCAGCCCCAGTCGTGTGCTCATCTACTCGCTCTCCGGCCGCGCCCACTCCCAGGCAGGCTCCCGGGGTCCGAAGATCGCCCGGCCGATGCGGACCATGGTCGCGCCTTCCTCGATGGCGACCTCGAAGTCATCCGTCATGCCCATCGACAGGTGGTGCAGCCCCAGGGCATCCCGCAGGAAGCGCAGCTTCCGGAAGACCGGTCGCACGTCCTCCGGATTCTCGACCAGCGGGGCAACGGTCATCAGCCCCTGCACCGCCAGGCCAGGCAGCCCGGCCATCTGCTCGACGGCCGCCGCAAGCTCCTCGGGCGCGAACCCGAACTTGCTCGCCTCGCCAGCGACGTTCACCTCCAGCAGCACGGGCAGCGGCGATCCCTGCCGTGCAGGCGAGTTCTCCGCGTGCCGGCTGATGGCCTCGGCCAGTCGCGCGGAATCGACGCTCTGAATTATATCAAACAGCCCCATTGCCGTCTTGACCTTGTTCCTCTGCAGATGGCCCACCAGGTGCCAGCGCGGGCGGCATCCCAGGGCCTGCACGTCGGGGACCTTGG
>DAOULP010000198.1:0-7493 GCA_034420175.1 Dehalococcoidia bacterium | reverse complement strand
AGATTCTCTCGCGGCGGACCAAGAACAACCCCATCCTCATCGGCGAGCCTGGCGTCGGCAAGACGGCCATTGTGGAGGGCCTGGCTCACCGCGTCGCCGCTGGCGACGTGCCGGAGACCCTTCAGGGACGCCGTCTCCTGACACTCGACATCGGCTCCCTCGTGGCTGGCACCAAGTACCGTGGGGAGTTCGAGGAGCGGCTCAAGAAGGTCATCGAGGAGATCAAGACCTCCGGAAATTGCATCCTCTTCATCGACGAGATGCACATGCTGGTGGGCGCCGGCGCCGCCGAGGGCGCTGTGGACGCCGCCAACATCCTCAAGCCGTCGCTGGCCCGGGGCGAACTGCAGTGCGTGGGCGCCACCACTCTGGACGACTACCGCAAGCACATCGAGCGCGACGCTGCCCTGGAGCGCCGCCTACAGCCTATCCTGGTGGAGGAGCCCACGGTCGAGGAATCCGTCGAGATCCTCAAGGGCATCAAGGAGCGCTACGAGGAGCACCACAAGCTCATCATCTCCGATGAGGCCATAGAGGTGGCAGCGGAACTGGCGGGCCGATATGTGGCCGACCGCTTCCTCCCAGACAAGGCCATCGACCTCGTGGACGAGGCGGCCTCCCGCGTCCGCATCCGCAAGTCCGCCACGCCTCCCTCTCTGAAGGAAGCGCAGAGCGGCCTCGAGAGCGTGCGGCGGGAGAAAGATGCTGCCATCTCCTCGCAGCAATACGAATACGCGGCTGAGCTGCGTGATCGGGAAGTGAAGCTGCAGGAGAAGATTGAGGGCCTGGAGGAAGGCTGGGAGAGCGAGCGCGAGGCCAGCAAACCCGTCGTCTCATCCGAGGACATCGCTGAGGTCGTAAGCATGTGGACGGGCATCCCCGTCTCCCGCATCGCCAGCGAGGAGTCCCAGCGGCTGCTCCAGATGGAGGAAGCCCTCCACTCCCGCGTCGTCGGCCAGGACGAGGCGATCACCGCCATAGCCAAGGCCGTGCGCCGGGCGCGGGCGGGGCTCAAGGACCCCAAGCGGCCCATCGGCGTCTTCGTCTTCCTGGGACCCACGGGCGTCGGCAAGACGCACCTGGGCCGGGTCCTGGCGGAGTTCATGTTCGGCAGCGAAGACGCGATGGTCAAGCTGGACATGTCCGAGTTCATGGAGCGCCACACCGTCTCCCGGCTGGTCGGCGCCCCCCCGGGCTACATCGGGTATGACGACGGCGGCCAGCTCACGGACACCGTCCGCCGGAAGTCCTACTGCCTGGTCCTGCTGGACGAGATCGAAAAGGCCCACCCTGAGGTCTTCAACATGCTGCTGCAGATCTTCGATGATGGGCACCTGACCGACGCCAAGGGGCGCAAGGTGGACTTCCGCAACACCATCCTCATCATGACCAGCAACGTCGGGTCAGACCTCATCAGGCGCGAGACCACCCTGGGCTTCGCCACCATGACCGAGGAAGCGAAGTCGGTCGAGCAGCAGTACGAGAAGATGAAGGAGAAGGTGCTCACCGAGTTGAAGAACACCTTCCGGCCCGAGTTCCTTAACCGCATCGACGGCACGGTCGTCTTCCACGCCCTGTCCAAGGAGCACCTCCGCAAGATCGTGGAGTTGATGCTAGCAGACGTCGACAAGCAGCTCTCCTTCAAGGGGCTGTCCCTGGAGGTGACCGACGCCGCCAAGGACTGGCTGGGCGACCGCGGCTACGACCAGGTCTTCGGGGCGCGGCCACTGCGCCGGCTCATCCAGAACGAGATCGAGGACCGGCTCTCGGAGGCAGTTCTGGACGGGCGCTTTGAGCCCGGAGAGACCATCGTTATCGACTGCGAAGAGGACTCCATCGTCCTGAAGCAGGTACCCCAGCCCGCACCCGCCTAGGGGGCGGATCCGGAGCAGAAGTCACCGGAGGGTGGGTCTTGGAGACCCACCCTCCCTCTGTCTTTCACCGACCACCACGAGCCCTCATTGTATAATGGGGCCTCGGAGCGAGCACCTTGGCTGAAAGGGACACGACGCCCGAGGCCACCGGCCAGCCAGGCCCAGGCCGCGCCCAGGCTCAGGCGCCAGACGTGGCCGCCGGGACCCTGCCGGGCGCCAGGTGTGTTGGCGCTCTCCTCAGTCGCCTTCGGTCCGATGTCTACCTTCGCTGGGCTCTAGCGATCTTCCTGCTGGCCCTCGCTCTGCGCATCGCCTGGGTGGCGACAGTGACGCCTGACCCGCAGGACGGTCGCTTCGACGATTCCGTCTTCTACGACGCCTCCGCCAAGGCCCTGGCCGAGGGCAGGGGCTACCTCAACTTCGAGTCGGCCAAAGCGCTGATCGACGGCGAGGACCCCGCCACCATCCAAGAGGCGCCAACGGCTCGCTGGCCCATCGGCTATCCCGGGCTCGTTGCCTCGCTCTACGCCGTCTTCGGCCACAACCCGCTTGCCCCCAAAGGCCTCAACGTGTTCCTGGGGGCGGCAACCGTTCTCGCCGTCTACGTCCTGGGCAGCCGCCTGTTTGACCGTCGCGTGGGCGTGGTGGCGGCCGCCCTTCTAGCCCTCTTCCCCGGCCAGATCTTCTTCTCGACGCTGGTGATGACGGAGGTGCTGTTCTCGGCACTGCTAACGCTGGTGGTCACGTTGGTGATCCTCTGGACGCTTCCGCCAAGGGAGGAGCCCCCTTCGGCGGAGAACGACGAACGGCCGGCCGCCTACAAGCTGCTGGTGATAGGGCTTCTGCTGGGCTACGGCGCCATCACCCGAGGCGAGGGTGGCACCATCGCTCTCGTGGTGCTCCTCATCTGGTGGCTGGCCCGGTCCGGCTGGCGACCGTTCCTGGAGCGATCGGCCCTGCTGCTGGTCGGACTGGCCGTGGTGGTGGCGCCCTGGAGCGTGCGCAACTTCATCCAGTTCAAGGCCCCGGTCTTCGTATCGACGGCGGTGGGCTCAGCCCTCTGGCAGGGCAACAGGGCCGACGCCTACGCACCCGGGGACACCGGCTTCGATACCAAGTTCTATGACGAGTATGCGAACGTGCCCTACCCCAAGCGTGAGGTGGAGATGAACAACGCCGCCCTGCGAGAGGCGCTGGACTTCATCGTCCACAACCCCCGTACGGAAGCCGGGCTGCTGTTCAAGAAGCTGTACCACCTCTATCGTGAGGATGCCATCGGGCTGGTCTGGATCGAGTCCCACGGCGGCCAGGCCAGCATCCCGAACTCGGCTGAGGAAAAGCTGGAGACGGTGGCCAACGCCTACTACTTCGTGGTGCTGGGCTGGGCGCTCCTCTCGGCTCCCCTCTGGTTCTCTTTCCGCGACCGTTCACGATTCCTGCTTCCCCTCACGATCCTTGTGCTGACAGCGACACACCTCATCTTCGTGCCCAACCCTCGATACCACTTCGCTTTCATCCCGATCCTCTGCGTCCTGGCGGCCCGGGGCGCCGTCGTTGTCTGGAGACGCCTGCAGGACACTCAGGCGGGCGCCCCGTGACGTTGCTGAGAGAACGGCTGGCCTCTGCCTGGCGCGACACGGCCACTCGCCGCACGGTCCTGGGCCTGGCTGCCCTCTTCCTCATCGCCCTCGCTCTTCGGCTCGCCTGGATCGCCCACATGGACCCCTCGCCCCGAGACGGCGGCTTCGACGACACCTACTGGTACGACACCCGCGCCCAGATGATCGCCGATGGGGAAGGCTACAAGTGGTTCGACGGAGCACCCACGGCGGCCTGGCCCGTCGGCTACCCTGCCTTCCTGGCCGCCCTGTACCGCGTGACCGATGACAGCGTGCTCTCGGCCAAGCTCGCCAACGCATTCCTGGGGGCCGCAACAGTGCTGGGAGCATACGCCCTGGGGAGGCGCGTGCTGGGCCCGCGAGCGGGCTGGACGGCCGCCATCATCCTCGCCTTCTTCCCGAACCAGGTGTTCTTCTCCACCCTGGTCATGTCGGAGATCCTGTCGACTGTACTCCTCCTGGGAGCACTCCTCGCCGTTCTCTACGTGACCCTGGACGGGGACCGTTCTCGCTGGTGGGGCGCGGCCGCTGCGGGAGTACTCATCGGCCTCACGGCCCTGGTACGCGGCGAGTTCCTGTTGTTCTTCCTGGTTCCGCTCCTGCCCTGGAGGGTGGCGCTCGGGAGCTGGCGCCGGGCGCTGGGCTACACGGGAGTGGCCTTCGTGGCCATGGCCCTCGTGCTAACGCCCTGGACGGTGCGGAACGCCGTACGCCTCGGCTCACCGATCCTGGTGTCGACCGGAGGGGTGGCGAACCTGCTGGCCGGGCACTGGTCAGGTGCAGACGGAACCGGCACCTTTGCCGCTGGCATGCCCATCCAGGAGCAGTACAAGCACCTCCCGAACCCGGAGCGGGAGGTGGTGGCCTACCGCGCCCATTTCCGGAAGGCCGTCTCTTGGGCGGTACGCAACCCGTGGGGAGAGATCACACTGATCCCGCGAAAGCTCTACTACCTGTACGGGACGGACGCTCCGGCCCTGCTCTGGATTCAGAACCAGCGTGTGATGGACGAGGAGGAGCTGGATTGGCTCACCGCTCTCTCCAACGGCTACTACTACATAGTGGGCGGCTGGATTCTCCTCAGCGTGCCTGCCTGGTGGTCGCTGCGCGACCCCAAGCGTCTGCTCCTCATCATGACCGTGCTCTACTTCTCTCTGATCTTCGGGTTCGTCTTCATTGGCTGCCCACGCTACCACTTCGGGCTGATACCAGCAGCCGCGGTGCTGGCGTCGCCGGCCCCGATCGCCGTATGGGAGCACGTGAGACATCGGAGGACAGGGGCCATTGCTGAGACAGGCCAACCTCCAGCGAACGGGCACCCCTAGCAGGAGGCGCGGACAGCCACGTAGAGGTTGTTGAGGCCAAAGACGAAGCGACGGCGCTTCTTCACCCGGAAGCCGCTCGCCTCCACCAGCCGCCGCACCTGCGAGTCCCAGAGCCCGTAGTCCTCGCCCTCGCCCATGCCACGCTCGTGCTGGTCTGGGTCCTGCTTGAGCCGCAGGCGGTGGGTGACGCGCCCGATCACGGGGTCGAGCATGGTAACCAGCAGAAGACCCGCTGGCCGCAGAACGCGGTGCACTTCTCCCAACACACGCTCGCGGTCGTGACGAGGGATGTGGTTCAGGACGGCCAGAAGGGCAGCCGTGTCGAAGGAGGCGTCGGGAAAAGGCAGATGACGGGTGTCGCAAAGGACATCGATGTCCGGCCAGGGGTAGACATCGACACCGATGCCCTGCCCGTGGCGACGCACGAGCTCGTTGGGACCGCACCCGACATCGAGCAGGCACCCGGTGCAATAGGGCAGGCACGCCTCCACCCGCTCGTAGTCCAGAGGGGTGAGGTGCAAGCGCTGCGCCTGCTCCGTGGTGAGCAGCGCCGTCAGGGGGAAGGCTGCCCGGTCGAGCAAGAGGCGAAGGGGACTACGTGACATGGGCGCCGACCTCGCGAGATGGGCGTTGGCAGAAGGGTAGCACGCGGGCGGCGGTCAGGCGACCTCGCGGAGCGACGGCGTGCCCGCCCTGTCTGGTTGCTCGGCGGGAGGGTATCATGTATACCTGCGACGTGACACGATCCGCCGACGGCGACCGGCGGCCGAGAGGACAGTCCATGGCTGAGAGCCGGCCGAGACGCCTGGTCATCATCCCTGCCTGCAACGAGGCCCGCTCCCTGCGCGATGTCGTTCGGGAGGTGAGGACCGGAGCACCCGGCTTCGACCTGCTGGTGGTCAACGACGGCTCCTCCGACGAGACCTCGGAGGTGGCCCGGTCGGAAGGGTGCACCGTGCTGGACCTCTGCTTCAACCTGGGCATTGGCGGCGCCGTCCAGGCCGGATTCAAATACGCCGTCCAGGGTGACTACGACGTAGCCGTGCAGGTGGATGGCGACGGCCAGCACCCGGCTGATCAGATTCAGGCCCTTAGCGAGCCCATCCTAGACGATCAATGCGATATGGTGGTCGGTTCCCGCTACCTGACCGCGAACCACTACGAGGGCAGGCGCCTCCGCCGCCTGGGGAACACTGTCCTCTCCCGCATGTGCAGCCTGTTCTCCGGTCAACGAGTCACCGACGCCACCTCCGGCTTCCGAGCCTACAGTGCCCGTGCACTCGCCTACTTGGCGCATCGCTACCCTGCAGACTACCCGGAACCAGAGTCCATCGTTCTCCTGGCCCGAAGGGGCATGCGCATCAAGGAGCTGCCGGTTAGGATGCGCGAACGCCGATACGGCCGCTCGTCCATCACCGGTATGAGGCCCCTCTACTACATGACCAAGGTCGGCCTGGCCCTGCTGCTGGACGCCATCAAGGAGGCGCCGCCGGGGAGGGAGGGAGGCAACTCATGAGACCGATCAGCGCCTTTATCGTCTTGGTGGCCGTGGCCATTGCCCTGGTGGTGATCTTGTATATCCGACGCTGGCGGTTGCGAGAGGAGTACTCGCTCCTCTGGCTGTTCCTGAGCGCCGCCCTGATCGTGCTCACCATCGACCAGGGGGTCATGGAGTGGGCCGCCGACCGGCTGGACGTGGCCTACTCGCCAGCAGTGCTCTTCTTCCTGGCCCTGGCATTCGTGGCCGTGATGCTGTTTCACTACTCCCTGGAGATATCGAGGTTGTCAGACCAGAACAAGCTACTCGCCCAGGACCTGAGCCTCCTGCGGGCGAAGCTCGAGACGGCTGGCCAGCCCACCTGGTATCCGGGGAAAGCGGGGCCGTCAGAAGTTGACCTGACGGTGCCGGACGATGATGCTCTGTAATATCCCCAGGGCCACGAAGAGGGTGAGGAGGGAGCTCCCTCCCTGGCTGACAAAGGGCAGGGGGATTCCTGTGACCGGGATGATGCGGAGGTTCACGCCCACGTTGATGAAGACCTGGAACAGGATGAAGACAACGATCCCCGTCGCCATGAGGCGGCCGAACATGTCACGCGACACCGCCGCCGCTCGCACTCCACGCAGCAGCAACAAGACGAACAGCGCGAAGAGGACCACGGCGCCCACGAAGCCCAGCTCCTCGCCCAGCACGCTGAAGACGTAGTCGGTGGTCTGCGTGCGCAGATAGTCCAGCTGTGTCTGCGTGCCGTGGGTGAGCCCTTTGCCCAGCAGGCCGCCCGAGCCGATGCTGATCTCCGCCTGGAGAATATTGAAGCCGGAGCCCAGCGCTTCCTTCTCAGGGTCCAGAAAGAGCGCCAGGCGCTCCCGCTGATAGTCGGTCAGAAGCGCCACGACAACGAAGGGCACCGAAGCCAGGAAGCCGCCCAGCAAGGTCAGCACCTGGCGCGCCCTGGCACCGGCCATGATCACCATGCTCAACCAGATTGCGGCGAAGATGACGGCCGAGCCCAGGTCGGGCTCGGCGAAGACAAGGGCTGCCGGCACAGCGGCGATGGCCAGCGAGGTGAGGAACACCTTCCATTCCTTCAGCCGCTCTTGGTTGTCTGAGAGGTACTTGGCGAGGACAATGATGATCCCCACCTTGGCGATCTCCGAGGGCTGCACCATCGTTC
>DAOULP010000197.1:0-3521 GCA_034420175.1 Dehalococcoidia bacterium | reverse complement strand
TTCTTCAGCGTGCGAGTCTCGGCCCGACCGGCGGACGTGGACCATCCCTACGGCCACGGCAAGGTCGAAAGCCTGGCGGCCGCCCTGCGCGCTCTCCTCATCGGCGGTGGTGGCGTCTTCATCACGTACCAGGCGGTGCGCCGCCTGCTAGCAGGAGAAGCAGACATCCTGCTTGGGCCGGGGCTCGCGGCCATGGGCGTTACAGCCGTGGTCAACCTTGGGGTCGCCCTCTACGTGGGCCGGGCGGCCCGCGCCACCGGGTCCCTTGCCCTGATATCGGAGACCCGCCATCTCTGGACGAACATCGCCCAGGCGGTAGCCGTCATCATAGGCCTGGTTCTCGTGGGGCTGACCGGCAGCAACATCTGTGATCCCATCGTGGCACTCTTCCTCGCCGTCTACCTCCTGTGGGTGGCCTTTCACGTGTTCCAGTCTGCCCTTGTTGAGATCATGGATGTAAGCCTGCCCTCGGAAGAACTGGACACCATCGAGGACTGCATCTCGCCGTTCGGCTCCGAGGTCGCCGGCTATCATGACCTGCGCACCCGTCGCTCGGGGCGGGAGCGCTACGTCGACCTGCACCTGGTCGTGGACCCACACAAGACCCTGGGCGAGGTGCACGACCTCTGCGACCGCATAGAGGAGGAGATTGGCCGTTGTCTGCCGGGAGCGGTGGTCACCATCCACACTGAGCCCGACGACGGCCGTGACCTTGGTCCGGAGGGTCCGAGCTCCGGATCAGGTCGCCGGGCGCGGCGGTTCCGCGACTGGATTTCGGGCTCCGCGTGAGTCGCAGCGACGGAGGTAGAGCGATGGCCGGTCTGGAAGGGAAGGTGGCGCTGGTAACGGGCGCCGCCCGCGAGCGCGGCATTGGGCGGGCCATAGCCGTCCGACTGGCCCGCGACGGCGCCGATCTCGTGGTGTCGGGCATCCACCGAGAGCCCCAGGACTTCCCGGAGGCCGAGAAGCAGTCGGCCTGGCGGGGCCTGGCCTCGGTGGCCGCCGAGATCGAGGCGGCGGGCCGGCGGGCCCTCGCCCAGGACGCCGACATCACCCGCAAGGCCGACGTGCAGGCACTCGTGGAGCGCACCCTCCAGACATTCGGGCGAATCGACATCCTGGTCAACAACGCCGGCGCCGCCTACTGCGGCGACCGCACCCTCTGGGAGATCGACGACGAGGAGTGGTACCGCGTCATCGACGTCAACCTGAACGGCGTCTACCTCTGCTGCAAGGCGGTGGCGCCGGTCATGATCGAGGCCGGGCGCGGCGGCCGCATCATCAACCTGTCGTCGGCCGCCGGTCGCGTCGGCATCCCCTTCTACGGCGCCTACTGCGCGTCCAAGTTCGGGGTGGTGGGCCTCACACAGATGCTGGCCCTGGAGCTGGCCCCCCACCGGGTCACGGTCAACGCCGTCGCCCCCGGCACCACGGACACGGACATGATGGACGGGACGTTCGGGCGGATGGCGCGGAAGATGGGGATGGAGATGGCGCAGATCAAGGGTGGCGTCTCTCTCGGCGTGCCGCTGGGGCGCCAGGCGAAGCCGGAGGAGATCGCCGCCGCGGTGGCCTTCCTCGCCTCCGAAGACGCTTCCTACGTCACCGGCCAGACGCTGGACGTCAACGGTGGCAGCCCGATGAACTGACGTGCCATGGACTTCCGTATCCGCATGGGTACCGAGGCCGACATCCCCGCCTGCCTGGCCATCGACGACAGCATCTCGACCGATTGGGTGCTGTACCTCGAGCAGGCCGGCGAGGCCCCGGAGCTGACCTTCCAGCTTGCCTGGCGGCGTGTCGCCGAGGGGCGTCGTCGGGACTTCCTCGTCGATGAGGATTTCTTTCAGCGCTGGCTGGAACGAGGGGCAAGCCTTCTGATGGTGGAGGCAGACGCCGCCATACGGGGGCGGATGCTTGTGTGGGAGATGTGGAACCGGACTCTGGCGGTAGAGGACGTGGCCGTGGACCGGCCCTACCGGGGTCGCGGCCTGGGGAAGGCGCTACTGGGGCAAGCGAAGAGGATCGCGGCGGAGCAAGGCCTGCGGGCGGTCTCCTGGGAGGCGCAGACGGACAATCGACAGGCCATCGAGTTCCTGCTGCGCAGGGGCTTCCGCCTCTCGGGCCTGAACCACATGCTGTATCAGAACGACGGCTCAGAGCGCCAGCTCGCGCCCGACTTCCGGGGCCTGGGCCTGTTCTTCACGCTGGCGCTGGAGTAGCTTTCCCCCCTACTCGCGGTGCCCGTTGCCCCCTTCGACGTCCTCCTCTTCCTCCTCCTCTTCCTCGCCCTCCAGCACCTCTTCGGAGTAGACGCCGGCCTGGCGGCCCGCCCACACCGTGACCACGAAGTCCTCCCGATAGGGGTCGTTGCTCATCACCAGCCGGTCGTCGATCTCGCCGATTAGCTCCTGAATGTCGTCCTCGCTGAAGCCCTCCGGGATGCAGAGCGTGCCGTAGGTGACGCCCGACGTGTAGTGGAGGTCCACCCGGCCCATTTCATCGCCGTCGGCCTCAATGACGAAGGACTCGGAGTAGGGCGTCCGGCTCTCACGCTCGAAGTTGTACTCGGCCATGGCGTCCTCCTTCCGCCTGCCTTACGGCAGGCAGGCCCGCGCCGTGCTACGGACGGATCTGCCCGGACCCGAGCACCACCCACTTGTAGGTGGTGATCTCCTCCAGACCCACCGGGCCCCGGGCGTGGAACTTCTGTGTTGAGTCTATGATCTCGGCTCCCAGACCGAACTGGGCCCCGTCGGTGAACTGGGTGCTGGCGTTGACGTACACCACCGCCGTGTCGACCTCGGCCACGAAACGGCGGGCGGCGCTGTAATCCTCCGTTACGATGGCGTCCGAGTGGCCGGTGCCGTAGCGGTAGATGTGCTCGACCGCCTCCTCGAAGGAGTCGACCACCCGCACGGAGGCGACAGGCGCCAGGAACTCGTGGCCGAAGTCGCCCTCCTGGGCCGGCACGACCTTCAGCCCGGCTATCCCCGTCCCCTCGAGTGCCGCCCGCGCCCGCTCGTCGCAGCGCATCTCGACGCCCGCTTCCGCCCAGCGCCGCCCGATGGCGGGCAGAAAGGCCTCGGCCACGTCGCGGTGCACCAGGAGGGTATCCAGGGCGTTGCAGATGGTGTGGCGCCGGCACTTGGCGTTGAAGGCGATGTCGGCCGCCTTCGCCAGGTCCGCATCGCGGTCCACGTACGTGTGGCAGACGCCGACGCCGCCTATGATCACCGGCATGGTGGCGTTCTCCACGACGAAGTCGATGAGGCCACCGCCGCGCGGCACCACGAGGTCGATCACGTCGCGCATCTTGAGCAGCTCGCCGACCAGAGCGCGGTCCGTGCTCTCGATGAGCTGGACGGCGCCATCCGGAACGCCGGCGACGCTCGCAGCGCCCGCCACGACGCGGGCCAGGGCCGTGTTGGAGTGGATCGCCTCCTTGCCGCCGCGCAGGATGCAGGCGTTGCCCGACTTCAGGCAGAGGGCCGAGATGTCCACGGTGACGTTGGGGCGGC
>DAOULP010000196.1:0-12595 GCA_034420175.1 Dehalococcoidia bacterium | reverse complement strand
TCGGGGCCTCCCTCCCGGGCAGCGACGGTGATCTCGCGACCCAGCTTGGTGAAGAGCTGCCCTCGGCGAGCGTCGGCAACGCCCTTCTGCCTCTTGATCTGCGACCACTTGGAATGGCCCGACATGTCTTCCTCCCTTGGCACCAGCCTGCCGCCATTTTAGCATCGGCGTGAAAAGGGGGTAAAGACAGGGGAGGGTCGATGGCTAAGAACCGGCGCTGCGCAGCGAGGCGAAGAGGCCGTCGGCGCCGGCACGCAGGGCTTCCAAGTCTTCTCCGGAGGTGAGGTTGGCGCGCAGAGGGGAAATGGAGAGGCAGCCCCGGTGTACGGCCCAGACATCGGTGCCCTCCTCCTGCGCCCAGCGCAGGTCAGGGCGGATCTCGCGACGGATCTCGCCGGTGGACTCGTCCCGAACCTCTTTCAGCCCCAGGTAGCCGCCGGGGGCGACACGGGTCACCTGCACGCCCCTCACGTCGGAGAGCGGGACGGCTGGCACATTCACGTTCAGGAAGAGGCCGTCGGCCAGCGCCCCGTTTGCCAGGGAGCTACCGACGAGCCGTGCGGCCGCCTGGGCTGTGGCCCACTCCGGCCCCCTGCCTCCGGACAGGTCCAGCGAGATGGCGAAGGTGGAGATGCGACGGAAGCCCCCCTGGAGAGCAGCGCCGACCGTGCCGGACAGGAAGACGTCGTTGCCCATGTTGGGGCCGGCGTTGATCCCGGAGGCGATGAGCCCGATTCGCCCCTCTCGCAACTCCCGCAGCCCAACGATGACGCAGTCCGGCGGGGTGCCGTCGACGGCGAAGGCGCGCACGCCGGGTAGCCGCGACTCCACGGCCCGCACCTCCATCGAGCGGCGGTAGGTGACGGCGGTACCGGCGCCCGACTGCTCGTTGAGGGGCGCCACGACGAGAACGTGGCCGACCTCGGCCAGGGCCCCGGCCAGACGCCAGAGGCCCTCCGCCTCGATGCCGTCGTCGTTGGTGACCAGAATGCGGAGAGGATCGGCCATGCAGTTACGGTGTCAGTACCACGTTGTCGATGAGCCGCGTGGCCCCGAACCGCACTGCCAGGGAGACGAGGGCAGGCTTCTCCACCGACTCCAGTTCCTCCAGCGTCTCGGCGTCGGCCACGCTAACGTAGTCTACGCGGGCCAGGGGCTCGGCGGCAAGCACTTCGTCCATGCGCCGCCGGATGCGGTCCGCATCGCGGACGCCAGAGCGCCAGAGCTCCTGGGCGGCTTCCAGCGATCGATGGAGTACCACGGCGGCCTGCCGCTCATCGGGCGAGAGGTAGGCGTTGCGGCTGCTCATCGCCAGCCCATCGGGCTCGCGCGCCGTCGGCAGTCCGACCACGTCCACCGGCAGGCCCAGGTCCCGCGCGAGCCGCCGGACCACGACGAGTTGCTGACCGTCCTTCTGCCCGAAGTAGGCCCGGTGCGGCTGGACGACGATGAACAGCTTGGCGACGATCGTGGCGACGCCCCGGAAGTGCACCGGGCGGCTGACTCCTTCCAGTACCTGGGTCAGCTTCTCCACCTGCACGTAGGTGTCGAAGCCCTCCGGGTACATCTCCTCCGCCGAGGGCATGAAGACGAGGTCCGCGCCCAGGTCGCGCAGCAGGGCCAGGTCGCGGTCCGGGTCGCGGGGATAGCGGGTGTAGTCCTCGCCGGGGCCGAACTGAGTGGGGTTGACGAAGATACTGACGACGAGGGTGTCGTCATGAGCGCGGGCGTGCCGGACCAACGACAGGTGGCCCTCGTGGAGGGCGCCCATCGTCGGCACGAGCCCGACGGAGCCCGCCATCTCCTGGCGGGCCCCTCGCATGTCGGCTAGGGTGGTAACGACGCGCACGTCTTGCAGCTACCGGCGGCGCAACGCCCCGACGGTCCGGCCGGCGGGCGTCGCCGCTCGCTCAGCGCACGCGATAGAACTCATCCGGTACCACGTCCTCGCTGCCCTGTTCGAGCTCAGCAAGTACCGACTCGTCCATGGGGATGGACTCCTTGGCGGTCGGGAAGCTGCCACCGCGCACGTCCTCGAGGTAATCGCGGACGGCGCGCGAGATCTCCTCCGCCAAGTGAGCGTACTGCCGGCAGTGCTTGGGCACGAAGTCGGGGTAGAGGCCCAGGAAGTCGTGGATCACCTGCACCTGGCCGTCGCAGTGTGGCCCGGCGCCGATGCCGATCGTCGGCACCGATACCTTGGAGGTAATGATACGGGCCAGCGGTGCCGGAATGGTCTCCAGCACAATCGCGTAGGCGCCGGCCTGCTCCAGGACGCGTGCGTCTTGCAGGATACGAACTGCGGCGGCGGGTGTCTTACCCTGTGCCCGAAAGCCACCCAACTGGTTCACCGACTGCGGCGTCAACCCGATGTGGCCCATGACAGGGATGCCGACCTCTACCAGCCGTCGCACCGTCTCCGCCATGTGGGTGCCGCCCTCAAGCTTCACCGACTGGGCGCCCGTCTCTTTGAGAGCCCGGCCGGCGTTTCGCATGGCATCTTCGACGCCCGACTGGAAGCTCATGAAGGGCATGTCGAAGACGACGTGAGCCCGCTGGCTGCCGCGGATGACGGCCCGCGTGTGGTGGATCATGTCCTCCATCGTCACGGGCAACGTCGAGTCGTAGCCGAGCACCACCATGCCCAGGGTATCGCCCACGAGGATGATGGGCACGCCGGCCTCGTCGAGGATGCGGGCCGTCGGGTAGTCGTAGGCCGTGAGCATGGGGATCTTCTCGCCCCGGCGCTTCATGGCCTTCAGCTCTTGTGCGGTTACGCGAGCCATGATCGTCCTCCCGATTCTAGACAGCCGCGCCTATGGGCTCTTCGCTCATCGGGCCCACACGCGCCACGCGGTTGGCGTCGTCGACGTAGACCAGCCTGGGCACGCAGGTCCGGGCCTCCTCTTCGGAGACTGTCGCGTAGCCCAGGATGATCGCCAGGTCGCCCTTCTGTATGAGGCGGGCGGCGGCGCCGTTGAGGATCACCTCGCCGGTGCCACGGCCGCCCTTGATGACGTAGGTCTCGAGGCGATTGCCATTATCGATGTCCAGGACGTGCACCTTCTCGTACTCCAGAAGGCCGGCTGCATCCATCAGGTCCTGGTCTAGCGTGATGCTACCCTCGTAATGGAGCTCCGCCCCGGTCACGCGCGCCCGGTGGATCTTGCTCTTCAACATGCTTCTCACTGCCTCGACACCTCCGGTTTCGGTCCCGGCCAGGCGGCATGGTCCAGGCCTGACTCTACGTTGCGGACGGCCCTCCCGGTCGTGCCGCACACAAGAAAAGCCCTCGCGGTCTCAGACCGAGAGGGCACCTGTCATGCCGCCATATGTGCCGTCTCGGTCCTGCGGATCCAAGCGACGTTTGCGCGATCCCTGCTGGAACTCACCGCCCGTCCGCTCTGCGGGTCGGTGGCAGGTTCAGTATACCAAGGGCATCAACGTTGTCAATAGCCCCAATAGACTGAAGCGAGACAAAAGGACAGGCTAGCCACAGCGACTGGAACCCGGGGCAGGTTCTGGGTGAAAGCCCCCTTGTCGGAAGGAAGGCATGCGGGATGAATCCCGCATATGCTGGAAGGTGAAGCTCCCCGGTCCTAGCCAGCGCCGCCGCCAGCGGCCCACTCTGCTGCCGACGGCACGCCCGCCAGGCCGCGCGCCTCTCGCACCGCCTTCAGCACCGCCCGCTCGACGGCGCGGGCGGCCAGCGCCTCGAGGGCGGCCGAGCGCATCGGCTCCAGGGCCGCGTCTCCCGTCGCCATCGTGAAGACGATGTCGCCGTCGACCATGGTGTGCGCGGGGCGTATGGCCCGCGCCAGCCCGTCGTGCGCCACGGAGGCTAGTCGGCACGCCTGCTCCTTCGTGAGCCCAGCGCTCGTGGCGACGACGGCCAGGGTGGTGCTCTCGCCGGAAGCAGGCGGCTGCTCTGACCCCCGCAGCGCGTCCAAGGTGCTCACGAACCCGCCGCCCTCCGCGCGCGGCCCGGCGACGACCTGCCCGCTCGCCGGGTCGACTACCTCCCCAAGGCAGTTGACGGCCACCAGCGCGCCGACTAGTACATCGCCGTGCTCGCCCAGCGTCTCGCTCGCGGTACCGACGCCGCCCTTAAGGCAGCGCTCTACGCCGAGCGCTTTGGCGACGGTCGCGCCAGTGCCGGCGCCGACCGTGCCCTGCGACACCCTGCCGGCCCCCGCCGCCTGGCAGGCCCTGCGCCCCGCGTCTGCGTCGGGGCGGACGTCGTCGCGGCCGAGGCGGAGGTCGTAGAGGACGGCACCCACCACGATGGGCACGGGCCCGGCGCCATACACCAGGCCGATGCCTCGCTCCTCCAGGTAGCGCATGACTCCCCCGGCCGCGTCCAGACCCCAGGCGCTGCCGCCGGTCAGGAGGACGGCGTGGATGGCTGGGACCAGTGTGCCGGGCCGCAGGAGGTCCGTCTCCCGCGTGCCGGGAGCGCCCCCACGCACGTCCACACCGCCGACGGCCCCCTTGTCGCAGAGGACGACGGTGCAGCCGGTGGCAGCCCGCCGGTCCGACCAGTGCCCGACGCGGATGCCAGGCACGTCCGTGATGGCGTCTCGCAGAGTTCGGCTCATGTTCTTGCCCTGCCTTTGCTGCGGGCTGTACCGGCTTCGAGCGGCTGGCACGTCGCGCAGAAGTGAGTACTGCGGCCCGCCACTTTCACCCGCTCGATCTCGCCGCCGCAAGCGTAACAGGGCTGCCCGGTGCGACGGAAGACCTGCACCCGGAACTGGTGCCGCCCCTCACGACCCGAGGCGTCCACGTAGTCGCTGAAGCTGGCGCCTCGGTCGCGAAGGGCCGCCGTGAGCACACGCCGTATGGCGCCGTGCAGCCGCTTCACCTCGGCGCCCGATAGGGTTGAGGCGGGCCGCTGCGGGTGGAGGCCCGCCGCGAAGAGGGCCTCGTCGGCGTAGATGTTGCCCAGGCCGGCCAGGGTGCCCTGATCCAGCAGCACCGACTTGATGGGTGCCCGCCGCCGAGCCGTGGCCTCTCGCAGAACTGAAGGCGTCACAGCCCCATCCAGCGGCTCCGGCCCCAACCGGTTCAGGACCAGCGAGGGGTCCTCGACCAGCCACATCGCCCCGAACTTGCGCAGGTCGCTGAAGCGCAGCTCGCTGCCGTCGTCGAGCGTGAGGACAGCGCGCACGTAGCGGTCGGGTGGCCAACCTGCGGGGCGGTGGAGGAGAGCACCCGTCATACGCAGGTGGACAACTAGGTGGAGGCCATCCGACAGGTGGAACGCCAGGTACTTGCCCCGCCGCGAGATGTCCTCGATGCGGCGGCCCACCAGCAGCCGCGCGAAGTCGGTCGCCGAGGGCACCTGCACCAGGCGGGGCGCGTCAGGCGACACCCGGACGCCAGTGAACACACGCCCGCGCAGCAGCGGCAACAGGTCGCGGCGTATGGTCTCTACTTCGGGCAGCTCAGGCATCAGCGAAACCCATGGTGCTAGCGTACGGCAGTTCCGGAGTCACGCTTGGGGCGGGGAAGGCTCCGACCGATCGGCCAGCCGGACGCTTCGCTTCGCTCAGCATGACATGGGCCGGTCAGCGGCCCGCCAGCGCATCCAGGACGGCGAGCCACGCTGGCTTGGGCTGATACGACGCGTCGAAGAGCAAGGGCGCATCGGGCTTGCCGGTGAGCGCGGGAATCCACGAATAGCGGTCGGTGAAGCCCCAGGTGACGAAGGCCTTGCAGATGTTGGTGCCCGAGCACACGTCCATCATGTCACGGTAGACGTCGGCCTGCGCGGCCAGCAGCTCCTCCTCAGTCCCCTTGCCGTCCTGAACGCGGACGTCCATCTCGGTAATGTGGACTGCCAGGCCGAGCGCGCCGAGACGCTCCATGTTCGCGGCGACGTTCTCGGGCCGGGGAGACCAGCCCAGGCTGACGTGCATCTGGAGTCCCACGCCGTCGATCGGCACACCGCCCTCAACAAGGTCCTCAACGAGACGATAGATGGCATCCGACTTCTGGGTCAGGCCCTCGCCGCCGTAGTCATTGTAGAAGAGCAGCGCGTCGGGGTCCGCCTCGTGCGCCCAGCGGAAGGCCATGTCGATGTACTCGGGTCCGATGTTGCGCAGCCAGATCGTGTCCCGCAGCGAGCCGTCGTCGGCAACCGCCTCGTTCACCACGTCCCACGCCGCGATGCGCCCACGATACCGCCCGACGACGGTCATGATGTGCTCCCGGAGGAGCTGGGTCAGCTCGCCGGGCGTCCAGTCCCCTTCCGTGAGCCACGACGGCAGTTGATTGTGCCAGACGAGCGTGTGGCCCCGCACCTTCATACCGTTGGCCTCGGCGAACTCGACTATCGAGTCGGCATCAGCGAAGTCGTAGCGGTCCGGCTCGGGATGCACCGGCCCGAACTTGAGGGCGTTTTCCGTCGTGAGCATGCTGAACTCGCGGGCGAGCGTCTCCCTGTACTGGAGTTCATTGCCCAGCGGCTCGGCGCTCACGGCCGCCCCGATGTCGATGCTGCGGCTCTCGGCGAGCGAGCGTAGCGACAGCACCGGCTCAGGTGTCCCGGGCGGAGCCGGAGAGGGTTCGGGGCTCGTCGAGGAGGTAGAGGTGCAGGATAGGGCCAGCGTCACACAGGCAAGCAGCACCAACATGCCGCCCCTGGGCGCTCTCCGGCGGTCGAGGAGTGCCCTATGGGGCATGCTCCACCGGTCGCCGGGTGCGGTCTCTAGCTCAGGAAGCACGGGCATCAACTGAGTTCGAGTGCTCGGAGGGCGCCGAGCGGTCTAACCTGCGGGGCTGCCCAGGGCAACACCTTCTAGGACCACCTGTCGAAAGACTTCGGGCCCACCCAGGCGTTTGGCGGCGTCCAAGATCTCGATGCCGGCCAGCCGGCCGTCGGCGTCGTAGTCGGCGGCCAGCCCCTCGCCGAGGTGCTCGGTGGTCACGGTGGTCTCTCGAAAGCGTATGTAGAGGGCGTCCACTTCGGGGTCATAGGTGATCTTCACGATGGCCCCTCTCTCAGAAGTAGTAGGTGTAGATGGTCACGACCACGATCTCTCGTTCCTCCTCCACGAATATGGGGCGAACCTGCTTACTAGCATACACCTTCCCGTTCCATTCCTGGCCGAAGGGGAAGTTCTTTCGACACTCGATCCTCCCCAGCTCCGCTTCACTCCACTCCCCGGTGTGGATCGCTTCTACCACCTCGTCTTCGGTCGTGCCGCGGTACGGCAACTGCTCCTGCGCATGTCCGGAGAGGCGGATCGGTTTCATCGCCTGCACGCCCAACGCGGACGGCTGTGTCCTTCAGGCTCCATCAAGACGCCGCGAGCCGCTTCTGGACCTTCTCGCTTGTCAGCTCGCGGAGGGCGTCGGACGCGATCCAGCGCCCGGCCTTCGAGCCCTCCTCCCGGATCTCCTCCGCCGTCTGGACAGCTCTTATGTTAAGGGCGGCGTTTCGCTTCCCTATCTGCCTCAGCGCCCAGTTGACCGCCTTCTTCACGTAGTTTCTGTTGTCGTCGGACTCCCGCTTGATGGCAGGCAGGAAGGCCAGGAACGCCTCGTCCGGCGCCCGCTTGTCGTGGACGGCGAGCGCCGCCATGAGGGCGAAGCCTGCCCGCTTGACGAACTCCTCCTCCCTGCCTGCCCACTCGACGGCCTTGCGGTGGGCGAACTCCGTCTTGTCGAAGAGGTTGCTGCAGCACTGGTCGCAGACGTCCCAGGAGTCGAAGTCGGCGACCCAGCGCTCCAACTGGTCCTCGGTGACCTTCTTCGGCTCGTCGACCATGCCGGCGAGGAGCTGCGCCTCGTGGACGCCGGACGCCCACAACTCTTCGGCCAGCGCATGGCTCCGGCCCAGTTCCCTGGCCATGCTGCGCAGCGTGGGGACCGACACGCCGTAGGTGTTGTGGGAGCTGATCCCGTACCTCGCCATGCCAGCCACCGCCTCCGGGCTGCCCATCGACTTCAGTTGCTCCAGGATCTCGCGAATGTCCATTATGTCAACTATCCCCTGCCAGTAGGGGCGAAGCTTCAGCTCCGCCCAGGGCCGACCTGAAGGTTGGCCCCTACGGCGTTTCCTTATCTGTCCGGCACGGCAGTCACCGCTCTTCTGCTCCGAGCAGCATCTCCAGCTCGATCTCGTCCCGCAACAGGATGTCGTCGATGCCGACCAGCGGGATGTCCGGTTTCAGGGTCTTCCTCGCCTCGTCGACGGCGTTGCGATGCAAGGCCGCGAGCGCGAAGCCCCGCCTCTGGTAGAAGCGCACGGCGTGGGCGTTATCGTTGGTGGTGATGACCCAGAGCCGCCGGCAGCCCGCGGCGGCCGCTAGCTCCCTCACCGCCTCGATCAGCGCCGACCCGGCTCCGACTCCCTCAACCAGGCTCTTCAGGGTGCTGATCTCGCACTCATCGCCGTCGATGCGATAGGTCAGCAGGCCGACGCGTTGCTCTCCCTGCAAGGCCACGAATCCGGGGTGCTGGTCCGTGTGATGCAGCCGGCCGCGATACACCTGCACCGGCGAGCCCCACTCCCGCCGCAGGAAGTCCAGCACCCAGGGGCGGTCAGCGTGGGCGAGCGGGCGCGCGCGGGGTGTGGTCATCTATGGGAGGTCCTCATCGATGTTGACAGTCATCATCCCTCTTTGGTGGAGACTGGTGCGACACGTTCCCTGGCCAGTTCAGCGGCATAGGCCACGGCAGCCTGAATATCAGCGGCGGCCAGTGAAGGATAGCTCTTGAGGATATCCTCATGACTAACCCCGGCAGCGAGGTTGTCCAGTATCACGGAGGCCATAATGCCTGTCCCCTTGATACAGGCCTTGCCGTGACAAACCGTCGGGTCTACGGTTATGCGTTCTTGCCACTTCATTCCCATCATCCTCCTGCGGGTCTGTCTTGTTTGAGGCCCGGCGCTGGCGAGAGCAGGTCGCGACGCCGTAGAAGCCCTAGGAACAGAGCTTTCCCGCCGCAGGCGGGTCCGCCTATGGCGGAAGCCCTGTCCGATCCCTGTGGTCTTGGGCACATATGCCTGAGACCTTTGTCGCGGTGACTGGCTGGATATGCAGATGGTCCCTGATTGAGGAAAGAAAAGGGGACATTGCTTCGTCTCTCAGGTACCGGCCGCTCTCCGCATCCCACCCCTCCTCGAAGGTCAGTATCACATCTTGTCGTGCCCTGGTGAGGGCGACGTAGAGAACTCTCTCCTCCTCATCGCGGTCGCGACGAGCCAGCGGCATGAACGTGCGGTTGAGCCACATTATGAATACAAACTCGGCCTCAAGCCCCTTTGCCCCATGCATGGTACTCACGAGCACTCTGTCCTCTTCAGCAACGTCCTCGGCCTCCTGCTCTGCATCAGTAAGGCCGTATTTCTCGTAAGCGTACCCGATCATTCTGCCGACTGCGGGGAAAGACCCTGTGACCATCTCGTCGATGGCGGTTGTCACGTCCGCGGTCAAGGGCAGGCGAGGAAAGGCCGCCAGGGCTTGCCGGAACTCGATGGCGTCGGTCAACGCCTGCCTGACGCATGTGAGAGACACGAAGACGTTAGTGATCCTGCTGTCAGCCACACTCTCACAGTACTCGTACAGCGACTGGCCTGTGTCCATCGCCTCTCTTCTCATCTGCCGGAGTTGTGTGGGAGACACTCCAGCCACTTCTAGCCACTGCCGGAGCGCCAGGCTGTCACGGGCCCCCACCATCCTAAGGACGAGCAGCAGCTTCCACACCTCCTGAGGGATCTCTCCGCTTTGGCGTCGTCTTGTGGGGACCCCGTACGTCTCCTCCAGACCCACCGCAGCTTGATCAACCTGAGGGGTAGTGGGACACAACACCATCATGTCCCCGAAACTAGTCGGGGATCCGTCCTCCTTTCTGGGAGTACCGACCAGTGAGTGTATGCAGCGTGCGACCGCCTCAACCTGGATGGGAGGTTTCGTCCCTCGAGTACGCCGCGTGCACTGGAGTGTGAGAACCTTGCTTCCGTCGTCATCTGGCAGATCAACTTGTCCGCCCAGGTACCCACGGTCGCGTATCAGCGAATGCGCTGCCCGAAGTATGTGGGGCGGCAATCGATGGGATTTGGCGAGCGGCTGGTTCTCCCAGTCCTGTGAAGCCCACAGTTCTCTAATACCATCAGGACGTGCGTGGCGCAGGGCGCCGTATATGCTTTGGGCGTCGTCTCCCACCACGACCACCTGACTGGACGGTGCAGCGCTGGCCAGACGCAGTAGTCCCTGGTCACTTGCGTTCAGGTCTTGATACTCGTCCACTTGAAGGAAGATGGGCGGCAGATCCCCTGGCCGCTTTGACAGAATCTCGCACGCTGCTACAATCAGGCCTTCCATGTCGAACGTGTTGTAGAAGCTCAAGAGCGACTCAAATGCCTCAGTGACTTGCCTCTGTTGAGAAACATTAAGCTTGGGCTCGTCCGGCCACTTGCCCGTCGAGCGAAACTGTCTGATTGCTCCCTCCAGAGCTTCAAGTTGCAGGGTCTCGCCGACATCCTGCACCACCTCAGAGATCACGATATCCTTCTCGCCCTGCCTGGGAGCGAGAACGGTGAAGCCCTCATCACGCCCCGTAGCTGTCGCGTAACGGTGGACGAGCCACTTCGCAAACCTGTGCAGCGTGGTGATCCGAGGAAGGCTCTGCTGCCCCATGTCGAGTGCCTTTTCGCCCAGGACCTTCCTGAGTTTCTTCTCGGCATCCCGACGGCTGGCGCGAGTGAAGGTGATGAACGACACGTTCCTCTCGCGACTCTCTTGCGCCAGCCTGATCATCCTCTCGACTATGGTGCGTGTCTTCCCGGTACCAGGCCCTGCCACCACTACCAGAGGTCGGCCTCTATGCTCGATAACACGGCGCTGCTCATCACTGGGAAACGAACACATCGTTGCACTGCCGCCGGCTGCTTCCCCCTACCCCATCTCCCCCCAGTTCTTGCCCACCTTGACGTCCACCTTCAGGGGCACGTCCGAGGACAGCGACTGGAGCCTGCCCTGAGCCTGTCGAAGGGGCATGATGCGCTGGACCATCTCGCGGAGGTCGTCCAGCTCCGACGCCGGCCCCTCGAAGATGAGCTCGTCGTGGACCTGGAGGAGCATCTTCGACCGCAGGCCCCGCTCCCGCATCTCGGCGTCGATGCGGTTCATCGCGATCTTGATTATATCAGAGGCCGTACCCTGGATGGGCATGTTGACCGCCATGCGCTCCGCGGCTGACCGCACCTGGTAGTTCGACGAGTTGATCTCGGGGATGTAGCGTCGACGGCCGGCCAGGGTCTCGGCGTAGCCCAGCCGCCGTGTGTCGGCCAGCACCTGCTCCTGCCACTGCTTGACGCGCTCGTACTTCTGGAAGTAGGTCTCGATGAACTGGGCCGCCTCCTCCCGCGGGATGCCCTCCCGCTGAGAGAGGCCGTAGTCGCTGAGGCCGTAGAGGACGCCGAAGTTGAACACCTTGGCCCGCCGCCGCATGTCGGGGGTCACCTCGTCCAGGGGCACGCCGAAGACCTGGGACGCGGTGCTGGCGTGCACATCCTCGTCGCGGTGGAAGGCCTCGAGGAGGTTGGGGTCCTGGCAGACGTGGGCCATGATGCGCAGCTCGATCTGCGAGTAGTCAGCGGCCAGCAGCCAGGGGTCGGGCCCGAAGTCACGGGCGACGAAGGCGCTACGCACCTGCCCGCCCAGTTCCGTGCGCACCGGGATGTTCTGCATGTTGGGGTCGTTGGAGGAGAGGCGGCCGGTGGTGGTCACCGTCTGGTTGAAGGTCGTGTGGACGCGGCCCGTCTTGGGGTTGATGAGGGCCGGGAGGGTATCGACGTAGGTGGACTTGAGCTTCGTGAGCTGCCGGTAGAGCAGGACGAGGTCGATGACGGGGTGGGCGCCACGCAGCCCCTCCAGCGCCTGGGCGTCCGTCGTGTAGCCCTGCTTGGTGCGGCGCGTCTTGGGCAGGCCCAGCTCCTCGAACAGAACGCCGGAGAGCTGTTGGGGCGAGCCGACGTTGAACTGGTGGCCCACCTCCTCGTATACCTTCTGCTCGACCTCCGCGACCTGCCCTTCGAGCTGGCGCGACATCTCGCGCAGGATGGCGGTGTCGAGGGCGACGCCGGCCATCTCCATGCGGGCCAGCACCGGCACCAGCGGCATCTCGATATCGGCGAAGAGGTCCCACAGGCCCTGCTCGCGCAGCTCCCGCTCGAGGCCGGTGCGCAGGCGCAGCGTCATGTCGGCGTCGGCGCAGGCGTAGGGGGTGGCCTGGCTGATGGCCACCTGATCCATCGAGAGCTGCTTGGGCCCTGCCTTGCCGATGAGGTCGGTTATCGGGGTCATCTCCACGCCCAGGCGCTTGGAGGCCAGCCACTTGAGGCCGAGGGAGCCTGCGCCGGGACGGTACGACTCCGTGCCACCGCCCTCGCCGAGCACGTAGGCGGCGATCATCGTGTCGAAGGCCAGGTTCTCGGTCCAAGCGCCCTGGTTGGCGAGCACCAGCATGTCGAACTTGCCGTTCTGGGCCACCTTCGGGATGGAGGCGTCCTCGAGGAGCGGCCCGATCCGTCCCAGCACGGTCGCCAGCGGCAGTTGCGCCTCCTCGCCCAGGCCCGGCAGGT
>DAOULP010000195.1:0-3644 GCA_034420175.1 Dehalococcoidia bacterium | reverse complement strand
GGACCAGGCTGCCGTCCAGCCAGGCGGGCAGGACCTCCATCAGCAGGCCCGCTCCTTCTTCGGCTAGCCTGTCGGTCAGCGTTCCCGCCGTATCGTGCGGGGAGATGGGGACCCGGCGCTGGGCGAGGATGGGCCCCGTATCCAGAGCCAGCTCCGTCTGCATGATGGTGACTCCCGTCTCCTCGTCTCCGGCGAGGATGGCCGCTGCCACCGGCGCTGCTCCCCGGTGGCGGGGCAGCAGCGATGCGTGGACGTTCAGGACCCCTCGCCGCGGGACGTCCAGCACCGCCTGCTTGAGGATCTGGCCGTAGGCGGCGGTGATCATAAGGTCAGGCGCGAGGCGGGCCAGTTCCTGTACGGAGTCCGGGGCGCTCACCTTGGCTGGCTGGAACACGGGCACCCCGTGGGCCAGCGCGAGCTGCTTGGCGGCGGACGCGTGCAGAGCCCGTCCGCGGCCGGCGGGCCGGTCTGGCTGTGTGTAGACGGCGACAACCTCGCACGCGCTGGCGATGAGTTCGCGCAGCGTGGGCAGTGCGAAGTCCGGTGACCCCATGAAGACGATGCGAGCCGTCATGCCACGTTCGATCCTAGCACGTCGCGCGCTGGCTCGTCCCCGGTCTTGCTCGAAGACGGCATCACCCCTATTCTGATCGAGGCGGGGAAAGGAGCACTTGCTTGAGACTCAGCGTCCTCGTGTCGGTGACGTTCCTTGTGGCCCTCGTGGCAGTTGCCTGTGGCGACGGGGAGCCCTCGCCTCCGGAGATCACCCCCACCGTGGAGGTAACCGCCCTCCCCTCACCGACCGAGGCACCCACCACGGTCGAGCCCACGGCCATTCCGGCAGCCACGGAAGTACCCGATGTCTGCGACACCAACCCCAGCCCTGTCAACCCGGCTGACCCGAACATCGTCGTGCGGTCGCCGGAGCCGGGGCAGGTCGTGACTAGCCCCTTCCTTGTGACCGGCCTCGCACGTGTCTTCGAGGGCCAGTTCAACGTCACGATCTATGGCGAGATCGGGGGAGTCATCGCTGAGGCGCCGGGACAGGCGGAGATGGGACAAGAGCTCTCGCCCTTCGAAACTGAGCTGACGTTCGCGGTGGGCCGGGAGCAGCCGGCCTGTCTCTGGGTCTTCGACGACAGCCCCGAGGACGGCAGCCCCATCGACGTCGTGCAGGTGCCCATTGCCCTAGCGCCCGGACCCTAGGTCGACTCCGCCCTCACGAGCACTCCGGCACCGATCTCCACCCCCAGCCGGCGGGCGGCGCTTCCGCCCCGGCAGGCTACCTCCAGGTACCCGGTGCTTCCCGCCAGCGCCTTCAACTCGGGCTCCTCGGCGTATGTGCTAGCCAGCCCTTCGATGCGCTGCCCGCCGATGGTCACCTCCGTGCGGGTGGTCGACAGGTCTTCGACGCGCACGTCAGTGATGAGGTTCCCGAAGCCATCAACGTGCAGAACGTGGCCCTCCGGAACCCCGTCCGGTCGGCGGTGGGCTCGGAAGGGCGGGAGCGCCCGCACCCTGTGCACGGTCGGGCCCAGCGCCTGCAGGTCAACTCCCAGGGAGAGGTGAGCGGTCACTGGCGCGAAGATGTCCCGGCCGTGGAACGTGGCGCTCACGGGGCGGCGCATGTACCGCCGATGCTTGATGGCCACGGCGCGGTAGCCCTCCGGCAGGTCGACCTCTCGGGGCCGTGGTTCTGGTCCCGCCTGGCGCCGTGGCTCTTCCGGCAGGGCCGCCGATAGGACCCCGTTGTCCGGCCCGACCAGCAGCGCTTCCGGCGTGCAGAGGGCGAGCGCCCGGCGCGCCGTGCCTACGCCCGGATCCACCACGACCACGTGGATCGTGCCCGCCGGGAAGTAGGGGAGGGCCTGGGCCAGCAGGAACGCCGCCTGGGCCACCTGCTGCGGTCGCACCTCGTGCGTGATGTCGACGATCACCGAGGATGGATTGAGGGAGAGGATGGCCCCTTTCATGGCGGCCACGTACGGGTCGGCCAATCCGAAGTCAGTCGTCAACGTGATGATGGGAGGACGGTTCACAGCGTCACCCGTCGGAGGGCGTGTCGGCCGTCCCTCCCAAGACGGTGGCTCCGTCGAAGGTCGGTGCCGGAGCGGGCTCAGGTGCTCCTGACGCTCCACGCGGAGATAAGGATGAAGACGATGACAAGGACAATGGTGAGCTGAAAGAGGGATTTCTCGGCGCCGCGGCGGGTGCGAAAGAAGGTGGAGCTGCCCCCTAAGGCTCCGCCGAAACCCGAGCCCCGTGCCTGGAGGAGGACGACGAGGATGAGCGCCAGGGAGACTATGATCTCGACAACGTTGAGGTAGTTGGCAAAGGACACCGAGAGCACTCCTGAACAGACGTTACATAACGACGGCGCTGTCGGCCCCTGCCTCCTCGGCCAGGACCTCGGTCTCGGGCCGCTGGTAGTACAGGCGGACGAGAGCGCCGGCGAGCTTCTTGGGGTCGTGATGATAGCGGTTATCCACGCTCACCACGTCGGCAGTGATGACGCGGGCGCCATCCAACGCCATGTCGTCGACTCGCACGGGTTCAGAGTGCCAGTCCTCGGGCAGGGGCTCCTGCACGTTGCTGTTGGCCAGCACATAGTCGAAGTGGCTGCGGCCGGTGTGGCTCTCCAGGGTTCGGAAGTGGTCGCTCACGGTGAAGGAGTCAGTCTCGCCGTGCTGCGTGGCCACGTTGCAGACGTAGACCTTGAGGGCGGAGGAAACAGCGATGGCCTGTCGAATGCCCTCCACCAGCAGGTTGGGCAGGACGCTGGTGAACAGACTGCCCGGACCTACGATGATCATGTCGGCGTTGAGGATGGCGCGGATCACCTCTGGGTTGGCCTGAACGTTGCTGGGCTGGAGGTACACCTCGCGAATAGCGCCGCCGCGCTCGGTGATGTTGGACTCGCCGTGGATCGTCTCCTCGTCCTCGGTGCGGGCGGATAGTGTGACGTTGGCAAGCGTCGAGGGCAGGATCTGGCCTCGAACGGCCAGAACGCGGCTGGTGGCATGCACCGCCTCCTCGAAGTTGCCGGTGACGCCGGACATGGCGACGATGAAGAGGTTTCCGAAGCTGTGGCCCTCGAGCCCTGAGCCGTCGCTGAAGCGGTACTGGAAGAGGCTGGTCATGAGAGGCTCGGCCTCCGCCAGGGCGGCGATGCAGTTGCGTACATCGCCCGGAGGTAGGACCCCCAGCTCGCGGCGCAGCCGGCCCGAGCTGCCGCCGTCGTCGGCAACCGTCACCACCGCTGTCAGGTTGCCGGTGTGCTCCTTGAGTCCTCGCAGGAGGGTAGAGAGCCCGGTGCCACCGCCGATTGCGACAACGCGCGGTCCACGGCTCAGGTAGCGGTAGTTGTAGATGATGTTCACCAAGCTCTCCTCGCGCCCCGGCTTGATGAAGGCCGACAGCAGGGAGCTGTTGAGCTTCCAAACGGCGAAAAGAATCAACCCGGTGCTACCGCCGATGAAGAGAACACCTCTGATGTAGCGGGGCACGAACTGGAGAGTCAGGTAGTAGACGAAGCCTGGGAAGGTGTAGGAGACGTAGACCTCTCGCAGCAGGTAGGAGATCCCGAGACCCATGGCCGCCACACCGAGCAGTAGCAGCAGCAGCCACCGCTTGATGTGCATGCC
>DAOULP010000194.1:0-3186 GCA_034420175.1 Dehalococcoidia bacterium | reverse complement strand
AGGGGCATCTGTTAGAATTCGGGATGCTGCGGCTGACCCCAAACTAGACAACGCCGGCGGCACGAATGCCTTACGGCCCGATATCAGACCTCATCCGGGTCCCTTCGCAATCCCTGCCCGCTCCCATCCAGCGGCGCCCAGAGGGAGGACATCTTCGCTCCCACGGCACGATGTCCTCACGGCTGCACACGAGCGCTGCCAGGGGTTGGGGTACAAGTTCGCAGATAAGGAGCGTTTGGCTCAGAAGGGTTGGTGGGTAAATGCCTAATCATGACGTCCTGGTGGTAGGCGCCGGCCTGGCCGGCATGCGGGCCGCCCTGGAGGCCTCCCGCCAGGGGGTGAACGTGGCGCTGCTGTCGAAGGTGCAACCACTCCGCAGCCACTCGGCCGCGGCTCAGGGCGGCATCAACGCTGCCGTGGGCGCGGAGGACTCCTGGGACAAGCACGCCTTCGACACCGTCAAGGGAAGCGACTACCTGGCGGACCAGGACGCCGTCGAGGTGTTCTGCAAGGAGGCGCCCGGCGACATCGTCGAGCTGGAGCGCATGGGCACTACCTTCAACCGAGCCGACGACGGCCGCCTGGCGACCCGCCCCTTCGGAGGGGCCGGCTTCCCCCGGGCGTGTTACATCGCCGACATCACCGGCCAGGCGATCCTGCACGTCGTCTGGGAGCAACTCCAGAAGGGGGGCGTCCATCCCTACGAGGAGTGGTTCTGCACCTCCCTCATCGTCGATGATGGTGTCTGTCGGGGCGTTGTCGCGATGGACATGAAGACCGGCGAGCTCCAGGCGGTCCTGGCCAAGGCCACGATCCTGGCGACCGGCGGGCTCGGTCGGGTCTACCAGCCGACGACCAACTCCATCATCAGCACCGGCGATGGCACGGCTATGGCCTACCGGGCCGGGGCGCCCCTGATGGACATGGAGATGGTGCAGTACCACCCGACGACGCTCAAGGGCAACGGCGTTCTCATCACCGAGGGCGCCCGCGGTGAGGGCGGCTACCTTCTCAACTCCGAAGGCGATCGGTTCATGCACAAGTACGCGCCCGAGAAGCTAGAGCTGGGCCCGCGCGACCTCCTGTCTCGCTCCGAGTGGACAGAGATTGAGGAGGGTCGCGGCGTCAACGACTGTGTGCTCCTGGACCTGCGCCACCTGGGCGAGGCGAAGCTGAAGGAAAGGCTGGGCCAGATCCTCGAACTGGCCCATGACTTGGCCAACGTTGACGCTGTGCACGAGCCCATCCCCGTCAGGCCCGGCATGCACTACGAGATGGGCGGGATCAAGACCAGCGTCGATGCCGCGACGCCGATCGCCGGGCTCTACGCCGCCGGCGAGTGCGCCTGCGTCAGCGTCCACGGCTCCAACCGGCTGGGCGGCAACTCGCTGCTCGACACGGTGGTCTTCGGTCGCCGCTCCGGTGTCGCCGCCGCCGAGTACGCCCGCGGGCAGTCGGCGCCTGCCAGCACGTCCGACGCGGCGGTGAAGAGGGACGCGGAGGCCATCCGGGAGCTGCTGGCGCGGCCCGAGAACGGCGAGAGGCCTGCCGTCCTTCGCCGAGAGATGGGCGAGACGATGAACACCAACGTCGGCGTGTTCCGCACCGAGGCGGCGCTGAGTGAGGCGCTGGCCAAGGTCCGCGAGCTCAAGGAGCGGTACAAGCGGGCGCCGGTCCAGAACAAGGGCAAGGTCTTCAACACGGACCTCATCCAGGCCCTGGAGCTGGGTTTCATGCTCGATCTTGCGGAGACCATGGCCCTCGGAGCCCTGGAGCGCAAGGAGAGCCGTGGCGGCCACTCCCGCCGCGACTTCCCGGAGCGCGACGATGAGAAGTTCCTCAAGCACACCATGGCCCACTACACCCCCGACGGGCCGAAGCTTGAGTATGCCCCGGTAACCATCACGCGCTGGCAGCCCGAGAGGAGGGCCTACTAGATGCGAGTCAATCTTAAGGTCCGCCGCCTCAACCCCGAGGCGAACGGAGAACCCAGCTTCCAGTCCTACTCTATCGATGCGCCCGAGTCCGCCACCGTCCTCGATAGCCTGCTCCAGGTGCGGGAGGACAACGACGGCAGCCTCGCCCTCCGTTGCGCCTGCCGGAGCGCGATCTGCGGCTCCTGCGCAATGCGGATCAACGGCCAGGCCCGCCTCGCCTGCAAGACCAAAGTGGTCGGCCTGGTCTCCAAGGAGGGCGAAGAGATAACCGTGGAGCCTCTGGGCAACATGCCCACGCTCAAGGACCTGGTGGCGGACATGACGCCTCACTGGGAGAAGGTGCAGGCCATTCAACCCTGGCTTCAGCCCACGGGTCCTGAGCCGGAGCGCGAGTACCTGGTCTCGAACGCCGCCATGCTCGAGCTGGCGCAACCCATGGGCTGCATCATGTGCGGCTCCTGCGTCTCCGACTGCACGGTGCTGGAGGTTGACAGCACCTACCTGGCGCCCGCTGCCCTCGCCAAGGCCTATCGATTCGCCGGCGACCCCCGCGACGGCGCCGACAGCGACCGGCTGAACCTGCTGAGCGGAGCGACCGGCATCTGGGACTGCACCCGCTGCCTGATGTGCGTCGAGGTCTGCCCCAAGGGCGTCGACCCCCTGGCGCAGATTCTCAAGCTTCGACGCAAGGCCATCGAGGCCGGCCTGACCGACAACCTGGGTGCTCGCCACACCATCGAGTTCGAAGAGCAAGTGCGCGCTGCCAGCTGGCTGGCGGGCTAGGGGCGCCCCACACAGGCCCGCCTGGGCCGGAGGACTGATATGACGAACGGCAATGGAAACCAGCGTTTCGCCCTCTTCGGCGGCTGCGACGTACCTCGCAAGAGCACGCCGGAGCTGTTCATGTCGGCGGTGGCCGTCTGCCAGAAGCTGGGCATCGAGACCGAGGAGCTGAAGTTCGCCCCCTGCACCGGCTCTGGTATCGTCCAGGGCAAGGACCAGCGCTTCGCCGACACGCTCAATGCCAGCACCCTGGCTATGGCCGAGGACCTTGGCATGCACCTCATGGTCATCTGCAGCACCTGCCAGGGCGTCCTCAGCCAGGTCAACGAGCGGTTCCGCGAGAACCCGGACTACCTGGCCGAGATCAACAAGGAACTGGAGGACCTGGGCCTCCAGTACAAGGGCACCACGGAGGTCAAGCACCTCATGTGGGTCCTCCAGGAGCACCTGGGCCTGGACCAGCTCC
>DAOULP010000193.1:0-10090 GCA_034420175.1 Dehalococcoidia bacterium | reverse complement strand
GCCACAACCGGCCTACGGTGCCCAGATCCTCGAAATGCGAGTTGATGCAATAGCTGTACTTCGAGAACCTGCTCCAGTCCGCATCCAGTAACTCCAGGCGCCTGAGAGTCCGCGGCAGGTCCATGCCTGACCCCTTTACCTCAATCACCGCGCCTTGCAGTCGCAGTTCCCGCTCTCCGTGGCCCAGTCCCCGAGCGACAAGGGTGGAGCGGATGCTGCGATCCAAACACACACGAACGCCGGTCAGGATTTCAGTGAATCGGTGCCGCCTGTAAGACACGAGTAGGGTTGGCCGGAGAGATCTTCCCGGGAAGTGGCCGAATCTGGCCACCGTGTCGAGGAGAATCGTCTTGCTCACGACGCCTACGCGTAAGCGATCGAATCCAAGCTCTGCCGCCGGTACCGTGAATCTCTCGCGCCGCTTGCTGCCGGCAAATCCCCGCCTTGACTTGAGTTCGAGAAATACTGGAACCATCTGGGGGAGAGAGGCGCCGTCACGATACCAGCGGATGCGCACCTTGTCCTTCCTGAAGTCTCCCTCCTCCGACCTCTCGTGCTGGTCAAGGTCGGGAGTATCGAAGTACAGGCTGTTGATCTCCTCTTCGGGGTATTCGCCGTCGGGCCGGCACGTGTGCCGCAGCAGGGCGTATGCGAAGCCGATGTTCCTGGGCGCGATGAAGAACTTCCTCTCAAACCTTTCCCGGAATTCGCCACCGACCGGAGGTGGCTGCGGCAAGCGCTCGTCAACTGCCAGCTCCAACACCCGCTCCTTCCCATCGCTCTTGGCCATTTGGGCAGCAGTCTGCTCGGACACGTACATCTCCAAGTGCCATCGGTCAGTCACTTTGCTGTCTCGCCACTCCGACGCCCCTCTGGCCGCCGTTGCCCCTTACAGCCTACGCGGTTGCCATTAAGGCGGCGTTGGAGAACGGTTAGAGTTCCTTAACGCGGGGCGTCCGGTGATACGGCCGTCTTCCATACAACTATGCGATCGGCCTCGCCCACGCGGCGGCCCTTTGAGCGCAATTTGGATATACACGCTTCGGCTCTGTAAGTGGAGAGAGGGCAGCGACAACAATGGGACATCAGCTACCAAGCGACAAGACGCCAGCGTCAGCGATCAGAGAGATTGCCTCGGGCTGTAGAACCTAAGTGCCAGATGGCCATCTGCCTACGTAGCTTATGGCCTCCGGCCGTATCTGAATTCGGATTGTGGAATGTTCGTTAGATAGGGAGTGGCCCTCTGACTTCGAAAGAATGCCGCCGTTCGAAGGGCTCTTTGAGGGACAGATCCTATCTGGAACGGACGATGGGGATCGAACCCACGTCCCTCTGCTTGGGAAGCAGAGGGACGGATTTTCCCACCCGTCTACCCCGCTCTCAGATTCGGCACCGGCACCTAGGGGCACCTAATACGGCACCTGAGGCCCATTTCGAGTATCTGCCTGAGGCGGTGCCGAGCACCTGATAGCCAGTGTCTCCCCACCGTTGCCGGGCCGTCAAGCCATCTGACTGAAGAGCCTGACTGGGGATTGAGAGTCCGCTGATCGCGAGATCTACCGTCGGGAACCCGGCAAGATACGGAAAGCGCGTCCTGGAGGGGCTGTCTCGCAGTGAATCCTCTCGTCGCGTAGCCGAGGCTCGCAGATGAGGGTATTGTGTCTTGCTCTGGGCGCAGGTCAGACGGCGAATGACATTGAGGACTACGACCTGTCGAAGCGGCACAGCTCGCTCAACCGGCGTGCGCTTGGCCAATGGAGGCGAAGCGTCCCTTTAGCAGTGCTACGAGCTCCTCGGACGGCGGCGCGAGGCCGGCGAGCGGATACGGCTTGCCGAGCTGCTGATACTTTGGCTCGCCGAACCGATGGTAGGCGAGCAGCTCGTACGCGGGGCGGGCAGGCATCCCGCCGACGAAATCAGCAATGGCCTGGATGTCCTCAGCGGTGTCATTGAACCCGGGAATCACGGGCGTTCGTGCAATTACCGGCAGGCCAGGGAATTCGTCGCAGACCCTCCGGAGATTCTCGAGGATCAGCGCGTTGCCGACTCCCGTCGCCTCCCGGTGGCGCTTGGAGTCCATCAGCTTGATGTCGAAGAATAGCTGGTTCAGGTGGCGGCACGCACGCTCGAGGTCTTCCCACCTGACGTGGCCGCAGGTCTCAAGCGCGGTATCGATGCCACGCCGCTCGGCCGCTTGCAGAAGCTGCACAGCGAAATGAGGCTGCGAGAGCGGTTCGCCGCCACTCAGGGTGATTCCGCCACCGGAGCGCGCGTAGAAGCTGCCGTCCTCCTCCGCCACGCGGATGACCTCGTCCACGCCCATACGCTTGCCGAAAAGCTCGAGCGCTTGCGAGGGGCACGCGTCGACGCATTCTCCGCAGTTGGTGCACAGGTCCCGGTCAATATCCACTCGGCCGTCGTCCTCCCGAACGGCGCCCACTTCGCACGCGTCTGTGCACCGCCCGCACTCGACTGTCCCGATGCACCGTTTCGCGCTGTATGCGAGCTCGGGAAAGTGGGCCTGGCCCTCAGGGTTAGAGCACCATGCACACGACAGTGGACATCCTTTGAGGAACACCAGCGTCCTGATGCCCGATCCGTCATGAAGCGAGAATCTCTGGATGCTGAAGATGAGCCCGCGGTCGTTATCAGTCTGGTCTCTGCGCGGTGACATCTGCATTACCTTTGGGGCCGGATCGACTATGGCGATCTGTCAATGTCGGCACGTCGCGGTCACAGCGGAGAACCACAGCGTTAGTGCAAAGCCACACGACCTGCCCTGCAGTCCCCAAAAGGATCACTCTGGTCGTGGGCTGTCCTACCCTTTCGTCTTCGTCCTTTCGCGTTCGATCCCCTAGAACCCGTGCTCCGTCCTCTGGATAATCTCGTTCTGCAGCTGCGGCGTCAGGTCGACGAAATACGCGCTGTAGCCGGCAACGCGAATCAGCAAATCCCGGTACTTGTCAGGATCCTGTTGGGCTGCAATCAGCGTCTCGCGATTGATGATATTGAACTGTAGGTGCCACATCTTGAGGTCACACGCCGTGCGGATGAGCGACATCAGCTTCTTCGTGCCTCCTGGGCCCGTGACCGCGGAAGGGGTGAGCTTCATGTTCAGAAGCCTGGCCGCGCGCTCCTTGTAGCCTGCAGCCTTTGCACGGGCGATAGAGTTGAGGCTTGCGGTGGGCCCCTTTCGGTCGGCGCCCTGGGACGGGCTCACACCTTCGGCGACGGGCTCGCTGGCTTTGCGGCCGTCGGGCGTCGCGCCCACCACCATACCGAAGGGGATGTGCGCCGTGATGGTGACGTACCTGATGTCGAGTTCCCCGCCGAAGGCGGACTTGTGGCGCCGCGTGGTGCGCACGAAGAACTCCTCGATGTTGCGGCCGATGAGGTCGGCATGAGGATCGTTGTTGCCGTACTTGGGGGCGTTCAGGCACATCTGTCGGATGGCCTCTGCGTCCTTGAAATTGGAGTTGAGCGCCTCGAGCAGTTCGTCCATCGTCAGCTTCTTGTCATCGAAGACGAGCTTCTTGACGGCGGCCAGGGAATCGATCGCGGTGCCGAAGCCAAGGGTATCGATGTACCCGAGGTAAAGGGCGCCGGGGATCGGCCCCGAATGCATGTCCGTGCACTCCTTCATACACAGGTCGTGCAGCATCGAGGACATGGGCGCAGCGATGAAGCGCGATTTGAGCGTATCGGCCACATATTGCTGGGTGAGGGTGTGTCCCATGATGTTCTCGGCCTGGCGGCAAAACGCTCCCCACAGGTCGTCGTATGACTTGAACTTCCGTGGGTCGCCCGTCTTGACCCCGATTTGCCGGTCGCCGAACAGCTTCAGCTTGCCGTCGTTCAAGGTCATCTCGACGATGGCGCCCAGGTTCACCCACGCGCAGCCGGTGGTGACCGCGTCGCGGTTCAGCATCTTGGCCTCGGTGCAGCCGCAGATGCAGTAGTCATTCGCCTCGGCGATGTCGCCCCCTTTGGCGAGGAACAGGGGGATGATCTCCTCGTCAAAGAACAGCTTGGGGAAGCCGGTGCCTTCCTTGATGGTCTCGGCGATGGCGTGCAGGAAGGGCTCGGGCGTCTGGGCGTGAATCCGGGCCGCGAGGTCAGGGTAGTTGAGGGGGAACTCCCGCTTCGATTCGAGCATCAGATACGAGAGCTCGTTCGTGGCATCGTTGCCATCCTTGGTGACGCCGCCGATGGTGGTCGCCTCCCAGTGCGCGTAGCCGTCGGTGTACGAGAAGTTGCCGGCTGTCGTGTAGATCTCGACGTTTCTCGCCATGCCGATCCAGAGACACTCCAACAGCTCAAGCGCCTGGTCCTTGGTGATGCGGCCCTCTTCGATGTCTTTGCGATAGTAGGGATAGAAGTACTGGTCGATGCGACCGTTGCCGATAGTGCCGCCGACGCGCTGCTCGAGGCGGGACACGGTCTGGATGAGCCACTGCGACTGGACGGCCTCGCGGAACGTCCGGGCCGGATTCTCGGGCACCCATTGGCAGACCTCGGCGATTTCCAGGAGTTTCTGTTTTCGGCCCTCGTCGGTCTCGTTCTTGGCCATCTTGCGGGCGAGCTTCGCGTAGCGGTGGGCGAACTCGACAATTGCGTCGCAGGTGAGGATCACGGCCTGGAGAAACGGTTCCTTCTCGACGCGATCCTTTGGGTCGAGCGGGTCAAGGGCAGCCAGCTTCTCCTCAGCCTCCCGCTTGATCCCCTTGATGCCTCGCTTGAGAACCTTCTCGTAGTCGTGATTCCAGGCGAGGCTCGAGCGGGCGGTCGCGGTCGGCGTGATGATGCAGAGGAGTTCCACCATCTCACGCGTGTCCTCGGGCAGAGCGTTCATGTACGCGGTGTGGTACTGCTTGCCCTCCCAGTACGGCCGGAGCTCCTCGTTGATGACGTCGACGTCTTCCTCGGTGAGAAGGAGCTTGTCCCCGGGTGCGCTCGGGCGCACCTCCTGCGAGAAGAAGCGCTCCTCAAGCTCAGGGAAAAAGACGGCGTACCGTCCGGGCGGGCCGGCGCTGCCGACGATGAGGTCGTCGTCCTCGATGTGGATCGAGACATTGCGCAGGATGTGAGCGATGGCCTTGCCCCACCTGATCACCACCGGCTGGCTCTCGGTCTCTTTGAACGACTCGGTCAGCAGCCGCGCCCTCTCGAGGGCGATCCGTATCGGCTTGCCCCGGAAACCCTCGAGCATCCGGTGTATTCGCGCCCGCTGCCGTTGGGCCTCCTCGCTCACCAACCCGATCGGCTTGCCCTCCAGGATCCTTTCCTCCTGGGGGGATAGCACCTTCTCCGGAGCCGAAACCGCAGCCTGTGTCATGTTGTTCGCCTCCCTCTTGCCGTCAACACGGCCAATAGTTCCATCCGTGCCCTTTCGGCCAATCCCACCGGCGGTACGGGAACCGCTCGCGGCCGCTCAACATCAATCCTTCCTCTCAACAAACTCAAGATAGAGCTGCAACGACTGGTCGAGATGCTCGTCGAGGGTGACGTCGAACTCGTCCGCGTAGTACTCGTGCAGCAGCATCATGCCAGTTATCTGTGCAAAGAAGAGGTTGGAGGCGTCCTTCACCCGGATATCACGCACCTCGCCCTTCTCAATTCCCTCACGGTAGAAGTCACGGAAGATGTTCTCCAGCCGACGACGCTTCACCCTGAGGCGGGATTTCAGCTCCGGAGAAAGGCGCGGCTCAACCTGGTGCCGCTGGACGAAATAGAGCGAGAAGAGATTGGGCTTGAGCTTCATCACCTGCCGGATCTCGTCAAGGAACGCCCTGATCTTGTCGACGGTCCGACTCGGTCTAGCGGTGGCTTCGGTGAGGCGGTCGATGAGGACGTCCGAATACCGGTCCAGCAACGCGAAGTAGATCTCCTCCTTGCTGCTGAAATACTGATAGATGGAAGTGCGGCTGAAATCGGCGACTTCGGCGATCTCGTTGACCGACGTGTCGTTGTAGCCCTTTTCAACGAAGGCCCTCTCGGCGCTGTCGAGGATCAGGTCCACGCGCGCCTGCCGTTCCTGGAGGACGCGCTGTCGCTCGTTCACGCCGGTCTGTCTGACACCCTGTCGTAATCCCGTCATGCTGTCTTTATACAACCACAAGGCGAATCCGTCAAGACCTTGTACTCGTTAGTAGCGTCTCGCCAAGCCATGCTTCTGGGCAAGGGGAACCTAGCCAGCTCAAGGCGGTGCGCTCGTAGCGACACCCGAGTACGTCGTTGCAGCCTCGTCGTTTCGCCAACGACTCCAATGACTCGTTGATGACCAACCGCGGCGGCCCATCGCCCTCGACACGGTAGACCATACGGACGCGGTGTTCGGTCGTGCCGTACGGACTTCGCGCTCCGTGGCGAAAACCGTACAGCCACAAGGGCCCAAAACAAACGCTAGTCCATCTGATTTCATAGCTTATAGCCTCATGCCGCATCTGATTTCGCGCGTGAAACGACCGTTTAGAAGGAGCATAGCCCTCTGACTGAAGAAAAACGCCGCCGTTTCGGCGGCCATTCGAGGTTGATTTCGTATGTGGAGCGGGCGATGGGGATCGAACCCACGGCTCTCTGCTTGGGAAGGAGATGGGTCGGCTCTTCGGCCCATCCACGCCACTCTCAGATTCGGACAAGGCACCTCTAGGTGCCAAACAGGACACTCGATGCCCGTTTCGGGCATCTGCCTTTCGGCGCTGCAGGAAGCAGCGCGGCTGGGCTTCTCACCCTGCCACGGGCAGTTTAGCCCGTGGCAGGAGTCATGACAAGGCTTGGCAAGCCGCGAATCTTCGGTCGCGTCAGTCCGAGCTCCGGACCTCAGATCCAGTTCCGTTCGTGGCACTCGTGCCCTGAAGTCTGACGGCAAATCGCCGGGTGCGGTCATCCGGTGCCGCATGCGACCTACGGCCCTTCAGCAAGCGCCCTGTCCGGGAGGAGAGCACGGCAACCTGCGTCGCTACACGCCGCACCACATTCCGACTCGCGTGCCCGCTTTCAGGCTATCCTGTGTCAGTCTTGACGTATCCTTGATGCAGCGCGACTCTGGTAGTGACATCATCCACTTGTGGCCAAGGCGGCTGGTGGCACACGCATGCGGTCTTTATTCTCAACTGGCGCACAAGATCTCGCCAACGGGACAGTGCCCGTGGCCCATACCTCGGAAAGCTATGAGCCTACCACCATTTTCCGTCCTGCGTGATCCTTCCCCTGGCAGAAGCTCCAGGCGGCCCCACGTGCTTGTAGTGGACGACGACCAGGAATTGCTGACCGCCCTAGAGCGCGGCTTGTCGCTGTGCGGCTTCGACGTTGGCCTGGCCCGAGATTCAGGTGAGGCGCTCGTCTACATGAGAGGTCGTCGGCCGGACGTCATCGTCTTGGACATCATGATGCCCGGGATGGACGGCCTCAGTCTCTGCCGGCTGATGCGAGAGACCGAAGCCATTCCCATCATCATGTTGACTGCTCTGGACAGTGTCCGCGATCGCATCGCCGGCATCAAAGCTGGAGCGGACGACTACCTGGTCAAGCCCTTCGTCTTCGACGAGCTGGTGGTCCGCATACAAGCACTGCTCCGTCGCAGCCAGCCAACTCCCCCCCCCAAGGAGCCGCTCTCCTACGCTGATCTGACGCTTGACCGGGCAACTTGGACCGCCACACGCGGAGAGGAGCACCTACCGCTGACCGCAACGGAGTTTCGCCTCTTGGAGCAATTCTTGAGAGCCCCTGAGCAGGTCCGGAGCAGAGAAGAGTTGCTGCTAGGCCTTTGGGGTGAGGATCCCTCCGTCGAGGCCCACGTAGTCGACGTTCACGTGGCGAATCTGCGCCAGAAGCTGGAAGCGGCAGGCGGCCCCCCGCTGATCCGGACGATCCGCGGGGTGGGCTACATACTAAAAAAGGAGGGATGAGTGCGGCTGCGCTTCCGCCTCACCATCGCCTACGTGGTACTCCTGGCTGGGTCTCTGGCGGCGTTCAGCCTGGCCGTGTACATCGCCACGGACAACAGGGTTTCCGACAGTGTGGATGACAAGCTCAGGCTAAAGAGTGAAGCGATCGTCACATCTCTGGAGCCCATAGACCCTCCGCTATCCTCCCAGACCATGCGTGCAAACCAGCGACTCAGGCTGGACGAGGAAGCCTCCTCCGGTCTCCTCTTCCAGATACGAAACCTCGAAGGTAGCGTGGTGTACTCGTCTTTCCCCTCCGGCAATCTCTACCTGGCCCTGCCCAACATGGGGATTTCAGAGAAGCCGACCTTCGCCACGGCCGATGTGGGAGGGGAGAGCTTTCGCATTCAGTACCTGCCCATCATGTTCAACGACGAAATGTTGGGAAGCGTGGTAGTCGCGCAATCCCTGAAAGACAAGAGCGATTGGCTGGGCCAGACCCGCACGATCCTCATCCTCGGGGGTGCGGCCGTCCTGCTCATTACCAACGTACCGGCCTACTTTGTGGCAAGGCGTGTTCTTGCGCCGGTGCATGCGGTTTCCCGGCTGGCGCGCGACATAGAGCAGACCGCCGATTTCAGCCGTCGGGTCCGTACCTCCACCGGGGGCGAGCTAGCGAATCTCACGGCCACCTTCAACTCCATGATTGAGTGTGTGGAGCGAACGCTGGAGACGCAAAAGGCTTTCCTCGCCGACTCCTCTCATGAGTTGCGCCGGCCCCTCACGGTGCTGCGGACAAACGTCGACATCCTGCGCAAGCCGGGGCTGCCTCCGGAGCAGCGAGACGACTGCCTGGAGCAGATGGCTGCCGAGCTAGAGGCCGTAAGCCATCTCCTGTCTGATCTCCTCCTCCTTTCTCGAGAGGGGCGCGACGAGCTAGTTCTGGCTCCCGTTGACTACTCCGCGGTCTGCGAACAAGCCGTGGCCCGCCTTCGGGCTCAGGATGAGCAACATGCGCTAACGGCAGACATAGCGACTGGCGCGCATGTCCAGGGCGACGAGAAACGGCTGGCGCAGATGGTTTGGAACCTGCTAGAGAACTCCGTCCAGTACACGCCGGAGGGGGGCCAAATCGAGGTGCAGCTTCGCGCAACGGACCGCCTAGCCCGCTTAGAAGTCCAGGATAACGGCATCGGTATCTCCGAGGAGGACCTGCCCCACATTTTCGACCGCTTCTATCGAGCGCGCGGCGCTCGTGACGCTCGCAGCGAAGGGAGCGGCCTCGGCCTGGCCATCGTTAAGCACATAGCTGAGAGTCACAATGGCTCCATCAACGTGACCAGCCAGCCGGGAGAGGGAACCAGCTTCGTCGTTGCTCTTCCTCTTACCGCTGCATCAGACTCTTAAGCGAGTTTTCTCCAACCATTTGACCGATCCTTGATCATATTGTGTCCGCTTTAATGGGCATTTGACCCGTATTTGATGCATCTGCTCATACTTTGTGACACCCTTCACTAGTAGAAGGCCATCGGTCACGTTAATTAGTGACCAGATGCACAATTTGGGCCAGTATGCGGCATCACCGACGGCACAGTATGACAGACTTCCGAGGCAGCGCGGTGGCTTGCGCTCTGCGGCAAGTGAGGGTCCAAGCGTTCATCGGCCGTGACTGTCCGTCCGGTGCCTCGAACAGCTTAACGGGGAGAAGGTAGTGCCTGAGACGGTGACAACGACAACCGAAACCGAAGAGCTGACCAGGGAGGACCAGGCGCTCATACGAGAGGGTGCGGCCCCCACCCTCCCCAGCGGATTGCGTGTCCTGCAGCCTGCTGCGCAGGCGCTGGGTCTGCGCCGCCTCGCCCTTCTGGCGGGAGCGATCGTGGCACTCGTGGTAGTTGGGGCAGTGAGCCCGATCCCCCTGTCCGACGTTGCGACGACGACGGTCTACTTGCCAGTAGCGGACAACAGCATGCCTGTCGTCATGGTGGTGGGCGTTGGCTTTGCGGTGGGTGTTCTCTCCGGCATGACCGGGGTGGGTGGCGGCTTCCTCATGACGCCCCTGCTGATGACCATCGGGGTACCCTCGGCCGTCGCGGTGGGCACGGACAGCGCCCAGATCGCGGGCACCGGTTCGTCGGGCGCACTGGCCCATTCCCGGCTCGGCAATGTGGATGTGAAGCTGGGGTTGACGATCCTCGTCGGGA
>DAOULP010000192.1:0-20364 GCA_034420175.1 Dehalococcoidia bacterium | reverse complement strand
TCTTCTCCGTTCGCTTGCGTTCGGTGATGTCACGCGCGATCCCCTCGATCCCGACCACCGCGCCATCTTGATCGCGAAGCACGTGGCAGCTTACTGAAGCATCCATGACCCGCCCGTCACCGGTCTTGAGGCGGACCTCATAGTCAATTGCCCTGCCCTGCTCCAGGACGGTGTTCAGGAAGACTGGACGTTCCTCTGGATGCTCGTAGATGTCCCTCACTGGACTGCCAATGAGTTTCTCGGCGTCGTATCCCCACCGCTCCACTGATGGGCTGACTTCTGTGAAGACGCCGTTCATGTCCGTGCGGTAAAAGACGTCGCGAACGTCCTCGAATATCCCGCGGTACTTCGCCTCGCTCTCACGCAGCGCCTTCTCCGCCTGCTTGCGTTCGGTGATCTCGCGCACGATGGCCAGGACCTCGTCCCGGCCGGTGGCCACGACACGGGCCTCATAGTCACGCACATCGCCATCCGGCAGAGGAACTGGAAGCCGGAACTCCGAGATCTGCGCGTCGCCGGTTTGCAGCGCCCGCTCGATGTAGGCCATGGCCCCAAGCGCAACATCAGCCGGGAACACCTCCTGCAATGTCCTCCCCAAGAACCGAGCGGGGGGTACGGCCGGTTTCTGGCCTTTCGCGGGAATGAAGTCGAGGAAGCGTCCTTCACCGCTGAACCGGAACATCATGTCCGGTATCGCGTCCAGAAGAGCCCGATTCTCCGACTCGCTTCTGTGCAGGGCCTCTCGCAGCCGCTCGCGCTGCGCCGAAGCCCCCTTCTTGGCGCCATCCTGGGCCCTGCCAGTCGTCGCCTTCCCGTGTGCTGGACCGCCGAGCTCGTCGCGGCTAACATCGAGGTCTGACGCCGCCCTGATCCCCAGCTTCACTCGCTGAGGTCTAATGTCCAAGATCTTGACAAAGATATGTTCTCCAATCCAGACGCCCTCGTCAGCCTTGCGGTCGAGTACGAGCATGCCTGGCCTCCCCTCTTGTCTCGCGGGGTTGTGCTGGCCACTGTGTGGTCGGCAGCGGCTGCGTTGCCCGCCCGACGGGCGGTTCAAGCCGACCACGCCTAGAGCTGATTGCGCCGAGGCCGGCGGTATCCCCCGGCTCTCCGCCGGCCGCTATTACCCAGTCGTGCTGGCGAGCGCGCGGCGATGGACACGTTGTCATCGACCTGCACGCTGAGGTGCGGGTTACTGCGAGCCCGTCGCCGGTAGCCGCCACCTGTTCGCCAACCGTCTCATTGCGGACGCTCAGCGCGTCGCGGGCGTGGCTTCGTTGCACGACGTTGTCGCGACGTCGCTGTGGCCTTCGGCGAGTCAGATTATTGTCAATTGTCAAGCGGTTGTCAAAGCAGGTGGAGGGAGTAACGCACCGCGGAGTGAGGTGAGAGTCGGCGTTGACATCGGGAGGAGTCTGATGGAGAATCGGCCTACCCCGAACCGGTTGGGGCTCATCTTGCGCGAGGAGTGCGGTGCGTTCCGCTGCGCCGTCCGTTCCCATGCGGACGCGGGGGGGCGTTCCGAGCGGCGGGCAGCACGCCGCATTCCTCGGTTCAGCGGCAAAGGAAGAGGACGAAGATGCCAAACGTGCGCGCAAACGGAATCAGCATTGAGTACGACGAGTTCGGCGGGCGGGACGCGACGCCCTTGCTCTTGATAATGGGGCTGGGCGGGCAGATGGTGATGTGGCACGAAACGCTCTGCAACCGCATCGCGGAACGGGGCTTCCGTGTGATCCGCTACGACAACCGGGACGTGGGGCTTTCCACCAAGTTCCACGAGGCGTGCCCGAATCCGGCCCAGCTTGTCGCCGGCGTGTTCCAGGGGAAGAGCGTCAACCCCCCGTACACGCTGGATGACATGGCGGGAGACGCGGCGGGACTTCTCCAAGCACTGGGCGTTCCGTCGGCGCACGTGGTCGGCGCCTCCATGGGCGGAATGATCGCCCAACTTCTCGCCATCCAGCATCCCGAGCGTGTCCGCACCCTCACTTCGATAATGTCGACGACGGGGAACCCGAATCTGCCTCAGCCGGAGCCAGAAGCGCTGGCGATCCTGATGCAGCCGCCGCCGGTCGGCCGCGAGGCAGCGATTGAACATGGCATGCGCACGTGGCGGGTCCTTCACGGCCCGGGCTTTGACTTCGACGAGGCGCGGATTCGACAGCTAGTAGAGCTGTCCTACGACAGGGATCCAGACCCGGCGGGCAGCGCTCGTCAGCTTCTGGCCATCATGACTGCCCCCAGCCGCAAAGAGGCTCTTGGATCGATAAGCGTGCCTACACTTGTGATCCACGGCGATGCCGACCCGCTGGTGCCCGTCGCCGCTGGCTACGACACGGCGGAGGCGATCCCCGGTGCCGAGATGGTGGTGATCGAGGGCATGGGCCACGAGATGCCGGAGGGTGCCTGGCCCCGGCTGATCGACGCCGTCGTGGGGCTGACGCAGCGGGCCAACTAGGCGGCCAACGCCCGCCCCCTCTCCTACTGTCTGCGGCACGGTCCCAAGGGGGAGGGCACGTGGTCGACGGGCGGTCACGGCCCTCTATCCACAACCGGCCCCGACGAAAGGAGCGCTATCATGGCATGGCGGACCCTCCTGTGCGAGCAAGATGGACCGGTCCTGAAGGTCACGGTGAACCGTTCCCATGTGCTGAACGCGTTGAGTCGCCTGACGATCGAGGAGATCGACGCCGCGCTCGCTCAGGCTGTGGACGACAGCTCGGTCCGCGTCATCATCGTGGCGGGGGAGGGCGAGCACTTCTCGTCGGGCCACGACCTGGGGAGCAAAGAGGAACTGGAGGACCGTGAGCGCCGGGGTCATCCCACGGATCTGCCTGGCGTATGGGAGCGCGCTTCCGAACTCTACCTTGAGGCGACCCTACGCTGGCGGGATCTTCCCAAGCCCACCATCGCGCAGGTGCAGGGCTACTGCATCATGGGAGGGCTCATGCTGGCGTCGGCGTGTGACCTGATCGTGGCCTCGGAGGACGCGAAGTTCGCCGATCGAGCGGTGCGCTGGGGAGGACCTCACGTTCAGTACCTCAGCCTGCCCTGGGACTTGGGGCCGCGCAAGGCCAAGGAGTACCTCTACACCGGCGAGTATCTGACCGCCCCTGAGGCCCTGCGCCTGGGCCTCGTGAACCGCGTGGTGCCGCGTGAACGGCTTGGAGAGGAAACCATGGCTCTGGCCCAGCGCATTGCCCTCCAGGACCCGTTCGCGCTACGTCTTGCCAAGCTCTCGATCAACGGCATGCTGGACGAGATGGGCCAGCGCAACGCCGTCGTCTCCGCGTTCAGGACGCACGTGATCAGCTTGGCCCATCGCCGGATAAGCGGCGGCGGGTTCGAGGGCCTCCCGGGCGAGGGTGTCGCTGAGCGCGTTCGCGCCCGCGACGAGAAGTTCGGCGATCACACCTAGGGGAGGGCCGGCTCGACGCTCTCGTCCTGGCAAACGATCACATCTGCCGCCATCCAGGCCTGAAGCCCCTAGACCAGCGGGCGAGTGAACGTGGCGGCGCCGGGCCCCGATCCGCCGACGCAGATGATGACCACGTCTAAGAACCCCTGCTCCACCAGGTCGGTCACCTCCGGGTAGTAGGGAGAGTATCCCAGCGCGGCGTCCGGCGTGTACTCCCAAATGGCCTGCACGATCCCGGCGGGCGATACCGCTGCGGCTATCGTGGCGATGGCAGTGCCATCGGGGTAGGTGTTGGCCACGGGGTTGCAGACGCCGCCCACAAGCGAGACCTCCTCCATGGGAACTGCGGCCGCGGGAGAGGGCGTAGGCGTGGGTGTGGCTGTGACGGGCGAGGTGGCGACCGTCGTGGCGGTCGCAGCCGCTGCGGTGCTGGTCGCTGTGACGGATGCGGTGGCAGCGGGCGAGCCGGTCGGCGATGGTGTTGGCGTCAGCGTGGCTGTCGGCGTTGCAGTGCCCGTTGCCGCACTCGTGGCGGTAGCCGTTGCCGTGTTCGCCACCGTCGGAGTTGCGGTGGGGGTCGGTGTGTTCGTCGGTGTTGGCGTGGTGGTCGCCGTGGGAGTCGGAGTGTCGGTCGGCCCCGAAGTCGTGGTGGCGGTTGGCGTCAGGGTGGTGGCCACGACTGCGGCGTCGGTACGGGTCTCGCCGCCCCGCCAGATCAAAGACGCAATGAGCAGCAGCATGGCAGGGATTGCCAGTAGGACCACACGTCGAGCGTGCATGTCGCACCTCCACCACGTTCTCAGATAGGCTCACGACTAGCATGGCCGCAGTCTCTCCGGCGTGCCATCGGGGAACTGGGGTATGGAGGTGACCGAATCCGCCGATGTTGAAGGTTGCCTGGGGAGCGTGAGGGCTGGATCAGGGGCCGCGAGTCGAGGTGATGCCCGGCAGGTAGACGACATCCGCGCGGCACTGCTCGCAGCGGCAGAACTGGGGGATGAAGGCCGCGCAAACCTGTCGGGCGAGCCGCAGCTCCTCGCAGGTGGGGGGATGGAGGTCACTCATCCGGCCCGATGGGATGAGAGGCATGACGTTCATGACGGGCGCGCCGACGGCGGCCAGCCGCCGGGCCAGCTCGGGCAGAGCGGCGTCGTTTGCGCCTGGGATGAGCACTGAGTTGACCTTGACGGGGATTCCGGCGCCCACAGCGGCCTTCAGACCGCTGAATTGCCTCTCCACCAGGAGTTCGGCCGCCGCCATGTCGCGGTAGACACGGTCCCTGTACCGGGCCCAGGCGTAGACACGGCTCGCCACGAGCGCGTCGGGAGCGTTGATGGTGACGGTCAGCGCCCCGATGCCCACGTCCAGCAGGTCGCCGAGGCGGTCCCCAAGCATCAGGCCGTTGGTGCACAGGCAGCGGAGAATGCGCGGGTGCCGCTCCTGGAGGAGGGCGAGGGTCTGGAACGTCGAGTCGTTGGCCAGCGGGTCGCCGGGCCCGGCGATTCCGGCCACGAAGTTGCGCTCCCCCCCGTCTTCGACGATGGAGTCCACCAGCGCCAGCGCCTCGCCCGGTGACAGCAACCTGGCCGTCCACCCTGGGTGAGCGACGGCGGTGCAGGTGCGGCGCTCGCAGAAGTTGCACTGGATGTTGCACCTGGGTGCCACCGGCAGGTGTACGCGGCCTACCCGGTCGTGCGCTGCGTCGTTGAAGCAGGGATGTCCGCTCACCAGCTCGGCGATGGAAGCCACAGCCACATCCGCCTCACGAGGCCGGCGCCGCCTCGGGTGCGGCGTGCCGGCGATACAGATCCTCCAGCTCGGTTAGCTCCTCGATAGGTTTGGGGACTACCCGTGATTCGTTCTTGATAATGGCGTCCGCCATCTGGCGGAAGTTCTCGGCCGCTTCGGAGCGGGGCGAGTGCTCAAGGACGGTGACGCCCAGCACCTCGCAGGCCTGGACGTCGTCGCTGCGTGGCACGAAATGGAGCAGGCTCGATCCCAGGCGTTCGGCGAAGGAGGAGAGCACCTGCCGCTCGAAGTCAGGGTCGCCGCGGCTGTTGGCGATTATCCCCGCCAGCCGGCTGCTGCCCCGTCGGGCCAGGCGCTCGACGCCCTTGGCTATGTTGTTGGAGGCGTAGATGCTCATGAAGGCGCCGGAGCAGACGAGGTAGATCTCGCGGGCGTAGCCCTCACGGATCGGCTGAGCGAAGCCGCCACAGACGACGTCGCCAAGCACGTCGTAGACCACCACCTCTACACCGTACGTCTCGAAGGCCTTGAGGTCGCGGAGTATCTGAATGGCCGTCAGCACCCCGCGGCCGGCGCAGCCGATCCCCGGCTCCGGGCCACCCGCCTCGACGCAGAGGACCCCGTTCGACCCCTCGAAGACGATGTCCGACAGTTGGATGGCGTAGGCGTCACGCCCCTTGCGCAGATGCTCGCGATAGGTCTCCAGCACGGTGGGAATGAGGCGGCCTCCTGCGAGGGTGCGGGTCGAGTCCCGCTTGGGGTCACAGCCGACCTGCATCACGGTGAGCCCCCGTTCCCGCAGGGCCATGGAGAGGTTCGAGGACAGGGTGCTCTTGCCGATTCCGCCCTTGCCGTAGACTGCGATCTGCCTCATCCTACCACCTTGCCTTGTAGCGCTTCACTTTCGAGCGATAGCGGTCGCGGTAGTCGTTGAGAACGAACTCCAGGAGGTTGAGGACGCCGCCGTAGCCGAAGTACTCGCGGTCCAGCATCCGGAAGCGCTGGATGGGGTTCACGACTTCGAACATGAAGGGTATGTCCACCTCCTCGATGGCGTGCCGCTCGATGTTGCTCCCGAACACTGCCTTGGGCCGGGTGTTCTCCAGACCGGCCTTGGCGGCGTGTACGTCGACCCCCCAAACGACGGTCGGCTCCAATCGCAGCTCCCTGAGATCTCGTTCCAGGATGGCCTGCGCGTCCGGCTGGGCGGAGCGCAGAGCGATGAACGAGGGAATCATCTCGAGGTCCTCGGCGATGAAGTGCACCAACGGCACCCCCACCGTTGCGTCGGCGACGATGGCTGCCTCCACCCGGTGAAGGTACTGGGTCTCCACCCACTTGCGGCGGCACCGCTCGACGACCTCCGACTCCCCCTCTGAGATGACGCGCTCGGCCGTCTCAGAGGCGTCGAAGCGCTCACCCACGCGGCGTAGCCAGCGGGCCGTGTTCGTGAAGCCGATGGGAAGGGGTATGTCGCCGCAGATGGGCTCGACGCCGTGCTCCTGTTGCAGGTAGCGCGCCGCCTTCCCGCCGGCGTCGTGGCTCAGGACCAGGCAGGTCTCCGCGGCTGCGACCTCCGCGAACTCCGACAGCGGCGTTCGGTGAGTGACAGTGGCCACGACCGACAGGCCCATGCGCTCGAGGACGGCCTTGACCCAGAAGAGGTCGCCCATCCAGGTGGGGTTGGCGTTGGCGTGTGGCGCCAGCAGGCAGACGGAGTTGGGCGTCTTCTTCGAGCAGGGCGGCACCAGACGCCGGAGGAGCGCGTCCAGCGCAAGGTCCGTGCCGTCGTACTGGGTGCCGCGGAAGCCCGCACACTCGATGGGCACGAGGTCATACTCGACCTGGGGTCGCTTGTCCTCGCACACGCCCCTAATATCGTCCCCCACGATCTCCGGGCCGCAGGAGCTGAGGACAAAGACGATGGGTACGTCCAGCTCCTCGACCTCGAGAATGGTCCGGGCCAGGAGATCCTCGCCGCCGTGGACGATTTCGTCTTCACAGAGCTTGGTGCACAGCGTCTTGGTCTCGGTGTAGTCGGCGTCCTGCCAGTTGAAGGCGTTGTCCACCAGCAACTGGCAGCCCTGAGGTGCGTGCGAGAGGACGCAGCAGCCGCTGACGCCCAGTGCCACCTGGGCAGCACCGTAGAGGGCGCAGCGGAGATAGGGGTCGTGGCATTGCTCCGAGGTCCCAAGCAGGTCCCTCGGCTTGACCTGAGTCGTGGCTGCTAGCTCCCGTAGAACACTTGCTTGAAGATCTTTGACCGTGGCCGCCCGAAGTTCTCGACGGCACTGGAGATCAGCCTCGCGAAGTTGCGAATGCCCGCGAAGCCGTACTGCGGGAAGCCGGTCATTGTCGTCATGTTGACCACCGGGCAGTCGGGATAACGAATCGGATTCCCAATGTAGATCGGGTTCTCGTACTCCCGCGCGAGCTGCTCGAGCTCCATCTCGGTGTGGTGGGAGGAGCGGAAGGTCCCCAGTCGGAAGATGCCCTTCGTCTGCACGATCTCCGGGTTCTGCCCGGACTCCAGCAGGAACTCAATGCTGGGCATGCGCTCCTTGATCGTGTAGGGGTGGACGTTGACGACGACCGGTCGGGCGCCGAACTCCTCGGCGAGGCGGGCCAGCGCCAGGGCCCGGATCGGGCCGGGGAACTCGGTCACCTCCACCAATGCGGTTCGGCCCTGGAGGTGCTTGCGGATCGTCTCCGCCTCCTGGGCGACGGAAGCCGTCTCGCTGGCGATGAACGCGCGTGCCTCCTCGGCCAGGCCCAAGGGCTCGGCGACCCCCATGATCCACTCCTCGGTGGCCTTCAGGCCGTATGGCTGGCCGGTCCTGGCGTAGGGGATGCCGAACTGCTGCTGAATGAGCTCCCCGATCTTGCCGCCCCAGTCGTAGCACCACGATGCGTTCAGCTCCACCTCGCGGGCTCGCCTGATCTGTTCGACAGTGCAGCCCCCGGCGATGATGGCGTTGATGCGAACGCCGATCCCGGCGACGATGCGTTCCAGCTCGTTGATGTCCTGGTTCCACTCGGTGAAGGTGGGGCCGATGCGGGCTCCCAGGATGTTGATCGTCTTCTCCTGCTTCTGCTGGGGCTCCTCCATAAGGTCCATGATCACACGGAAGGCGTCCTCGTAGCCGCTGCGGAAATCGCCGCCGAAGCCCTCACTGCGGATGGCCAGCACTCTGGCCCCGACCTCATCCTCGGCCTCGCGCGCGACGGTTTCCACGTCGTCGCCGATGATGCCGGAGCAGCAGCAGGCCAGCACGACGATGAGGTCCGGGTTGTACTTGCGGTCCGCCTCGCGGATGGCCTCCACCAGCTTCCCCTCGCCGCCGTAGACGACGTTCGTCTCGTCCAGGGCGGTGCAGGTGGTGGGTTCCAGGGGCACACCGCGGTACTCACAGGCACGCACCTTGAAGTCGGAGGCCACCGAATACGTGCAGCCGCGCGGCCCGTGGATTACGGGCACCGTGTGGCGGATGCCGTTAATGACCGAAAAGGCCGTCCAGAACTTGCAGGGCGGCGCGTGGGAGGCCTGGAGCTTGGGGATCATCTCCCCGCTGCGGACCTTGTCGTAGAGTTGCTGCAGGCTACCTCGAAAGGCGATGTAATCGTCCGGCGTGGTGTCGCCTCCTTGACTGCGGCTTCGGTAGCTTCGACACAGCGATTATACCGTGCGCGGACGGGGCCCGTCGACGCGAGACCGAAGGCACGGCGCTCCGGCGAGGCCACGGGAGAGACGGACGGAGGCCAGGTGGAGGTGTAGTATGGTGTGGATAGCTTGCACGTGGAGACCGCCGGTATCACGCTCGCCCCGACCCAGGAAGGCGCGTTCCATCGCACGACCAGCGCCGTGAGCCGGACGGCAGCGTTCATTGTGGAAGGAGCAGCCAGATGGCCGATATCCCTCTGAACTTGGACACCCCTCAGATTGAGCAGGTCAAGATACAGGCCCGGATCGCCGTGCCTCTCGTCAAGGCCTTCCAGGCCGAGCTGGGCGAGCCGCGGGCGAACGAGATCGTGCGCAAGGCGTTGGACGCCGTGGCACGACAGATGGGCGAGGTGGGCAGGGGCCTGCTTCCTGGCAACCCGGTCGAGAAGGTGGCTGCGGGACTCCCCCTCTTCTCTGGTGGCGGCGCCCTCGATGTTGAAATCCTCAAGCAGACGTCTGAGGAGTTCGAGTTCAACGTGAAGGGCTGCCGCTACGCCGAGTTCTACAAGGAACTGGGAGAGCCTGAGCTCGGGTTCCTGCTGTCTTGCAGCGGGGACTTCGCCCAGGCGGAGGGCCTGAGTCCGGACCTGGAGTTCACCCGCACTCAGACCATCATGCAAGGGGCCTCGCACTGCGACTTCCGCTACCGACTGAAGAAGCGGTAGGGCTGGAGGGCCGGTCTCCTGTTTGCACCCGGTCGCACACTGGCCGAGCCCCCTAGGCCAGCGGCTGGGGTGGCTGTGAGGCGAGTTCGCAGGCGTGATCGACGACCGGGCGTTGCCGCTCGTCTAGCAGATGGCGAACGGCATGCGCCGCCAGGACGTACAGGCGGAGTGCCGCCCGACACGTCTCTTCGAAGCTCTCATCTGCCAAGCCCAGCGCCGCCGCTTGTGTCCTAGCCCAGTCATCGCCCATTCTCGTGGCCACAGCGTCCCAGAGCACGTTCTCCGTCTCGTAGAGGATGCGGTGATGTACGGCCAGAATCTGCGCGAGCCGGATCGCTAGGACTGCCCGCTGCACGGCGGCGGCCAGGCGATGGCCCGCCTGGAGGCGTCCGACAAGCCGGTGCACCTCCTCGGCGTACCCTGTGAGCTCCTCGGCAACCCACGAGTCGCAGCGGCTGTCGATGGAGTCCCACGTCCACTCCAGGGCCTTCTGCCTAAGGGCAGCAGCCACGCCTTGGGCGTCACGGAGGGTGAGCGCTTGACGCCAGAACGGTACAGCACCTCCCGCTAGGGGCGGCGTTCCAAAGGACTGACGGTACTGCCTCTCCGTCGACCACGACACGCCAATAAGGTATCGTCCCCGACGCTCCAGCCGGTACGACGGCCCGCGGCCGACGACGAACAAGTCGATATCCGATTCGGGATGGGCATCGCCGCGAGCCTGGCTGCCGCCAAGGATGACCGCCTGCGCTCCCCGTTCCGTTAGCTCGGAGGCCAGTCGCGACGCGAGACGCATGACCTTCGGGTCAACGACCCTCTTCATCGCTTCCATCACCTCCATAATCTACACTATTGTTGACACCACTACCCACTGTGCCTCTAGTCGGGGGCCGCCGGCCCGTTCGGTCGTCGCAAGGAGGGAGACCCGCCACGGTCAGCCTCGAGACACCCATTCCTCGAGCCGCCGCGCGTCTCCTCGCCATCGACAGGCAGGACCGGCTCCTCATGTTCCGGGTGGAGGCGGTCTTCGACGATGGCAGAGTCCTGTGGATAACGCCGGGAGGTGGACTGAAGCCAGGGGAGACGTTCGAGGAGGCCGCCATCCGAGAGCTATGGGAGGAGACGGGCTTGACCGGCGTTCCTCTGGGCCCATGCGTCTGGGTGCGGACGCACGTCTTTCGCTGGGCCGGGACGCTCCGCGAGGCGCAGGAGCGCTTCTTCGTCGTTCGTGTGGACGAGGTGTCAGTGGTGCGGGAGAACTGGAGCGCCGAGGAGCGGGAGTTCATGACACAGCACCGCTGGTGGGCGCTGGACGAGATCGCCGCCTCCGGGGAGGTATTCGTTCCGCGGGCGCTGGCTTCGTTGCTCCCGCCGATCCTGGCGGGCGAGTATCCGGAGGAGCCGGTCGAGACTGGTGTCTAGAATCGCTGGCTAGCGTCCCCCACCCATCGGCAGCGAGCCTCCTCGCTTCCCACAGCATGACGGTCATCGCTGCCGGACCCCGACGAAGCATCTCCCGGGAGGCGGTTCGGCGCTAGTTGGTCCGGGACCGAGGTATGAGGTGGATGGCGCTCGCTTTGAACGAGGCTACAACTCGGGCGCCCACCCCCAGCCTCAGGTCCTCCAGAGACTGGCGGGTGATCACCGACACCAGCGGAAAGCCGCAGTCGACGGTCACACGGACCTGCACCCCCGCCGGCACGACGCGGGTGACAACGCCGGGCAGGCGGTTGCGGGCGCTCGACGGCTCGATACCGTCCGGCGGCGCCAGCACTACGTCCTCCGGCCGCAGGCAAACCAGCAGATCAGGGGCCAGCGGCCCCTCGGAGACCACCTCGATGGCGCGGCCGGCCACGTCCAGTTGCGCCAGACCGCTGGCATTGCTGACGACGCGGGCCGCCACGACTGTCTCGACGCCGACGAAGGCCGCCACCTCCTCGTCGACGGGCGCCCCGAAGACCTCCGCCACCGGTCCCACCTGCCGCAGGCGTCCTCCGAGACACACCGCGACGCGGTGTGCCAGCCGGGCCGCCTCATCCCTGTCGTGAGTGACGAACACCGTCGTCACGCTGGTCTCCGTCAGGACCCCCGCCAGGTCCTCGAGCAGGACCTCCCGTGTCGGCTGGTCCAGGCCGTTGAACGGCTCATCCAGGAGGAGCACCTCCGGGCCTAAAGCGAAGGCACGCGCCAGACTGGCCCGCTGCGCCTCACCTCCCGAAAGGTTGCGGCTCCCCCGGCCGGCCAGATGGGCGATTCCGAAGCGCTCCATCCAAGCGAGGGCCCGCTCCCGGCGCTCGCCTCGGGGCACCCCGCGCAGCCTCAGCCCCACGGCCACGTTCTGGGCCAGCGGGCGCCGCAGCAGCAGTGTCTCCTGGAAGACGACCGCCATGCGCCGCCGCAGCGAGAGCTCTCGCCCTCGCACGCTCTCACCCTCGAAGTGCACTTCTCCCTGAGAAGGGCGCTCCAGCAGGGCCAGCACCATGAGGAGAGTGGTCTTGCCAGCTCCATTCGGCCCAATGACGGCCAGCACCTCGCCGGGCAAGACGTCTAGGTGAGGCACCTGGAGGATGTCGCCGCCCCTCCGCGTTACGCGCACGTGGCGGAGAGAGAGCTTGGCCTCGCTCACGAGCGCTGCTCCTGCTGCTGCACGGTGGTCAAGATCAGGTTGACCACGAAGATCAAGGCCAGAAGCACGACAGAGAGGGCAATGGCAGGGGCGAACTCGCCCCGAGACACCTCCAAGACCACCGCCGTCGTCAACACCCTGGTCTCACCGGCCAGGTTGCCACCCACCATGATGGAAGCGCCGATCTCGGACACCGCGCCCCCGAAACCAGCCATTACGGCCGCCAGCAGCGGCAGCTTCGCCTCCCATAAGACCAACCAGAGCATCTGCAGCCGGGAGGCTCCCAGCGCATAGATCTGCGTCCGTAACTGCGGGCGCAGGCTGCGCAGGGCCGCCGCCGTGAACCCGGTCACGATAGGCGCGGCGATGATGGTCTGGGCGACTACCATCGCCGTGGGGCTGTAGATCAGGCGCAGCTCCCCCAGCGGGCCGCTGCGCCACAGCATGATCGCCACGAACAGCCCGACGGCCACCGGCGGCAGACCCATGCCGGTGTTGACCATGCTGAAGGCAAGGTTCCGGCCCGGGAACTCATTGAAGGCCAGCAGTGAACCCACTGCCACACCGATTACAAGGCTGATGGCCGTGGCCGAGCCTGACACGAGGAGAGACCGAAGAGTAATCTCCCAGACGGAGTGCTTGCCATTCACCAGGATGTCGACGGACTCTCTCAGCCCGTCCCAGATCAGGTCCACGGCCCATCACCTCCTCTTCTGCTACTCCAACCCCAGCTCCTCGTACGTCTTGTCGGCGTCGGGGATGAACAGAGGCTGTCCGAACTCCTCCACGCGGAAGTCCCCAATGATCTCTTGCACCTCATCCGACACCATGAAGTCGACGAACGCCTCGCCCCCCGGCCCATTGACCAGGTCGAACCGCTCCGGGTTCACCTTCATGACCGAGTAGACGTTGAGGAGGAGCGGGTCGCCCTCCACCAGGACCACAAGGTCCAGGTTCTCGCTCTGAGCAAGGTAGGTTCCGCGATCCGAGATCGTGTAGGCCTCGCGCTGGTTCGCGATCTGGAGGGTGGCACCCATGCCCTGGCCGCTCTGCTCGTACCAAGACTGGCCCTCCGGATCGAGTCCCGCCTCTTCCCACAGCTTCTTCTCCAGCTTGTGGGTACCGGAGTCGTCACCCCGGCTGATGAACTCCGCTTCGGCGTCATAGATGGTGGTGAGCGCGTCCACGGCCGAGGTCATGCCCTCGATGCCGGCCGGATCATCCTCCGACCCCAGGATGATGAAGTCGTTGTGCATGACCAGCTTGCGGTTGATCGCCGCGCCGCTGTCGACTAGCTCCTTCTCGCTGCTGGGGGCATGGACAAGGAGAGCATCGGCGTCGCCGCGCTCCCCCATCGCCAGAGCCTGTCCAGTACCCACAGCGATGACCTTCACGTTGTAGTCCGTCTCCTCCTCAAACAGCGGCACCAGCACGTCCAGCAGTCCGCTGTCGTAGGTGCTCGTGGTCGTCGCCAGGATGACCTCCGAGGGGCCGCGCTCCACGGGGGTCTCTGCGGCCGTCACCTGCGCCTGTGGTGTCTCAGCGGGCGTCTCTTCGTCGTCACCGCAGGCTACCGCGAAGAATAGCGCCAGGACCGCCACGGCCCCCATCCATGCCCAACGTCTCACAGTCTTGGACCTCCTCTCGTGGGAGCGGTTATGCTCCTTCCAGCATAACGCCCTCACAAAAAAACTACGCCCTACTGCCAAATGCCTCAGTGAAGTCCCGCCGCACGTCCGCGAGCGCCGCGGACCGAAAGGCCCGGTACCGCGCGAGGATCTCCTCGCCCTCCGGAGTGAGCCTGGTTTGCCCGCCGCCGGGCCCGCCGGCCTCGCTCTGCACCAGCCTCATTCCCAGGTTCTGCTCTATCTCCTTGATCTTCCCCCACGCCCTGCGATAGGACAGCCCCATCCGCTCCGCGCCCCCGCTGATCGACCCGGTCCTGGCGATGTGATCGAGAAGGTCCGCCCGATAGTCGCTGAAGACCAGCAGGCCGTTCTTCTCCACCCAGAGCTTGATCTTTGCATCCACGGTGGTGTCCGTATACGGCGCCGACCGACCGCAGCCCGCTAGGACGCTGGCTGCTCCACTTCCACCACGGCCGGGAACTCGTGCCCTGCTGTCACCAGGGCCCCCAGGGACTCTGTCAAGTTCGCGAGCTGCGGCTTGCTGAGGCGCCCGAACAACTGAGTCAAGTATGTCCGGCCCTCTCGCTCGACCTCTCCCAGGACCTCCTGGCCCCGTTCAGTGAGGACGTTGCGTACCAGCCGCCGGTCCCTGGGGTCCTCCTCACGTCGCACCGCCCCGGCCCGGACCAGCCGGTCGACCAACCCAGTCACGGTCGGAGGCGTGACCCGCAGGCGTTCGGCCAGGGCGCCAGCGGGCGCGCCGGGGGTTTCGCGGAGCGCCAGCAGGACAAGCAACTGCGTCACCGTCAGCTCCACCCCCTTCCAAGTTCTCATCCGGAAGGGGTCTATGATGCCGACGGCCTGCAGGAAGACACCCATCGCCTTGTCCAGGGTCTCCTGGTCATGCATACCTGTCCTCCCCAGACGGAGTTGAGCTTAGGAGCGGGCTAAATGCTACACTGTTCAGGCCCGCAAGGCAAGGCATAAGCCAATACGAGTGTCAAGTGCTCTTCTTGGCGTTCCGGGCCTCTAGTCCTCTAGTCGCCTTTCCACGGCGGCGGAAGCGGAAGCGCTCTCGCTCTCCGCTGCCAGAACACCCTGGAGAGCGACGACGGCTACCTCGATCTGGTCGTCGTCGGGGTCGCGGGTAGTCAGTGACTGGAGAAGGAGGTTGGGCTTCAAGAGCCAGCTTAGGAGAGGGATGCGCTCGATGAGCATGCCGAGGCGAATGGCCTCGTAGCTGATCGAGGCGATCACGGGGAGCAGCACCACCCGCGATAGAACACGCCACCAAAGGGGAGGCGTTCCCAGGAGCGTGAACACCACCAAGGCGACCACCATAACCGTGAGTAGAAAGCCGGTACCGCAGCGGGGATGGGCGTTGGGAAAGGGGCGAATGGCCTCCACCTCGAGGGGACACCCGGCCTCGTAGGCATGGATCGTCCGGTGTTCGGCACCGTGGTAGGCGAAGACCCTGCGCACGTCGGGGATGAGGGCGATGGCCCAGACGTAGGCCAAGAACAGCGCCAAGCGCAGCAGGCCTTCGACGACGACAGCTCCCCTCGCGCCCAAGGAGCTTTCCAGCCAGCCAGTGAGGAGGACCGGCCCCGCAAAGAAGACGGCGGCCACAAGCACGAAGGTGACGGCCATCGTAGTCCAGATGTAGGCGCTGCTAAGTTCGTTCTCGTCCTCGCCCGCCGCCACCTGCGCCGAGTAGCCCAGCGCCCGCATGCCCAGAACCAGAGTTTCCCAGAGGACCACAACCCCTCGGATGAACGGCGCCCGTCGCAGAAGACCGGTGTAGAGCCCGCCCAGGGTCTCCGACTTCAGCGCCAGGGCACCGTCCGGGCGGCGAACGGCCACGGCCATCGTGCGGGGGCCGCGCATCATGACCCCTTCGATGACGGCTTGGCCTCCGTAGTAGGGTGTCTTGGGCATGCTGGAGGGCAAACGAAAAGGGGCCGGGGTACGAACCCCGGCCCTGCTTGAGGCCCCGCTAGTCCTTAATCCCGTAGCGCCGCTTGAAGCGCTCGACGCGCCCGGCCGTGTCCACGATGCGCTGCTCGCCGGTAAAGAACGGGTGGCAGCGGCTGCACACCTCTACGTGCAGGCGCTCTTTGGTGGAACGCGTCTCCCAGGAGTTGCCGCAGGCGCACTGCACTGTCGCCTGGACATACTCAGGGTGGATCTTCTCCTTCATCAGTGCTACTCCGCCCCCACGGGCAACACGCTGACCTTCTTACGCCGACCCTTGGCGTAGGGCGCGAACTTGACAGTCCCTTTGACGAGGGAGTAGATGGTATAGTCGCGCCCCAGGCCCACGTTTCGGCCGGGGTGGAAGCGCGTGCCCCGCTGCCTAAGGATTATGGTGCCCGGAAGCACCAATTGACCGTCATACCGCTTGACGCCCAGCCTCTTTGACTGGCTGTCGCGGTTGTTCCGGGTGCTACCGCCGCCCTTCTTGTGTGCCATAGCTATTCACCTGCAGGCTTGGTCTCCGCCGTCTTCCGTCGTCGTCGCGGAGCCGGCTTCTTCTCCGTCTCTGCCTCGGTCTCAGCCGGGGTCGCTTCGGCGATGGCATGCTCCGCAGGCGCTGCCGCCTCGGCAACTGCTGGCTCCTCGGCTGGCGCCTCAGCGACCGCCGGTTCCTCCGCCGCCTTGCGCGGCCGTCGGCGCCGGGCCGGCTTCTCGGCCTTCTCCTCGCCAACCTGAATCCTCTGGATGGCGAGCCGAGTGAAAGCCTGCCTGTGGCCGGTCTTCCGCCGGTAGCGCGTCTTGGCCTTGTACTTGAAGACGGTCACCTTGGGACCGCGCCCGTGCGACACCACCTCCGCCACGACTTTGACGCCCGGAACAGTGGGCGTGCCCACCGTGACCTGCCCGTCCTCGGCGACAAGGAGGACTTCCGGAAGCTCGACGCGCTCGCCTTCCGGAGTCGAAAGGCGCTCGACATCGATCGTGCCCCCCTCATGGACCCGGTACTGCTTGCCGCCGGTGCGGACGATGGCGTAGGCGGGCAACGCTCTCCCCTCTTCTCGTCAGGCTCGGCTTCGATCTTACTGGCGCAGAGGCGTACCGTCAAACACGCTTGTGGGAGCGCTCGGGGCATCCGGCGCGCGGCTCACGAGCTGGAGGCGGCATCCCCGGCATCACCCCCACACACGGTTCGGGGGGCTGCCCGGACGCCGACACGCCCTTGCCCGCCACAACCCGCCCGTTGTACTATCGCCCCGCCTGCCGAACAGCGGCGGAGCCTTCCGAACGGCAGGCCAACCCGCCCGAAGCACGGCGGTCCCGTGTGAGAGTGCTGTGCGAACGAAGAGTTTCGTGATCCTGGCAGCCTTGGGCCTCATCGGTGTCCTCGCCCTAGGCGGCTGCGGTGGCGGAGGCGGTTCCGGGGGTCAGCCCAACGCCCGCAACATCCCCACTGCCACCGCCCCCGCCGTCTTGCCGGAGCCCACAATCCTATCCGGTGGCCTGCTCGTCACGGACGGGGGAGAAGGCGATACCTACGTGGTGAAGCCCGGCGACACGCTGATGGCCATCGCCGACGAGTTGGGTGTATCGGTCGAGGAGCTGATAGACCTGAACGACCTGGCGGACCCCAGCCGCCTTGAGGTCGGCCAGGTTCTCAAGATACCAGCGCGCGGCGGAGGGGAGCCGACTCCTGGCCCCGCCGGAGAGCCGACCACTGACGAAGAGCCCACCACCGACGAGGAGCCAGCCGTACCCATCGGCGCCGACGAGTACGAGGTCCAGTCCGGCGACAATGCGGCGGACATCGCCGCTCGCTTCGGCGTGACGCTCCAGGAGCTGGCCGACGCCAACAACACTACCATCGACGAGTTGCGCAACCTGTGGGTGGGGCAGATCCTTACCATTCCGCAGTTCCCGGACCGCACCCCCGTGCCGACCAGCACCCCAGAGCCTGAGCCGGTCATCGAGGAACCTACCGATCTACCAACCGAGGAGCCCATCGAGGAGCCTCCGGCGGAGACCCCGCAGCCGGTCGAAGCGACGCCAGCCGTAGAGACTCCCATTCCTGCGGAATAGAGCCCCTCAGAACACCTCCCTGGCCCCCGTTCACGAGCGGTCCGGCACGCGACAGGGCTGTCATGGCTGGTGATGCGGTGCGGGGTGGAGGGCAGGCGACATGCGCGTCGCCCCGATCAGACGTCTCCTACTCGCGGAGGCGGTAGATGTCGGCGAACTCCTCGGTCTCGACGAAATCGTAGCGTCGGGCCAATAGCGATTCGAACGCTGCTTTCGGCTCCGGGTCCAAGATGCTCACCCGATCGCCGCTGGGACCGACAATGAAGGATGTGTCGATGATCAGCGCGGGAGGTGATGCCTCCAGTTGTTCGGCCAACTCCTCCCACAACTGGGGTGAGCGAAGGAAGTGCTCCGTCCGAGTTACCGCAGCCGCGGGTTGGCGCCCGGTCAGAGGATAGAACTGAGTCTCGGAGCCGATGTTGTAGATCGTGTCGCCCTCGCGCGTCAACGACACCACGCGCTCCGCCACTGCTCCGGCCGCCACGTTGTGCTGTGACCACGTTCGGTTGCCGAACTTGACGAGGTGAGCGGCATCTGGGCCAGCCGCCCGGAATGCGTACAGCATTGCCGCCAACGTGATGACAACCAGAGGCCCCATCGCAGCGTACGTTCGCACCCGGAACCGACGCTCCGACCAGCGCGATGCGAACCACGCGAAGCCACCGCCAGCCAGCAGGGCCGCGCCCGGCACGAGCTGCACATAGTAGTGCCCGAATTGGCGACCGGTCCAGGACAGCCCCACGAATGACCCGGCCAACCAGAGAAGAGTCAGGAGCTTCATCCCTTTTGGCAGGCGACCCACCACACCGCCCACGGCGGCAAGCGCCCAGAGCGCCAGCCCACCTGTTATCGCGGCCTCGTGGATCTGCGCCACATTCAGCACACGGAGACGTCCCAGCGTCGATGCGTAGATGGCGTTGTAGGTGACGTTGGCGAACCAGAAGTCGCCAAAGTGGCCGGTGACCACCCAGGGCAGTGCCGCAAGGCCAGCGACAACCCCCGCGGAAGCCGTCACCAACCCTGAGGCCGTGAGGACCATCCGCCAAGGCCGGTCGCCCTCCAGTCCCATCCAAATCGGGAAGGCAATCAGAGCCAGCAGATTGAAGGCCATGCTGGTCTTGGTGAGTGTGGCAATCGCCCCGAAGACACCCGCCAGCGCGAACCAGCCGACGCCGCCGCGCTGCCAGCCGACCAGAAACGCCAGCAAGGAGAGTGTCAGCGGCAGCAGTCCGAAGGCCTCGCTGTTGCCATTGAATTGGAGGTACTGGTTCGCTACGAAGAAGCTGAAGGCTAGCCCAGCGAGTACGCCAAGGCGGTGGTCCGCCATGACGCGCCCAGTGACGTAGACTGCCACTGCGGTCAGGGCGAGAAGGACGGTGGTCATCCCGTGGATTAGCGCTGCGGAGGCGACACCGTCGTTGAGCCACAGCGCCAAGCGGTACCACTCGAAGATGAGGGGAGGCTTGTGGTCAAAGGCGCTGACGTAGGGCAGATCGCCAGAAGACGCCACTGTGAAGTAGAGCCCCTCGTCCGGTTCCATCGGCTCGTGGATGAAGGGCATCTGGAACAGCACAACCAGCAGCACCGCCACCGCCACGGGGGTGTAGACGAGGGCCCTCATGGCGAGCGAAGGGCGGGGAACTGAGGCGGTTCGGGCTGCCGTGGCGCTCACGTGTATAGTATCGGCCGCCTGTCGCCACGACGGCAGAGCATGCGGCCGGCGAATCTACGCCCGTTCGCCTCGCCGCAGACCGAGACAGCCATTCGCCCCTTGACAGCACCCGCTTGGTGGTACTAAGAATTAGCGACACTCGGGAACGACTGCGGCCGCCGCCAAGCACGACGGCTGGGTCTGACGGCGCCGGCGGGGCAGCCTATGATATCGTGGCTGGAGCGCTACCGAACGCCTGTACTGACCGCCCTGGCGGTCGCGGCCGTCCTGGCCGTCCTCTTCCTCCTCTTCGGCCGGCGTAACAGCCCGCCACCACTTGAGCTCCAAGTGGGCGGCGCCACCTCCTCCGACTCCGAGATCATGGTGCACGTGACCGGCGCCGTCGCCGCCCCTGGCGTCTACGCTGTGCAGGAGGGAGACCGCGTGGTCGATGCTGTCGAGGCCGCCGGCGGTCCCGCCTCCGACGCCGATCTGGTGGCCCTGAACCTGGCCCGCCGCGTCCACGATGAGGACCAGGTGGTCGTGCCAAGAATCGGTGAGGCGCCTGCCGTCAGCCAGGTGGCGTCGGCCGCCGACGGCGGCAGCCTGATCGACATCAACGCGGCCTCGGCTGCGGACCTCGACTCGCTTCCCGGCATCGGCGAGGTCTACTCGCAGCGCATCGTGGACTCACGTGACGCCGACGGCCCCTTCGAGGGCACGGAGGACCTCGTGGGCCGCCGTCTCATCCCCCGCGCCACCTACGAGAAGATCAAGGACCTGATAACGGCCTCGCCTTGACCCTCGTCTACCTCGGCGGCGCCTGGCTCGTGGGCCTGGTGGCGGCATC
>DAOULP010000191.1:0-3635 GCA_034420175.1 Dehalococcoidia bacterium | reverse complement strand
ACTGCGTGCTATACTCCACGCAGCTTCCGAGAAACGGCGCGAGCCAGGTGTCTATGCCTTCTGCAAGGATCGCCGGCCTGGGCAAGTACGTACCGGAGCGAGTGCTCACGAATGAGGAGCTCTCGCGAATGGTGGACACCTCGGACGAATGGATCCAGGACCGCAGCGGCATCCGGGAGCGACGCCTGGCCTCGGACGAGGAGACGGCCAGCAGCATGGGGCTGGAGGCCTCCCGCCAGGCCCTGGCCATGGCCGGGGCGGAGCCCGAGAGCCTCGACCTGATCCTGGCCGCGACCACGACTCCGGATGGCCTCTTCCCTGCCGCTGCCTGCCTCATCCAGGACGGACTGAACGCTCGCCGGGCCGGGGCGTTCGACATCAACGCCGCCTGCACCGGCTTCCTGGCTGCCGTCGCCACGGGCTCCCAGTTCATCAGCACCGGCGCCTGCCAGCGCGTGCTCGTGGTGGGTACCGAGGTCCTCTCCCGAATCGTCGACTGGACCGACCGCGGTACCTGCGTCATCTTCGGGGATGGGGCCGGGGCGATCGTCTTGGAGGCAGCCGATCGCGGCGGGCCGCTGGGCGTCGTCCTACGCAGCGACGGTTCGGGCGTCACGGTGCTCAACGCCCCTGGACCCTGTGGGCGAGCCGACCTGGCGCCGCAGGCCTTCAAGATCTTCATGGACGGCCGGCCCGTCTTCAAGTTCGCAGTGACAGCCATGGAGGAAGCGGTGCGGGAGGCCCTGAGGGCCGCCCACCTCTCGCCCCAGGACATCGACCTCTTCGTGCCCCACCAGGCCAACCTGCGCATCCTCAACGCCGCCGCGCGCGCCCTGCGCATTCCTCCCGAAAAGATCATGGTCAACATCGATCGCTACGGGAACACCTCATCGGCCTCCATACCGATCGCTCTGTGCGAGGCCTGGGAGCAGGGACGCCTCCACGACGGCGATCGCGTGGCCCTGGCCAGCTTCGGCGGGGGATTTGCCTGGGGGGCCATGATCCTTGAGTGGGCACCGGTCGGTCCGGTCGACCACCAGGCCAGCGCGGTGCCGGTTGAGGCCGTCGCCCCCGCCACTCCAGACCAGCCCTCCGTCTCGCCATCTCGCGTTCCGCATCGACGTTAGCCGCCGCCCTGGCCCTGCCCGGTCAGACCCCCAACAGCCCACAGGCAGCAAACGGCCCGACCCAGGCGGCCTTCACACCTTGCCGGGGCGTTCCCGGCACTAGCGGCTGGCCCACGCCGTGAGCTGCCCCATCGAGCCGAGTAGCCACCCCTCCTACCTCACCCCGCTGATAGCGGGGGGGCAGAGGCCGTGACCGTAGAAGCCAGGCCGGATACCATAGTGGAAGACATCTTCGGGAGGCAACGATGGAGATCGCCTGGTTGGGCCATTCGTGCTTCCGGCTGCGCGCCCGTGAGGCGGCGATCGTCACTGACCCCTGCCCCAAGAGCACCGGCTACAATATGGGTCGCCCCACAGCCGACATCGTCACGGTCAGCCATGATCACGAAGGCCACAACGCCGTACAAGGCGTGGCCGGCTCGCCTCGGGTGGTGCGCGGCCCCGGCGAATACGAGGTCGCGACGGTCCTCATCACCGGCATCCGCACCTACCACGACTCCCAGCGGGGCGCCCAGTGGGGTCACAACACAGTGTTCGTCATCGAGACTGAGAACATGCGTCTCTGCCACCTGGGCGACCTGGGCCACGTTCCGACGCCGGAGCAGGCGGAGGCCATGGGGGGCGTTGACATCCTGCTGGTACCGGTGGGCGGCGGCAACACTCTGGGCGCCGCCGCTGCCGCTGAGACCGCCAGTCTCCTAGAGCCGAAGCTCGTCATCCCAATGCACTACGCTACGCCCGCCAGCACCCGCGAGCTGGAGCCCCTCGATCGCTTCCTGAAGGAGATGGGCACGGCCCCGACCCTCACCCCTGAGTCCCGCCTCTCGATCAGGCGCAGCGGCCTTCCCCAAGAGACCCAGGTCGCCATCCTGGAGTACAAACGCTAGCACGGGCCAGGGACAGCCAAGGCCGCTGCGCCGGGCGAATGCCAGTACGAGGAAGGGTGGGCCCAGGCAACACCAGCAGCGAGAAGAACACAAGGGCCAGGCTTGAGCCTGGCCTTCGGATTGCCGCTGTGGCCTGCTGTGAGCTAGGGCAAGTAGGCCAGCGGGTCCTGGCGGACGCCGTTGTCGATGACCTCGAAGTGGAGGTGGTTGCCGGTACAGTACCCCGTGCAGCCTCCGTAGCCAAGGACACTCCCCTGCGACACCTGCTGGCCTTGGACAACGTTGATGCTGCTCAGGTGCGCATACAGGGTCTCGATGCCTCCAGGGCTGACAACGACAACGTAGAGACCGTAGGAACAGCAGGGGTCACCGCCGGCGAAGGTGACGACGCCGGAAGTGGCGGATAGGATAGGCGCACCCGGGCTGTTGTACAGGTCGATGTCGATGCCCAGCGGGTGGGATGGACCCATGTAGCTCGAAATCGGGCCAGTCACGGGCCAGATCAGCCCCGCCGATGGAGTGAAGTCCACCGCCGGCGCCGACTCGTCGTACGCTGGCTGCTCCCGTGCCTCACTCCCGGCGGCCTCCGAGGGCTCGTCCACCGCTGGTTCCGGCTCGGGCTCAGGCGGTGGCGCGACGGTGCCGCCCGGCACGAAGACGAGCTGCATCTCTTGAACGTCATCGGGCGCCTCGATGCCGTTGGAGGTGAAAGTGGTCACGGCCGCTAGGTCCACACCGTAGCGGCCCGCTACGTCGGTCAGGGTGTCGCCCAGCCTCATCTCGTGAATCACGCCGTCCGTGGCCGGAATGCGCAGGAGTTGTCCCACCGCCAGAAGGTCCTCGTCGCTTATCTCCACGTTGTTCCAGATGAGGGACTCCGGCTGGAGGCCGAACGCGCCCGCGATGCTGCTCACGGTGTCGCCAGGCTGCACTTCATAGATGGTGAAGAGGGGGGGCGGCTCCAGGTCGGCCGGTGGGGACGCATCTTCCGGCTGGACCTCATCGGCGGCTAGGTCAGACAGCGGCTCCAGAGCCGAGGTTGTGGATGCTTCGCCCGGGCCCGGCTCGACACCGGCGGCAAACACACGGCCGACCGGCTCCTCGCGCTGGTATTCGACGGCAATCTGTTCCAGTCGCTCCACTTCGGCGCACGTTTCCGTGCTCAGCGCTGGCTCCTCAGACACCAGCAGGGGGTTGTAGTCCTTCGAGACCCCCGCGGCGACGCCGGGGAGCGACAGACCGACAGTAGGATCGGCCGCACGAGACTGAGAGGAGAACAAGCTACCGGGGGAGATAGCCGTGTAGAGGGCAGAACCCAGAACGAGTATTAGGATGAGTCCATGTACGAGGGGTCTACGGCTTCCCCGAACGTGGGGCAGAGCCGGCGGCGAGACCGTCACCGGCCCTTTGAGCTGTATTCTCTGCACCGACGCGGGCGAACGCCGGTTCGGCGTGCCTGTGATACCTCAAGCCTCCTGCTCTGGCGAGACGTCCGTCTCACCATCCGGCAGCTCTGCACTCGCACCCCGCCCGACGAGCACGACGGGCACAGTTTGCACACTGTGCCTCACGTTGTCAAGTACATCCAAACAAGAAATACTCCCACCTTGCGACAAAAGCG
>DAOULP010000190.1:0-10887 GCA_034420175.1 Dehalococcoidia bacterium | reverse complement strand
CTCTTCATGATTCAGGTCCAACCTCCGGGCTGGCAAGGCCAAAAAAGAAGTGGGCCGAGCCCACTTCAGGATGACTCCCTAAGGCAGGTCGAGTATAGCATGAGCGGGGCAACCTGGCAATACCCGGCGGCCTTGCTGGCCCATGGATCCGGGCCAGGATGCCATTGCGCTCATGGCTCGGCCCGGCTCTAGCATGCCCGGTCTGACGTTCCGACCCCGCGATCTGCGTCGCCTCTTCTATTCCCCTGGCTTCCTTGGTATGTTCGACCGTTTTCAGGAGGTCATAAGCGCTCGTGTCCTGCCCGGCGATGTGCTCCTCGACGCTGGCAGCGGGAGGGGCCGCACGTTTCGCTATCGACGCCGCCTGCCCTCCGTGCGGGTCCTTGGGCTGGACATCTCGCCTCACGTCCGCAGCAACCCCAACGTGGAGGCCCAGGTGCGGGGCGATCTGGAGGCGTTGCCCTTCCCCGACGCCTCCTTCGATGCTGTCCTCAGCACCCACGTGGCCGAGCACCTGGCCCAACCCCAGGTTGCCTTCGGTGAGATGGCGCGTGTGCTGCGTCCGGGGGGCCGGTTGCTGCTGCTGACGCCGAACCGCCGTCACTACGTGCCCCTGCTCGCTCGCTTGCTGCCCCATGGGCTGCACGTGGCCATCAACCGCCGCCGCGGCCTGGACGCTCCCGACGTGGCCCCCACGCTCTACCGAGCGAACACAGCGGCCGACCTGCGGCGTTTGGCCAGGGGCGCGGGCCTCCGCGTCGAGCGACTGGAAGCCTTTGAGGCCGAGCCTGAGTACCTGGCCTTCCATCCCCTGGCCTACGCCGCCGGTGTCCTCTACGAGCGCCTGGTGAATCGCTATCGGGCCCTTGCGCCCCTGCGCGTGAGCCTGCTTCTTGTGGCTCGCAGGCCGGCATAGTGCTACGGAGAACCAGGGACCGGCTTCCCGCAATCGAGAGTTGGCTAGCTGGTGGGGGACGAGCGGGGCGACGTGCGCGGGGCGGCGGCGCGGGAGGCGATGTCCGTTGCTGCTCCCTCCAGCGGATGGAGCGAGGACTCCGACTCCCGGCGCCCCTTGAGTTCGACGGCGCTCTTCTCCAGCGTGCGCGGGCTGATGGTGACTCGCAGGGGCATGCCCAGCAGGTCGGCGTCGTTGAACTTGACGCCAGGGGACTCCTCGCGGTCGTCGTAGAGAACGGCGATGCCGGCGGCCAGGAGGTCGGCGTAGAGGCGTTCGGCGGCGTCGGCGACACCGGCGCTGCCGGGACTAAGCGCCACCATGTGCACGTCGTAGGGAGCGAGCGACGGGGGCCAGATGATGCCTTTCTCGTCGTGGTTGGCTTCAACGACCGCCGCCAGAAGGCGCTCCGTTCCCATACCGTAGCAGCCCATGACAGCGGGATGGGCGGTGCCGTGGCTGTCCAGGAAGGTGGCGCCCAGCTTCTCGCTGTAGACAGTTCCCAGCTTGAAGACGTGGCCCATCTCGATGCCAGCGCGGCAACGGAGCTCCGACCCACAGGAGGGGCAGGGGTCGCCGGCGCGGGCAAGCGTGATGTCCGTTACCAGGTCCGCCGACCAGTCGCTGCCGTAGTTGACGTTGCGCAGGTGGGTGTCCGGCTTGTTGGCCCCGGCCACCAAGTTCCGTGACTCCGGCACGGAGTCGTCTGCCACCACGCGCACGCCCTTGAGGCCACGGGGTGAGGCGGAGCCCACGACAAGGCCGGCGGCCTTCACCTCGCGGTCGTCCATGAGGCGCAGCTCGCCGACATCCAGGGCGGTGGAGAGCTTCGTTTCGTTGACCTCCAAGTCGCCGCGGATGGCCACGAAGACCGGCTGCCCGTCTGCGGAATAGAATACGGCCTTGAGCGTCTTCCAGGGCGGCACGTCCAGGAAGCGGGCCAGCTCCTCGATGGTCTTGATGCCTGGCGTGGAGACCTCTTCCGCGGGCAGGGGCTCCTCGGGGTCAGGGGGGCGTTTCCGAATGTCCGCGATCTCCGTGTTGGCGGCGTAGCCGCACGCTTCGCAGAAGACCGCCTCGTCTTCGCCGATGTCGCACAGGAAGACGAACTCCTGGTTGTCGCGGCCCCCGATCGCCCCCGAGTAGGCCTGGATGGCGACCGTCGGCACGCCGCAGCGGTCGAAGACGTTCTTGTAGGCCCTCAGCATCTTCTGGTAGCTCACATCCAGGGCGTCCCAGTCCACGTCGAAGCTGTAGAGATCCTTCATGGTGAACTCGCGCACGCGGATGAGGCCGCCGCGCGGCCGCGGCTCGTCCCGGAACTTGGTCTGGATCTGGTAGAGGAGCTTCGGCAGGTCGCGATAGCTCTGGACGTGGCGCTTGAAGAGATCGACGATGACCTCCTCGTGGGTCGGTCCGAGGGCGAAATGGCGGTCGCGGCGGTCGGTGACGATGAAGCCCGGCAGGGGGCCCGTAGCGGCCAGGGCCTCCCGCCGGCCGGACTCCTCCCACATCTCGATCGGCTGGAGCGCCGGCATGGCGAGCTCCTGGCCGCCGGCGGCGTCCATCTCCTCGCGGACGATCTGCTCGATCTTGCGGAGCACACGCCAGCCCAGAGGGAGGTAGCTGTAGATGCCGGCCGCCAGTTGCTGGATGAGGCCGGCGCGCAAAAGAAGGCGGTGGTTGTCGGTATCGGCCTCCGCCGGTGCCTGGCGCATGGTCTTGCCAAAGAGTCGTGAGAGGCGCATAGATGACTCCTGGGCCCTGCGAAGGGCCCTTGGATGCCAGGATAGGGGAGCCCTCAGGGGGGGTCAAGTTGGGTGAGCGTGCCCAGCACCAGCAGCGGGCCGACGTCCGCTACACTACGCCCCTCTGGCGCAGGTACTCGATGGCGCCGGCCACAGCCTCGTCGGGCTGACGCTGGTCGATCTCGAAGACGCGCAGGGCGGCGGCCGGCAGGGCACGGGCTATGTAGCCCCACTGTACGTCGCCTAGGCCCGGGGCTCGGTGGTCGCCGATGCCGTCCACGTCGTGGAGGTGGGTGCCGATAGTCCGGTCCTCGAGTTCGCCCAGCCAGCGTTCGCGGTCGATGAGGCCGAGGCGGTGTAGAACCTCTGCGTGGCCCACGTCGTGCCAGTAGCCGACCAGCGTCGGTGGGTAAGGGGCCAGCAGGTCCAGGACCTCCTCGACCTGCGGGATCTCGTGGTAGTGGTAGCGGTTCTCGAGCCCCAGGGCGACTCCCCGCCGTGATGCCTCCCGCGCCAGGTCGGCCAGCGTACGGCGGGCCGCTTCCAGGTGCGGGCCCTGCCGCTCCCGCCGCAGCCGTCGCAGCTCCTGTCGCAGGCCCTCCACCTCCTGGCCCTGGCGCACGCCGGAGTCGAAGAGACGCCTCAGCCGCCTCTCGGGCTCCATCATCTGGCCGCCGACGCCGCCCAGGTGCAGCACGACGCAGCACGCCCCTGCCCGGGCAGCCAGCTCGATGGTGGCGGCGCAGTAGGCGACGGCCTGGCGTCGCTCGGCCTCGTCGGTGGAGGCCAGGTTGAAGCTGTCACTCCAGCGCCCGTCGTCGTGCCTCAGGCGGGGAGTGGGGGCGTGGAGGCTGGCGATGGGCAGAGCGGCGCCGTTGAGGAGTTGCTCAACGCCCTCGCGGGGGACGACGTAGTTGACCTCCAGCGCCTCGTAGCCGAGGGAGTGGGCCACGGCGGCGAACTCCCGAAGGTTGCCGGAGAAACGCTCCTGCTGCGACCACATGGTTGAGAGGGCGATAGGAGGCACGACGCTCCTTCCTAGGTTGCTCGCTGGCCTGTTTGCGGCGGAGGCGCTAACGTCCGAGGCGCAGGCCGGCGACTGTGAGAACGAGACCACCCACGACGGCGGCCAGGAGGCTCAGGGCCAGTCCAACCCCGTCGCGACGCCCCAGGGCCGGCACAAGCAGGCCCCCAGCGACCCCGCCTACGGTGGCCAGGGGCAGCGCTAGCAGGGTGCCCCGGCCCCGGCGGACCACGGCGGCGAGGATCCACCACAAGATGCCGAGCGCTGCCCAGAGCACCAGCATGAGGACGAGCGCCAGGGCTTCTAGGTTCATTTGCACACAACCCCAGCGTGAACGCTGGGGCACCGACAGCGGAATCTATGCCCCCGCCTTCAGGCGGGGGTCGAGGATTCTCCCACCAATGAGGAACCAGTCACCTCTTTCGATCTCCCCTCGACGGGAACTAAGGCCTCACCGCCGAAAGCCGCCGCCCGCGGCTCGCCGTCCATCTCGGCGATTAGCTTGTCACCTTCCTCGATAAGAGCGGCCAGGAACTGCTTCTCGTCCACGGTGCGGACCACCTCTCCCTTGCGAAAGATGACCCCACGCCTCTTGCCGCCGGCGATGCCCAGGTCCGCCATCTTGGCCTCGCCGGGACCGTTGACCACGCAGCCCATGACGGCCACCGTAAGGGATCTTCCCAGCCGCTGGAAGTGCTCCTCCACCCTGTTGGCCAGGGGGACAAGGTCAATCTCCATGCGACCGCAGGTGGGGCAGGCGACGATAGTCGGCCCGCGCCGACGCAGGTTCAGAGTCTTGAGGATGTCCCAGCAGACGGGCACCTCTTCCTTCGGGTCGGCGGCGAGGGAGACGCGGATCGTGTCGCCTATGCCCTCGGCCAGCAGGATGCCGATGCCGACGGCGCTGCGAACGGAGCCGGCCCGGGGCGTCCCCGCCTCAGTCACGCCCAGGTGCAGGGCATACGGCACACGGCCAGCGATGTCTCGATAGGCCGTCACCATTGTCGGAACGTCGAAGGCCTTCAATGAGACCTTGATGAGGTCGAAGTCCATCTCCTCCAAGAGGCGGATCTCCCAGAGGGCGGCGTCCACCATGCGCTGGTGCGTAGGGGGCGGCATCTCGCCCTCGGCCAGGGGCGGCAGCGGGGGCAGACTTCCGGCGTTCACGCCCACGCGGATGGGTACGCGGCGGTCACGGGCCTCTCGCACCACGGCGCGCACCTTCTGCGGATCACGGATGTTGCCGGGGTTGAGGCGCAGGCCGTGTACTCCGGCCCGGAGAGACGCCAGGGCCAGACGGTGGTCGAAATGGATGTCAGCGATAATGGGAACGGGCGCGTGCCGCAGTATGTTCGGCAGGGCGGCCCCGGCTGCCCGGTTGGGCACGGCGACCCGCACAAGTTCGCACCCCAGCTCGGCTAGCTCGCGGACCTGACGCAGCGTGGCGTCCGCATCGGCGGTATCGGTGCTGGTCATGGACTGGACGACGATGGCAGCATCGCCCCCAACCGACACGTCCCCTATCTGTAGGGGTTTCGATCTCCGCCGCAGGGTCATCGGAAGATGCTGTCACCCTGGATTATGCGCACGACGTCGAAGTAGCTGATAACCACCGCCAGCGTGAGGAGAGCGACCAGGCCCACCAGGTGGACAAGGGCCTCCTTCTGCGGGGCGACTCGTCGGCCACCGCGCGCTACCTCCAGCAGGACGAAGATGATGCGGCCGCCGTCGAGCATGGGCAGGGGCAGGATGTTGATGATGGCCAGGTTCACGCTGAGGATGGCGGCCAAGTCCATGACGGTCTTCCAGCCGGCCTCCTCCACCACTTCCCCTGTGGCCTGAGCGATCCCTATAGGTCCTGAGATTTCAGGGCTGCCGCCGCCCTTGATCCAGAAGATGAGCTCGTTTCGGAAAAGCGTCAGTGAATCGAAGGTGTTCCTCGTGCCCAGGCGGAGGGCTTTGAGCGGGGAGTAGGACTGCGTCTCCGTGAACGAGTACTGCGCCCGGATCATGATGCCCGTGGGACCCTGAGCGAGGCGCAGCTCCTGCCCCACCTCCAGCGTGTCCGGGTCAGGCAGGCCCGCGGCCGTTCTCACCGACTGGATGCTCACTCCTAGGCGTTGGGCCACTGCCGTGACGGATTCCGCCGACTCAGGAGTGTAGGTCACAACGTCTGACCCATCCACGATCGTGAGTTCCTGCCCCGACTCCACGGTGGACTTGATGTCCGCGAGCGCTCTCACGGTTTCGACGCTCAGCCCCAGCGTCGCCGCCACGCTGTGGACGTCCTCTCCCGGCTCAACGACGTGGACGATATCGGGTGGAGCCCAGCGGGCCTTTGCCGAGAGGTCCACGAATTCACCCTGGCGCTTGACTCGTACCGTAATCGTCTCGCCCAGGTTGAGGCGGATGGCGCGACTGGTCTCCACGACGTTCTGAACCTCGCGGCCGTTGATCTCCCAGATGACGTCTCCCCTCTCGAAGCCGGCTTCCGCCGCCGGGGAATTCGGCATGACCTCGTCGACGACTGCCCGGCCGACGGAGACCTCCCGTGGGAGCATGAAGCCCGCCGTGAAGAGGACGATTGCGAACAGGAAGTTCATTACCGAGCCGGCGCCCAGGACGATCATCCGCACAGGCCGCGGCTTGGCGGCGAGGCTCTTGGGATCGGATGGGTCTTCCTCGCCCATAAGGCGCACAAACCCGCCTATCGGCAGAGCGTTGAGAGTGTACTCCGTTTCGCCGAACTGCTTTCCCCACAGGCGCGGCGGGTAGCCGAGGCCAAACTCGAGCACGCGGACGCCCGCCAGCTTCGCGGTAACAAAGTGGCCCAGCTCGTGCACGATGATGAGCACAACGATGATGATGATGAAGGGGACCACGGAGTTGATGATTGTCAAGTCTTCGCCCCTACGCAGTCCTCAGCCCAGGTGCGGGCCCAGGCGTCGGCCTCGAGCACCGAGGTCAGAGACAGGTCGCCGCCCGGGCGGTGTGCCGACAGGGCTCCTTCCAGGACGGCAGCTATGTCCGCAAATCCCAAGTGGCCGGCGAGGAAATGCTCCACCGCTATATCATCGGCGGCCGCCAGGACGGCTGGATAGGTGCTGCCCCTGGCTCCAGCCTCCAGGGCCAGACGGAGGCAGGGAAAGCGCCGCAGATCGGGTACTCGGAACTCCAGGCTCCCCACACGGGTCAGGTCCAGTCGCGTCACCGAAGGGCAGGGTAGCCTTTCCGGATAGCAGAGCGCGCACTGGATAGGCAGCCGCATGTCCGGCATCCCCATCTGTGCCTTGATGGAGCCGTCCGCGAACTCCACGAGCGAGTGGACGATGCTCTGCCGGTGGAGGACTATCTCGATGTTCTGGAAGGGGACGTTGAAGAGCCAGCGGGCCTCAATGGCTTCGAAGCCTTTGTTGAGGAGGGTGGCGGAGTCAATGGTTACCTTGCGCCCCATCTGCCACGTCGGGTGGCGCAGAGCCTCCTCCGCCGTCACGCGTCGCAGATCCTCCAGCGGGCGGTCGCGGAAGGCGCCGCCGGACGCCGTAAGAATGATGCGAGTGATGGAGGCGTGCTCCTCACCCCAGAGGCACTGCCAGATGGCACTGTGCTCGCTGTCGACGGCGCGGATCTCGCCGCCGCCCTGCTGGGCGGCCTCCGTGACGAGGTGCCCAGCCATCACCAGCACCTCTTTGTTCGCCAGGGCGATGGTCTTTCCCGCCTGCAGGGCAGCCAGGGTTGGAAGAAGTCCCACCTTGCCGGTCGTGGCCACAACCACCAGGTCGACGTCCGGGTGGGCGGCCATCGTCTCCATGGTGGCCCAGGCTGGCGCCGATGCGCCCAGAGACGACCTCAGACGGGCGTATTGTTCCTCACTCTCGCTGCACGCCAGCCGCGGTGAGAATTCGCGCACCTGCCGCTCGAGAGCAGCCACGTTGCGTCCGGCCGCTAGTCCGACGACACGGAAACGGCCGTTCAGACGGCGCACCACGTCTAGTGTCTGCCGCCCGACGGAACCCGTAGAGCCGAGGACGACAAGTCCCCTTAGGGCAGAATCCACATTACATAGTAGTATAGCACGACGCCGGTGAATAGGAGGCTGTCCAGGCGATCCATGAAGCCCCCGTGCCCTGGTATGAGGAAGCTGGCGTCCTTGAGGAGCATTCCCCGCTTTAGGAGCGATTCCGCCAGGTCCCCCAGTTGGGCGGCCAGGGGCAGCAGCGTAGCCACCGGGACGATGAGGGCGGCCTCCTTGCGGAGCCCCAGGAAGTAGTTGAGGAGCAGGGCGGCGGTCAGTCCGACTAGTAACCCACCGACGGCTCCCTCGACGGTCTTGCCGGGGCTGACGCGGGGCGCCAGAGGCCGGCGGCCGAGGAACCGGCCCGCGAAGTATGACGAGGTGTCTGTGGCGAAGGTGGTGAAGAGGACCAGCAAGACCCAGTCTCGCCCGTCAGTGACCTCGCGGAGGAGGACGAGGTGGCTGCCCAGCCAGCCCACGTAGAGCACGCCGCCCACCACCCACAGCCAGCGCTGCAGACCGGCCGAAGGATCGCCCGCCAGGGTGACGAAGATGAGGGGCAGCAGCACCAGGCCTGTCCCGAACCAGAGGAGCCAGTCCGCTCCCACGAAGGCGCCGGCCGCCAGAGCCGCCGAGAGGGAGGCGGCAAGCAGGGTCAAAGGGTGTTTCCAGCCCAGCAGGGGTGCCTCGAACTCCAGGGTGGCGACCAGCAGGACCAGGGCCACGGCGCCGACGTACACCCCGTCGCCCACCAGGACGAGGCCGACGATGATGGGGAGTCCCACCACGGCGCTTGCGACCCTCTGGGCTAACATGTGGGGGCTATTCGGTCCTCAGGGTCAGGAGGAGGACGTGCGCTTCTGGCTGTTCCGGCTGGGCGGTCGGACCAGGCCGAAGCGGCGCTGGCGGTGGGAGTAGGCTTCGAGCGCTCGGTCGACCTCGGCGGCGTCGAAGTCTGGCCAGTAGACGGGGGTGAAGTAGTATTCCGCGTAGGCCGACTGCCAAAGCAGGAAGTTCGACATCCGCAGCTCACCCGCGGTGCGAATGATGAGGTCGGGATCCGGGAGATCTGCGGTGTACAGATAGGAGCAGAAGACCTCCTCGTCGATGCCTTCGGGGTCGAGGCCGTCCACCACGATGCGCCGCACGGCATCCAGGATCTCGGCCCGGCCGCCGTAGTTGAAGGCCACGTTCACGGTCATCCCCGTGTTGTCCTTAGTCAGCTCGATGGCCTCCTGGAGCTTCTTCTGAAGCCTGCGGGAGAGAGGGTCCAGGCGACCCACGTGGAGCAGGCGGATGCCGTTCCTGTGCAGCGCGTCGATCTCACGGTTGATGACGCGGCCCGGGAGACGCAGGAGGGCATCAACCTCCTTCTTCGGGCGCCCCCAGTTTTCTGTGGAGAAGGCGAAGAGGGTGAGGTATTTCACGCCACGGTCGGCGAAGGCGTCGATCACGGCGCGGACGTTCTCGGCGCCAGCCTTGTGGCCCGCCCGGCGCGAGAGTCCCCGCTGCTGCGCCCAGCGGCCGTTGCCATCCATGATTATCGCGACGTGGTTCGGCACCTTGGCGAGTTTCTTCTGGGCAGCGCGTGAGGCCGACTCAGCTACCATGGTCGGAGCGGCAGTGGCCGCTCTACACCTCCAGCAGTTCCTTCTCTTTTTCCTGGCCCAGGCGGTCCACGTCGCTGATGTGGCGGTCGGTGAGCTTCTGAAGGCGATCCTGGGCTCGCCGCTCTTCGTCCTCGGAGACGTTCTCGTCGCGCTTCAGGCGCCGCAGCTCCTCTAGGCAGTCGCGACGCACGTTGCGCACCGCGACCCGGCCCTCCTCCAGCTTCTTGTGCACCACGCGCACCAGCTCCTTGCGTCGCTCCTCGGTGAGCGGGGGGATCGCGAGGCGGATGATGTGGCCGTCGTTGCTGGGGTTCAGACCGAGGTCCGACTTCTGGATCGCCTTCTCGATGGCTCCGAGGGTCTGCGCGTCCCAAGGCTGGATCGTGAGGAGCCGTGCCTCCGGTGCGCTGACGGTGGCAAGCTGGTTGAGGGGCAAGGTGGAGTCATAGTACTCCACCTTCACGTGATCCACGAGGCTGGGCCGAGCGCGGCCGCTGCGGATGGCGGCCAGTTCACGCCCCACGGCTTCGACAGCCTTCTGCATCCGTTTCTCACCGTCGGCCAGTGCTTCCTCGATCATGGTGGGCGTTTGTCCTGGCTAGCCTAGCTGCGTCATGGCCCCGGGACTTTCAGCGAGGCCGCGGGCTGCTTTGCTCGGTTGTTGCCCGAGGCCCCCAGGCCTGGTCCGAAGACACGTTCTGACGCCGCGCCCCGGTCGGCAGGCCCGCCGACCCGGGACTACGTCGCGGCCCGAACCGCCTCCTTGTCTGCTACCAGAGTACCGATCTTCTCCCCCCGCACGGCCCGCACGATGCTATCGGGAGCCCGGAGGTCAAACACGATGATGGGCAGAGTATTCTCCATGCAGAAGGAAAGGGCGGTGCTGTCCATGACCTGCAGCCGGCGGTTGATGGCCTCGATGTAGTCCAGGGCGTCAAATCGACGCGCCCCCGGCACTTGCCTGGGATCGGCCTCGTAGACGCCGTCCACTCTGTTCTTGGCCATGAGGAGCACCTCGGCGCCGATCTCGATGGCCCTGAGGGCGGCCGCTGTATCCGTTGTCATGTAGGGGTTGCCGGTGCCAGCGGCAAAGAGGACCACTCGCCCCTTCTCAAGGTGCCGGATGGCGCGCCGCCGGATGTAGGCCTCTGCCACAGCCTGGACGGCGATCGCCGACTGAGTGCGGACAGTGAGACCTGTGGCTTCTAATGCGTCTTGGAGAGCCAGCGCGTTGATGATGGTTCCCAGCATGCCGGCATAGTCCGCGGTGGCCCGCTCCATGCCGTGGCGGCTGGCCTCGGCACCCCGGAATATGTTCCCCCCGCCCACCACGACCGCCGTCTGCGTCCCCAGCTCCAAGACGCTCTTGACCTGGGAGGCGATGAGCTCCAGCGTAGGGGGATCGATGCCGTACTGGCGCTCCCCCATGAGCGCCTCGCCGCTCAGCTTGAGGAGAATGCGGTGGTAGGCGGCCTGGGCCATCGTGCCCTCCAGGTCACTGGCCTAGCTCGAAGCGAGCGAACCGGCGTATCTGG
>DAOULP010000189.1:0-7908 GCA_034420175.1 Dehalococcoidia bacterium | reverse complement strand
AGTTGGCCGCCGACACGACCTGCAGCAGGGCCTCCGCCCGCTGCCGCTGCTTCTGCTCCTGCTCGAGAAGCCGGGCGTTGTCGATCACGACCGCTGCCTGCCTGGCGATGGCGGTCATGGTCTCGATCTCGTCTCCTGGGAAGCGAAGGTAGTCATTGACGGAGTCCACGACCATGATGCCCACGACTTGGTCCCGCACGGTCATGGGGTAGATGGCGGCTGTCTTCATGCCGAAGTTCCTGACCACGCTTTGGGGGATCAGCCGAGTTCGGTCGGCGTGGCCGATGATGATCGGCTTCTGGGTCAGGAAGGCCTCGCGCATCCCCGGCACGAACTTGAGGGGAATGCGTGCCGTGTCACGGAAGCGCCGCCACAGCTTCTCGTTCCTGAGGCCCAACGACATGAAGGGCTCCAGAGTCTGGCTGGTCTCGTCCAGGAGGAGGATGCTGCAGCGGTCGGCGACGCTCAATCGAGCGGCCGCATCGCAGATCTGAATGAGAACCTGGTTCAGGCTGAGGCTGGAGCCAGCAGCACGGACCAGCTCCAGCAGGGTCTGGAACCGCTGTCGCTCCCGTCGCTCGATCTCAAGGAGGTGGGCGTTAACGACGGAGGAGGCGATCTGGCGGCCGAAGACGCTGGCCACGCGGAGGTCGTCCTCTGTGAAGCGGCGCCGAGTGAAGCTACCGATGTAGAGGCATCCGATTTCGTCTCCATTCACCTGTAACGGCAGCATGATGACGCCGTGGACTCCCAGCTTGCTCGCCAGCGAGTCTGTGTAGTCGGCGTCGCGCACGATGTCAGTGCTGACGTGGGGCTCGCCGTTTCGGAAGCGGACCCCCTTGAGAGCCGACTCCTTCCGTACGCGCCAGTTGGCGAAGGTCCCGTCAGGAAAGCCGTAGTGGCCTCGGATGCTAACGGTCTCGCCTTCGATCAGGGCAATGGCAGCGGCATCGGCCTGCAGAGCCTCACAGGCGCCGCGGGCGGCGTCCGCCAGCACCTCATCGAGGCTCGGGCCTCTCTCGAGGTCGGACAGATGGAGCAGGGCTGTGGTGTCATCCATAGGCTGCAACGCGTGGGCTCCGGCGGGCGGCCCTCACGCGCCGCCTTGCCTACTAGCAGTATCGGTCAGCCGACGTAGGCCAATTAGGGGTTAGATAGGGGACGAAGAAGGGAATAGGAGTAGGCTCTGGGTGCCCGAAGTCTCAGGGCTCCAGTCTGACTTCTTCCTCGGTCACGCGGCCGTCCCGGATACGAAATGCTCGCAGGACCGGGCGCTCGGGGTCAGCCAGGGACACGATGATGTAGGTCGAGTCAGGCCAGGCGGCCTGGCCCACATCCGTGGGGGAGGGATAGGCCTCAGTGTGCGTGTGGGAATGGTAGATCGCCAGGAACTCCCAGTCGTTGTCGACGCACTCGCGGTGGATGCGGAACAGCTCGTCGGAGCCCACGTTGTAGCGATAGCGACTCTGCTCGACGTTGACGGCGCGGAACAGCCTCTCAACCCGCCCGTCGCGGCCGGCAAGGATACCGCAGCACTCGTTGGGTGCCTCCTCGCGGGCCTGGGCGATGATCTCGTCGGCGTACTTCTGCTCCAGGATGAACATGGATTCTTCCACCGGCGTCGGGGGGCGACGGCGAGGGTTGGCTCCGCTGCGGCACTCCGCCCAGGCCGGACCCAGGCGGGGCCAACGTCGCGCCGTGCCTACCACCAGATCTTGGACTCTACGTCTTCGCGCAGGTCCTCGTACTCCTTGGTCCAGAGCTCGGTGGAGAGGTACTTCCAGCCGCCGTCGGCCAGGAGGAGGACGACGTTGCCCCGCGTGAGGCGTCGGGCCACCCGCTGCGCCGTCCGCAGGACCGCCCCGGCCGAGATGCCGGCGAAGATGCCTTCCCGCTGCGTGAGTTCCTTGGTGGCCGCGAACGCGGTACGGGAGTCCACGAGGATCTTGCCGTCCAGCACGGACTCATCGAACACCTCGGGGATGAAGCCATCTTCGAGGCTGCGCAATCCCTGCACCAGGTCCCCTGGGTGGGGCACGGCGGCAATGATCTTGACGTCGGGCTTGCGCTCCTTGAGATAGCGGCCGACGCCGGTCAGGGTGCCGCCCGTGCCAAGCCCTGCCACGAAGACGTCCACCTCCGGCAGGTCGCGCAGGATCTCTGGGCCAGTCGTCTCGTAGTGAGCGCGCGGATTGGCGAGGTTCCCGAACTGGTACGGCATGTAGTAGCCGTTGGGATCGGCACGAACCATGTTCTGCGCCTCGACGATGGCGCCGTTCGTGCCATACTGACCTTGGCTGTAGACAACCTCAGCCCCGAAGGCCTTGAGAAGATGGGTCCTCTCCTCGCTGACGTTGTCCGGCAGCAGTACCTTGACCTGGTACCCCTTGAGGCGGCCGACGAACGCCAGGCCGATGCCGGTGTTGCCGCTCGTCGCCTCCAGTACGACCCGGTCGGGTGTCAGCTCGCCCTTCTGCTCGGCGTCCTCCAGCATGTACTTGGCGATGCGGTCCTTCACGCTGCCGGTGGGGTTCTGGCCCTCCAGCTTGGCGAAGAAGCGCACGCTCTTGCTGGGGCTGAGGTTGGGCAGCTCCACCAGCGGTGTGTTGCCGATGGCATCCAGGATGTTCGTGATACGCAAAGCCGTCTCCGCCTAGGCGCCTCCTGCCACGGCCGGCAGGATCGAGACCACGTCGCCGTCTTGGAGGGGTGTGTCGAGGGTATCCAAGTAGCGGATGTCCTCGTCGTTCAGGTAGATGTTGACGAATCGGTGAAGCTGGCCGTCTTCACCCGTTATCTGATCCATGAAGCCCGGATAAGCTGTGTCCAGGTTCGAGAGAAGCTCCCCGACGGTGGCACCTTCGCTCTTCACAGACTTGGCGCCCACCAGTCGCTGCAAGAGCGAAGTGATGTGGACCTCTATGGCCATACGGGTTCCTCCTGGCGCTACTGGCCGGCGCTGCTCGTCTGACCGGATGTCTCTGGCCCAGCACCATGGGCGGCGCCCTGGGCTGCGCAGAACTCGTCGTAGTCGATGAGCTGCCTGACGGTAGGGTGGTCGCCGCAGACCACGCACTTGGGGTCGCGGCGAATGCGGACGGTGCGAAACTCCATCGAAAGGGCATCGAACAGGAGCAGCCGTCCGTTGAGCGACTCGCCCTGGCCCAAGATCAGCTTGACTGCCTCGATGGCCTCGATGCAGCCAACGACACCGGGCAGAGCGCCGAGGACGCCAGCCTCGGCGCAGGACGGCACCAGCCCCGGCGGCGGCGGCGCCGGGTAGAGGCAGCGATAGCAGCCCTTGCCGGGCAGGAACACCGTGGCCTGGCCGTGGAAGAGCAGGACGCTCCCATCGACCAGGGGCTTCTTCAGGAAGACGCAGGCGTCGTTGGCGAGGTAGCGGGCTGGGAAGTTGTCCATTCCGTTCACGACGATGTCGTATTGGGAGATGATATCCATTGCGTTCTCGGAGGTCAGGGGCGTGTTGTGGGGTACGACTCGTACCTCCGGGTTGTGGGCAACTATGGTTTCCTCCGCCGACACCACCTTCGGGCGATCCACGTCTTGAGTTTGGTGCAGAATCTGGCGCTGGAGGTTCGAGAGGTCCACCGTGTCGAAGTCGACGATGCCCAGCGTGCCGACACCGGCGAGCGCCAGGTAGAGGGCCGCCGGCGAGCCCAGGCCACCCGCCCCCAGCATGAGGACGCGGGCCTCCATGAGCTTGCGCTGCCCTACGCTGCCCACCTGGGGCATGATGATGTGACGGGAGTAGCGCAGCACCTGCTGTTCGGTCAGTGCCGACGCCGCTCCCGCCCCGCGCTCCCTGTCGTCCACAGCGCCTCCGGCCAGGGCGGGTATGACGGCCACCTCGTCGCCGTCCTGCAGGGGTGTCGCGATGCCCTTGAGGGTGGCGATCTCACGGTTGTTGACGTAGACGTTGATGTGGGTCGGGATCTGGTCATGGTCGTCCAGAACGAGGCTTCGGAACCCCGGGAACCGGCTCTCCAGGTCCTCCAAGAGCTCTGCAACGTCCTTGCCCTGTCCCTCCACCCGGGCACGGTTCCCTGTCAGCCGGTGGAAGGGCGTCGGCACGTAAACCGAGACCGCCATCGAGTCCTCCACGTGGGTATGGGTCACCGGATCGCTCCCCTCGCAGCCCTAGAGGTCGACGCTCAGGTACCGTTCGCCCGTATCTGGCAGGATGGTAACGACCCGCTTGCCGACTCCCAAGCGACGGGCCACCGCCTCGGAGGCGTGAACGTTCGCCCCTGCCGAGATGCCCACCAGCAGACCTTCCTCGCGAGCAAGCCGCGCAGCCATATGCATGGCGTCCTCGTCCCGCACGCCGATGATCTCGTCGATGACCTCTCGGTTGAGAATGCCGGGCACGAAGCTGGCTCCGATGCCCTGGATGCCGTGTGGCCCGGGCTTGCCCTCCTGAAGGACCGGCGAGCGAGCCGGCTCAATCGCAACGACCAGGATGTTCGGATTGAGCTCCTTCAGCACCTCGCCGACGCCGGTGATGGTGCCGCCGGTGCCGACCCCTGCCACAAAGGCGTCCAGCCGCTCGCCGGTTGCGCGCAGTATCTCGCGGGCCGTGGTGCGGCGGTGGATCGCTGGGTTGGCAGGGTTGTTGAACTGCTGGGGCATGAAATACCCGGGGTTCTTCCGGACCAGTTCCTCGGCGGCGTAGACGGCCCCGCTCATCCCCTCGACCGCCGGCGTCAGCACCAGCCTGGCCCCGTAGCGGGCGAAGAGCTTGCGCCTCTCCACGCTCATGTGCTCGGGCATGGTGAGGATTAGACCGTAGCCCTTTATCGCTGCGACCATCGCAAGGCCAATGCCCGTATTGCCGCTCGTAGGCTCCACGATAGTGTCGCCGGGCTTGAGGAGGCCGCGCTCCTCGGCGTCCTCGATCATGCTGACGGCGATGCGGTCCTTGACGCTGCCCGCCGGGTTCCGCGACTCCATCTTCGCCAGCACCTCAGCCGCGTCGTCCGGGATCACCCGCCGCAGCCGGACCAGGGGCGTATTCCCGACGAGGTCGAGCGCGCTGTCGGCAACCAACTCCGCGGTCTCCTGCCTGGTTCTAGAAGCCATAACGGTCGCCAACCCCCGTCATATCACGTAGCGCCCGCCGCCCTCATTCATCTCACGCTCGCGCTGCGCCAGGTCGCCGATGGACACATCGTCCAGGATCTTCCGTGTGGCGTCCCGTATCGTCTCCCAGACCTCACGCTGGGCGCAGAAGCCTGGCTTGCCACAGCCGTCGGGCTCGTCAAGGCAGGCGGCCGGCGAGACTGAGCCCTCCAGAACTGCGATGACATCGCTCAGGCTGAGGTCCCTGGGCTCACGGATCAGAGCATGACCTCCCTGAGGGCCTCGGACGCTCCGGATGAAGCCGGCCCGGCGCAGGGTAGTGAGAAGCTGGTCCAGGTAGGGTTCCGGGATGTTTTGTCGCGCGGCTATCTCGGCGCTCATGAGAGGGCCCTGCCCAAAGTGGTGAGCCAGCTCGATGAGGGCGCGGATGCCGTAGTCGCCCTTCGTGGAAACGCGCACCGCCCATCACCTCCGCTTCCCCGTCCCTCGGCCAGAAAGTTTAGTAACTGCATCAACAATCGTAGCATGGCCCCCGATCCCGGACAAGGGTGTTGTTGGCGAGACGCGTTTTACTCACGAGCACTCGCACTCTCCTCCCGTTCGGGGAGAACGGCGTTGCCGCGCACGACTCCGCGTAGGTGATCGGCCATCTTGGCAGACCGCCGGCGCCTGCGTCCTCGACCGCCACGCAGCCGTGGACCGAGTCTCCCGCTCGTCCGGCAGTCTCTTGGTCTTGAAGCCGTGCCACCCGATACGGCCCGGCCGTCAAGGGGGGCGGAGTTCTCGGATAGCCCCCAGGCTGGGCGCCTCCGGTGCTACAATGCACGCGCGTGAGGGTCGCAATGCCAAAGAACGGCGTGAAGGAGCGGAAGCCGGAGAGCGACGAGGCCCTGGCAGCCAGGGCTGCCCTGGGAGACCGGACGGCCTTCGTCGCGCTGTACGATCGCTACTTCGCCGAGGTCTACGACTTCCTGCTGCGCATGCTCCCGTCCCCCGCCGAAGCGGAGCGGGCGGTGCTGTCGACTTTCGTGCGCCTGGGCCGGCGGCTATCCGGCGGGGGCCGTCGAGCGAGCCCACGCCTGGAGGTTCTGTCCGCCGCCTACCAGACAGCGATTGAGGCTGTCGAGCCTTCGACGGCCCGTCGGGCCGACAAGCCCCGGGAGGAGCAGGAGGCATCTGTCTTCGCGGAGCTGGCGCCGCACAGCCTGACGAACCCCGAGGAGAGAGCTCAGGCCCGGAAGGAAGCGCCGATCATCTGGGAGGCCGCGTCCAGCCTGGATCGCAGGGAGTACGGCCTCCTTGACCTCCATCTGCGGGGACGGCTGAAGACCTCCGAGGTGGCACGTGTGGTCGGCATCGACAGGCTCACGGTATGGCGCACGATCGGCCGGCTCAAGGACATCGCGGAGGACGCCTTCACCTCGCTCCTTAGGCTCAGGCTGGCGGGTGCCGAGTGCCCGGAGCTGCAACGGCTCGCGGCTGTCACTCAAAGGGCCATCATGCCCCTCGAATCACGGCGACAGGTGAGCGCGCATGTCGCCGCTTGCCCTGCCTGCTCGGAGGCGTCAATGCGTCTGGTCCCTGCCCTGGAAGTGCTGGCGGCGCTTCTGCCCGTGCCGCCGCCGCCGGGCCTCAAGGACACCACCCTTCGGAACCTGATGGCCTACGTCGAAGCGCACGCCGCGCCCAGCGCGCCTGCGGCCTCACAGGGATCGGCGGCGCTGGCGCGGGGTCGCCCCATGGGCCCGCCTCCCCGCCGGCCCGGGCGCCCCGTGGCTGGCGGCGGCTCGGCCGGCGGACGCTCCTTTGCGGTTCTCTTGGGTGCCGCGGCGACCGTGATCGTGCCGTTGGTCGCTTTGGCGATCTGGCTGGTAGCGCTCTCTGGCGACGGTGGGGGCGGATCAGCCAGCGCCGGAGCCACGATGACGCCCGTCGGACCGGTGGCGACCGAGGCATGTGGGCCGCCGCTGGCTGCGGGGGAGGATGGTGCGGGGACAGCGCGGGTCACCTGCACCCCTACGGCTACGTCCACGCCGAGCCCAACGCCCACACTCGCTCCGGCTACGTTGACGCCCGCACCCACCGCGACGGCGACCCCGTCGCCATCGCCGTCGGCGACCGCGACGCCGCCACCGACGGCCACGCCGCCGCTGGTGGTCGAGACGCCGGTCGGCGAGGGCACGCCCCTGGGCGTGGTGGAGACGGCGACGCCGGGGCCGTCGCAAGCGCTGTCCCCTACGCCCGGTACGGCCCCCACCAGCGGCCCGCTGGCGAGTCCCCCGCCCTTGCCGCCCTAGGGCACAGACGACGCAACAGAGCGGCGCCCTCGTCGTCGTGGACAGGGGTGCCGCCCTGCGGGTGGTTCGTGGACGGGCCGGGGCTTCTAGCCGCCGGCGACGGCGGGCACGATGCTCACCTCGTCACCGGCCTTGATGGGGGTCTCGAGGCCGGAGAGGAATCGCACGTCCTCGCCGTTAACATAGACATTCACGAAGCGGCGGATCTCGCCGCTTTCGTCGCAGATGCGTTCCTTCAGGCCGGGGTACTCCTGGTCCAGCCCGTTGATGATCTCCTGCAGGTTGCCGCCGCCGTCGGCGCTGACGACGTCCCGCTCGCCGGTGAGCTTCCGCAGAGGCGCGGGGATGCGCACTGATACGCTCAAGGTGATACCTCCAATGTCCGGCCGGCGTTAGCCCTCGACGATGTCGCCCTCCACGGGGTCCACGCGCACGCCCTTGGAGGTGACCCACTCGATGCCGCGCTCGATCTCCTGGAGGTCACCATCAAGCTCCAGTACCACCCAGCCGC
>DAOULP010000188.1:0-3557 GCA_034420175.1 Dehalococcoidia bacterium | reverse complement strand
GTGCAACGGTGGCCAGGACATCCAGAGGCGGCAGCGTCCACTGGCCATCGCTCTCACGGGAATGTGCGGCGGCAGGGGGAGGCGCAGCCTCCTCCGCGGCCTCGCCGTCTTCCTGCCCAGGCAGAGGTAGCTCAGTCTGCCAACCGAAATCCGAAGGCTGGCCGGACTCCGCCGCAGGCTCCGGCGGCTGCGCCTCCGGCTCGGGAGGGAGGGTCGTGGGTGCCGTGCGCGCCCACATCAGCGTCTCGATGGGCACGCGCGGCTTCGGCTCCGGAGCCGTGCGAGTGGGGAAGATGGCCTGGAGCACAATCTGCGAAGCGTGCCATGTGCGCTGTGGGATCCGCCAGCGCCAGACGGTGACGGCCGCGTCGGGGCTTCGAGCCAGGGCCTGCCGCGAGGACCGAGGCCAGCGCACGACGATCGCACCGACGCCACAGATCAGCCAGATGAGGATGCCAAGCCCGGTGGATGTCAGGGCGTGGCCGAGGTCCCCGCCGGCCGTGACCTCAGACAGAGACGTGCTCCCTAGCTCCCAGCCGGGCCGGAAGAGGCCGAGGATCCCGAGGAGGACGACGGCACCGAGGCTGATCGCGACCAGGGTCTGCCAGTACACGAGGGCTGAGCCGAGACTCCGTCGCAGGACCAGCCAGCCGACGGCACCCAAGGCCACAATGAGAAGGAATACGTGCAGGCCTATGGCCTGTACCAGGTCGTCGCGAAGGCTGGCCGCCAGCTTGGTGACGGGCACGAGCCAGAAGATGGCCAGGGCGGCCAGGAAGACCAAGGCGGCCCCAAGGGTCTCGCGGCGAAAGAGGCCGGTGACGACCAGGGCAAAGGGAGAAGGAGCGCCGCGGCGGCGGCCGACGGTCCGAGGCCGCCCACGGCGGCCGGCGCCGGCCGTGTGCGAAGCGCGCCCAACCGACGGGCGAGAAGCGCTTCTTGCCTTGGCCATGCCCAGGCTACCTTTCGTCCTGGCTGCCGGCAGCCGAGCATACCACCGACAGGCCAGTATGGCCCCCCGCCCTGGCCTCGTCCTGAGCGCCAGCAGGTTCTGCCGCTGGCGCCCTACACTTCGACAGCCACCGGCAGCACCATGGGCCGCCGGCGCGTCTCCTCATAGAGGAACTTGGCGATAGCCTCCTTCACCTTGCTGTGTGCGACACCCCCTTCGGCGGTGCGCTTCGTCCCTTCCAGGGCAGCGACCACCATATCGCGGGTGCGCTCCAGTAGCTCCTCTGACTCCTCCACGTCGACAAAGCCGCGAGACACCACGTCAGGCTTGCCCACGACGCGGCCGCTGCGCTTGTCGACGGCGATGACTATGACAATCATGCCATCGGTGGCAAGGTGCTGTCGGTCACGCAGCACCACGCTATCGATGTCACCCACTCCCAGGCCATCGACGTAGACATAGTCGGCCTGCACACGGTCGCGCTGGCGGGCGCCCATGTCGTCCAGTTCCAGCACATCGCCGTCCACCAGTACGAAGGTGTTCTCCTCAGGTACGCCGAGCGACTCGGCAAGGCGGGCATGGAGCACCAGGTGACGGTACTCGCCGTGAAGAGGCACGAAGTAGCGGGGTCGCACCAGGGAGAGAACGATCTTGAGCTCTTCCTGCGCGGCGTGGCCCCGCACGTGCACGTCGGCGATGCGGTTGTAGAGCACACGCGCTCCTAGGCGGAAGAGATTGTCCACCGTTCTGTAGACCACTGCCTCGTTGCCGGGGATGGCCGTTGCGGAGAGCACTACGGTGTCACCGGGAACGATCTTGATGTGCGGGTGGTCGCGGTTCGCCATGCGGGTAAGGGCGGAGGTAGGCTCTCCCTGGCTGCCGGTCGTGACGACGGCCACCTCGTCGTGGGGAAGGCGTCTCAGCTCGCCGACGCCGGCGAACACGCCATCCGGCACCGTCAGATAGCCCTTCTCCACCGCCATGTCCACGTTATCGAGCATGCTCCGGCCGGTCACGAAGACCCGCCGGTCGGTGGCCTCTGCAGCGTCGATCACCTGCTGGATGCGCGAGATGAGGGAGGCAAAGGTCGCGACGATGACACGTCCGGGCGACGAGGCCATGATCTCGAGCAGTGAGTCGCCGACCACACGCTCGGACGGAGTGTAGCCCTCCACCTCCACGTAAGTCGAATCTGAGAGAAGGAGGAGGACCCCTTCGCTGCCCAGTTGCGCCAGGCGGGCCAGGTCTGTGGGCTGACCCATGACCGGCCTGTGGTCCAGTTTGAAGTCGCCGGTGTGCACTACGGTGCCTACCGGCGTGCGGATCGCCAGCCCCAGCGAGTCGGGCACGCTGTGGGCAACGCCGAAGGGCTCCACCTCGAAGCAACCCACCTGCACGCGCTCGCCGGCCTGCACCCGGTGAAGCTCCGCCTTGTCCAGCAGCCGCGCCTCCTTCAGCTTGACCTCGATGAGGTCGGCGGTGAGCGGCGCGCAGTAGATCGGCGCCTGCACTCGCTTCAGGATGTAGGGCAGGGCGCCAGTGTGATCCTCATGGCCGTGAGTTACGAAGATGGCCTTCAGGCCGTGCTCATGCTCCAGGATGTAGGAGATGTCGGGGATGACGAGGTCCACACCCAGCATCTCCTCCTCGGGGAACATGAGGCCCGCGTCGATGGCGATGAGATCGTCGCCGTACTCGAAGAGCAGCATGTTCTTGCCGATCTCTCCGAGTCCCCCCAGCGGTATAATGCGCAGCCGGCTCCTCGTCATGGCGATCGCATCCTAGAAGAGGCGCATCTGCTCCGGCTCCGGCTCCCTCGGCTGGGCACTGGCTTGGCGGGCCTGCTCCAGGATGGCAGGCAGCTTCCTGAAGTCGGCTTCGATCGTTCGCCGCAGGTTGCCTTGGTGCAAAGCGGCCGCCGGGTGGTACATGGGTACGACCACGATATCGCCGACGCGCCGCTCTTGGCCATGGATCCGGGAGATGGGTTCACCCGGGAAGTATCTGGCCAGCGAGTACCGGCCCAGCGTCACGACCAGCTTCGGCGCGATGAGCTCCAGTTGCCGGTCCAGCCACTTCCGGCAGGCCTCGATCTCCTTCGGCAGGGGGTCGCGGTTGTTGGGAGGGCGGCACTTGATCACGTTGCCGATGTACACGTCCTCCCGCTTCATGCCGATGGACGACAGGAGCTGGTCCAGGAACTGGCCGGCCGGCCCCACGAAGGGCCGCGCCTTCTGGTCCTCGTAGTAGCCCGGCCCTTCGCCAATAAACACGATCTCTGCGTCGGAGCGTCCCTCGCCGGGGACGGCGTGGGTGCGGGTGGCGGCAAGTTCGCAGTCAGGGCAGACGCGGATCTCCTCGTAGAGCTGTAGAAGAGCCGAGTGATTGTCCTGCGTCATGGGCACTCCTGTCTCCGCGAACGCAGCAGGCCACCAAACACAGACGGCGAGGAAGTCACCGGGCGTCCACGTCTACGATCGGACGCCTGCGAGGCCACCCGCCCTCCGGGCCGGCGACCTCGGACTTCACCTCGCCACCTAGGGGCGATGATAGCACCGGTCCGAAAGCCGAGTCAATGTGCTAAGGGGGTTATCTGGTTAGCAGA